>DASXPC010000061.1:0-12832 GCA_036493815.1 Fimbriiglobus sp. | reverse complement strand
GAGACCGGCCGCTTCTCGACCGGGCCGTACTTGGAGAAGTCGGGTAGCGGCGGGTGGGCGAAGCTGTCGGCGACGGTCTTGCCCGGGGCGACGGCGGAGCCGCCGCCGGCCTTCGCTTCGGTGATTTTGGTGCGGACGAAGGCTTTGACGTCGTCCAGCGTGACGCGGCCTCCGCGGCCGGTCGGTTTGATTTCGGAGAGCGTGACGCCGAGTTCGCGGGCGAGGCGGCGGGTGGCCGGGCCGCCGGGGACGAGGTGGTCGGCCTTGGCGGTGCCATTGGCGGGGTGGGCTTGTTCCTGGCGAACGGCGGCCGGTTGGCTGGAGAATTCGGCTGATTTTTCCGGGGCCGGTTTGGGGGCGGCAGGACCGGCAGCCTTACGATCGCCGCTCGTCTGGAGAACCAAGAGCACCGCACCGACGGGAATCTTGTCGCCCGGCTTCACCTTCACTTCGGCGACGGTACCGGCCACGTCCGTCGGCACTTCGACGGCGGCCTTGTCCGTCTCGACGGCGACCACGTTCTGCCCGGCGGTGATGGCGTCGCCGGCTTTGACGAGGACTCCCACGACGGTCGCCGCGTCGATTCCTTCGCCGAGGGCGGGGAGGACGAACTCCTGGCGGGTGGCAGCCGACGGGCTGCTGGTTTCAGAAGGTTTCGGCGTTTCGGGTGCAGGTTTGGGGGTGGCAGGAGCGGCCGCCTTACGGTCGCCGGCCGCCGGTTTCGGTGGGGCCACGCCGTTCGCGCTGAAGGTAAACAGCACGCCGCCGACCGCGACCTTGTCGCCCGGCTTCACCTTGACCTCGGCCACCGTCCCTGCGGATTCTGCCGGCACGCTGACGGCGGCCTTATCGGTCTCGACGTCGATCACGTCCTGCCCGACCGTGACGGCGTCGCCGGGCTTCACCCGGACGCCGACCACGGTCGCCGCGTCGATCCCCTCGCCGAGGGCCGGAAGGCGGAAGTCCATCAGAACCTCAATTTGAAGGATGAAGGCGGAAGGATGAAGGCAGAAATAATCTCATCCTTCATCCTTCCGCCTTCGACCTTTGCTAAACCGTCCACGGCGGCGGGGCGTCGGGGTTAATTCCCAAATCCTTCACCGCTTTCGCGGCGACGCCGCGGTCGAGTTCGTTGCGGTCGGCGAGGGCGACCAGGGCCGCGAGGGTGACGTTGGCCGCGTCGACTTCGAAGAACCGGCGGAGGGCCTGGCGGGTTTCGCTGCGGCCGAAGCCGTCGGTGCCCAGCGCCACCAGCCGGCCGTCGAGGAACGGGCCGACCATCTCGGCCACGCTCCGCAGGTAGTCGCTCGAGGCGACGATCGGCCCCTTCGTGTTGCCCAGCACCGATTGCACGTACGGCATCTTGCCCGGCTGATCGGGGTGCAACCGGTTGAATCGTTCGCACTCGATTGCGTCCCGCCTCAGCATCTGGTAGCTGGTGGCGCTGTAGACGGTGCTGGCGACGTTGTACTTCTCGGCCAGGATTTGCTGGGCTTTCAGCACTTCGTTGAGGATGACGCCGCTGCCGAGGAGTTGCACGTCGTATTTCGCCCCGTCCGGCTTGACGGTCTTCAGCGGGTAGAGGCCTTTCACGATGCCGTCGCGGACCTGCTCGCCGGGCATGGCCGGCATGTCGTAGGCTTCGTTGTAAACGGTGAGGTAGTAGAAGCACTCCTCGCCGCGGACGTACATGGCGTTGATGCCGTCTTCGATGACGACGGCGAGTTCGTAGCCGTAGGAGGGGTCGTAGGTCCGGCAGGTGGGGATGGTCATGGCCAACAGGGGGCTGTGGCCGTCTTCGTGCTGCAGGCCTTCGCCGTTGATGGTGGTGCGGCCGGCGGTGCCGCCCATCAGGAACCCGCGGGTGCGGGCGTCGGCGGCGGCCCAGGCGAGGTCGCCGATCCGCTGGAAGCCGAACATCGAGTAGTAGATGTAGAAGGGGATGGTGTTGACGCCGTGGGTGCTGTACGCGGTGCCGGCCGCGATCCAGCTTGCCAGGCTGCCGGCTTCGTTGATTCCTTCCTGCAGAATTTGGCCGGTCGTGCTCTCGCGGTATTCGGTGAGCGAACCCTTGTCGACCGGCGTGTAGGTCTGGCCCACGCTCGAATAGATGCCGAACGCCTTGTACATCGGCGGCATCCCGAACGTCTGCCCCTCGTCGGGGACGATCGGCACGATCAGCTTCCCGATGTGCGGGTCGCGCATCACCTGCGTCATCAGTTCGACCCAGGCGAGCGTCGTCGACCGCGACTTGGTCGTGGCTTTGTACAGCCCTTCGAAGTATTTGCGGTCCGGCGGTGCGCACGGCACGAACGTGGTGTTCCGGAACGGCTGCGGGCCGCCGAGGGCGGTGCGGCGGTCGCGGAAATACCGCATCTCGGGGCTGTCGGCGGCGGGCTTGTAGAACGGGACTTCGTTTAACTGAGCGTCGGTGAAGGGGAGGCCGAAGCGGTCGCGGAAGAGTTTCAACGCGGCGAGTTGCTGTTTCTTGGCTTTCTCTTCGGGCGAGAGTGTCGGGTCGTTCTCGATCGGGGCGACGAGTTTTTTCTGCTGGTGGGTCGTGTTTTTGCCTTCCCCGCCCTCGCCCGGCATGCCGTAGCCTTTAACCGTTTTCACCAGGATTACTGTCGGTTGTCCCTCATGTTCGGTCGCGGCTTTATAGGCCGCGTAGACTTTCGCCGGGTCGTGCCCGCCGCGTTTCATGTTGGCCAGGTCGTCGTCGGAAAGGTGCTCGACCAGGGCCTTGAGTTCGGGCGTGTTGAAGAAGTTCTCGCGGATGAACCCGCCGCCTTTGACCACGTATTCCTGGTATTCTCCGTCGACGACTTCCATCATGCGGCGGACGAGGGCCCCGGTGTGGTCGGACGCGAGAATCGGGTCCCAACTGCTGCCCCAGACGACTTTGATGACGTTCCAGCCGGCCCCGTGGAAGATGCCTTCGAGTTCCTGGATGATTTTGCCGTTGCCGCGGACGGGGCCGTCGAGGCGTTGCAGGTTGCAGTTGATGACCCAGGTGAGGTTGTCGAGTCGTTCGCGGCCGGCGAGGCCGATGGCCCCGAGGGATTCGGGTTCGTCGCATTCGCCGTCGCCGAGGAAGGCCCAGACGCGGGCGTCGCCGGCTTCGGGGGAGAGGCCGCGGTCGCGCAGGTAGCGGTTGTACCGGGCGTGGTAGATCGAGCAGATCGGGCCGAGGCCCATGCTGACGGTGGGGTACTGCCAGAAGTCGGGCATGAGCCAGGGGTGCGGGTAGCTCGGCACGCCGCCGCCGGGTTGGAGTTCCTGGCGGAAGTTTTTGAGCCGGGATTCGTCGAGCCGGCCGTCGAGGAACGCCCGGGCATACATGCCGGGGCTGGCGTGCCCCTGGAAGAAGACCACGTCGCCGGGGTGGTCGGCGGTTTTGCTGCGGAAGAAGTGGTTGAACCCGATTTCGTACAGCGTGGCCGCACTGGCGAACGTGGCAATGTGCCCGCCGACGTTCGTGTTCTTGTTAGCTTTCAACACCATCGCCATCGCGTTCCAGCGGACCGCGCTTTTGATCTTCCGTTCCAGCTCGCGGTTGCCCGGGAAGGGAGCCTGCTCGTCCGCCGCGATCGTGTTCACGTACGGCGTAGTGATGCCTGCCGGCAGCTTTGCCCCGGCCTTGTTCGCGGCCGAAAGGAGCGTTTCCAATAGAAAGCGGGCCCGGTCCGGCCCCTGCTGGGCGATCAGGGCGGCCAGCGAATCGAGCCACTCGGCGGTTTCCTGCGGGTCGGTGTCTTCCGACAACAGGTCGTCGTGGCGGGCCAACACCTCGGGCGTGGCAAGCATTCCGATGGACCTCGAAAGAAAGACGGCCGGTCCGCGGCGGGCGGGAGTAGAACCAATCCACTGATAAGGTTAGGATAGAAAAGGCGTTCGGACCCGTCTACACGGGTCGCCCTTGCCCCCGACCCGCCCGCCCCCAAACCCGGAACCCCTTGCCGCATGGCCCGATTAGCCGTCACGACCGGACTGCTGGGGGTGCTCGTCTGTCCGGCACTGGCTCAAACCGAAGGTGTTGCACCCAAGAGGGTAACGGTGACGGCACCGGCGGGAACGCTGGGCGGAGACGTGCGGCAAATCGTTCAGCAGACCGGGATTGCCGTTGAAACCGCCGGGGCCGCGGTGGGGACAAAAGTGGACTGGTCCGTAACGAACGCCCCGTTCTGGACCGCACTGGAGGAACTGGCGGCGAAGACGGGGCACCGCATTGCTTTGGGCGGGAAGGGGCAGAAAATCGCACTCGTGAAGCACGCCGGGCCGCCGCCGGCGGCGAGCGTGGACGGGCCGTTTCGCGTCGTCGTGCGGGAGGTCGTCGCCCGGCGGGACGCGGACACGGGCCGCGTCGAGTACGAGGTGAAACTGGACGTGCACTGGGAGCCGCGGTTTCCGGTGTTCCGGATCGGAAACCAGACGGTGACCGTTGCCACCGACGACGTGGGCTCGAAACTCACGGCCGCGAGCGACCCGGGCAAGGTGCCGACGACCGGATTTCTGATGCCGGCGTCGATCCGACTGTCCGGCGTACCCCGGGCGGCGCATAAAATTGCGAAGCTGGAAGGCACGTTCGTCGTGACTGCGGCGGAAAAAATGATCCGGTTCGCGATCGACGACCCGTTCAAGGCCCCGAAGTCGAAAACTGATTCCGGGGTGACGGTGCGGTTGGACCGGTTCGCCCCGGACGACGGGTTGTGGGAGGCGAAGGTCGAGTTGACCTACCCGCCCGGCCTGCCGGCATTCGAAAGCTTCGAATCGTGGCTGACGCGGAACCGGTGCCGGCTGGTCGCCCCGGGGACGGGCAAGACGTTCGAGCCGACGGATTACGAGCTGCCGGCCGGGGGGGCGAGGTTGGTTGCCGCTTACCGCTTTAAGGAAGACGCGGCAAAAGGCCTGACGCCGAAGGCGGGCTGGACTCTGGAGTACGAAACGCCGTCTCCGCTGAAGGAATACACCGTGAAGTTCGCGTTGAAGGACATCGTGCTGCCGTGATGCGAAGCCGTTTCATCCTATTGGTATTGCTGCTCGGCCCCGGCTACGCGTCGGCCCAGATGCGGCCGGCGTCGGCTGTGATCCGGGATGAGTCGGCACAGACCGCGAAGCGGCTGGCCGAGGCCGCCGAGAAGATTTCCGCCAGCAAATTCCCCGAAGCCGTCGCCGACCTGCAGCGCATCCTTGAAGCGGCTGGCGACGATCTGGTCCCGGCCACGAGGAACCACTTGGTGCCCGCCCGCTGGTTCGCCCACCGGCAACTCGCCGCCCTGCCGGCCGATCAACTCCGCATCTACCGCGACCGCATCGACGAACCGGCCCGGCTTCTCCTCGCCAAAGGCAAGGTCGACCGCGATCCGCTCCCACTGCAGCAACTCCTCGCTCTCTATTTCGTCAGCCGCTCGACGCCCGAGGCCCTGAGCCTGCTGGGTGAATTCGCGTTCGAGCGGGGGGAATTCCTGCGGGCGGAAATGTACTGGCGGCAGTTACTCCCCGCCGAAACGCCGGAAGAGCTGTCTTATCCCGACCCGCCGAAAGACACGGCCGCGGTGTCCGCCCGGGTGATTCTGGCCCGGATTTTCCGGCGGGACTTGGCCGCGGCGAAGTCGAGCCTCGCCGAATTCCGCAAAACGTATCCGACCGCGTCGGGCCGGCTGGCCGGGAAAATCGGCCCGTACGCCGACACGCTGCAATCGCTGATCGACCACCCCCCTGCTCCGCCGGCCGCACCGCCCTCCCATACCTGGTCCACCTTCGGCGGCAACGCGTCCCGAGCCGGCTTCGCCCCGAGTGCCCCGTTCCGCATTCCCATCTTGCCGACGTGGGTTACTTCGATTCCGAAATCCCGCGGCGAATACGGACCGCTGGTTTCCCCCGCGACGATCGCCCGCTCGCCGGCAATGCACCCGATAATCGCCAACGGCAAGGCATTCCTCGCCGACGCGGCCCGGGTGATTCAGTTCGACCTTCGGACCGGAAAGGTCGCGGTCGCGTTCGACCTCCGAAAGTCGGACGACCTGTCCGAGGCCCGTGCGGTGCAGCCGGACGACCTGCTGCTTCCGCTGAAGTTCGACGCCGACTTTGCCCTGACCGCGGTCGGCGATCAGATTTACGCCCGGCTCGGCACCCCGGCCGTGCGGCCCGGCGGCGAACCGGGTGAGAACAACCCGCACGGCCCCACCAGCGTGCTCGTCCGCCTCGGCCCGCCGGACCGCGACATCCCCGACGCGATGCCGCTCGTTTTGCACTGGTCGATTAAACCACCGCGGGACGGGGCGATGTGGGAAGGCGCCCCCGTCGTTACCGCGGGGCGGGTGATCGCCGCGTTCGTGCGGCTCGAAGGGGATCGGGTGGTTTACTCGGTGGCGTGCTATCCGGAAAACGCTCCGGCCGGGCCGCTCTGGGTGAAGGACGTCGCCGACGCCCCGAGTGCGGATTCGGAAACGCCCCGGTGCCGACACGAACTGCTCACCCTCGCCGGCAATGCCGTCGTGTACTGCACCCATTCCGGCGCGGTGGTGGCCCTCAACACATCCACCGGCAAACCGACCTGGGCGTTCCGCTACCCGCGCGCACGCCCCGCCCCGCTCGAATACCGCTACCGTGGCGCCTGCCCGCCCGTGGCGGCGGGAGGGCGGGTGTTCGTCGCCCCAAACGACGGCGATGCCGTCTACGCCCTCGACGCGGAGACCGGTGCCCCGCTCTGGACGGCCGGGCCGCTGAAGACGCACAGCCTGCTCGGCGTGGCCGGGACGAAACTGGTCGTGGCCATTGCCGGCCCGGTCCGCGGAGTGCGGGCGTTCGACGTCGCCACCGGGGCGGACTTCGGCAACGGCGGTGGGTGGATGAACCACGACGACCCGGACCTCGGCACGTTCGGCCACGGGCTGGTATCCGACGTCGCCGTCCTCTGGCCGACGAAGGGTGGCCTTTTCCCCCTGGCGACTGCCGACGGATTCCTGGCCGCCCCGCCGATTTCCGGCCCGCAGGGAAACCTGGCCTACGCCGACGGCGTGCTGATCGTCGCCACACCGATCGAGGTCCGCGGATACGTCGTCGGCCCGACCAAAACGCCGGCCCCGCACGCGGCCCCGAAAATCCGCATCGCCCGCACCGGCGCCGGCCGGCCCGGATGGTTCCCCGACCTTGCGGAAGAATTGATTCCTCCGCCGGCCCCGGCGAAGGTGGCGAAAACCGCCGCGATCCCCCACGTCGATGGCGAATTCCTGGCTCCCCTTTCGGTCGACCCGCCGCTCGCCTCGACGCCGACGGGCAAGGTGTTTCTCCTCACCGGCGACAGCCCGCAGCCGCTCGGTGCTGTCGGCTTCCGGCCGACCTTCGTCAAGCCGATGCCGAAAGACGATTCCGCCATCCTCGCCGGCCCCGACGGCGTGGCCCGCCTGCGAACCGCCGCTCCGGGCGGCGTCGACTGGACCGCGTCCGCCCCGGGATACGACCTGAACCATTTCCGGGCGGCGGGCACTCAGGTCGTCTGCCGGGCCGGGACTCACCACCTGATCGCGTTCAACGTCCGCACCGGCGAAACGGTCTGGGTTCTCGACGCGAGCAATCGAACCGAATACCACCCCCGGCAATTGCCGACCGCCCCGACGTTCGACGCCGAGTTTCTCCTCGACGACACGTGTGCGATCGCCCACCTTTCGACCGGCCGGTGCTGGACGATCGACGCCCTTTCGGGCAAACAGCTCCGCGACGACCCGGCCGTTGGACCGGAATGGACCGCGCCGCCGATCCAATTGGACGGCCGGACCGTGGCGGTGCCGACCGGCCCGGGTGCCATCACCGCCGTCTACACCGCGGACGGGCGGGAACGCTGGACCATCCGGGCGGGCCGCGAGGCGAGCCTGAGCGGGGAATTCCCGCAACTGCACAAGACGTCCGGCCTCGTAGTCGTGGCCGTGCGGCGGAATATTGGCGTCGAATTGCACCTCGTGAAACACCTGGGCGGCCAGCCGTGGACCAGCCGGCCGCCGTTCCTCCCGGCCGACCGGTTCGACGCCCGGCACGTCGACGCCGACGCGATAAACCTCTATTGCCCGCACGACGACCGGCTGACCGCGTTCGAGCTTTTCGGCGGCCGAAAGGCCTGGACCGTGGCCCTCCCGGCCACGCACGGGGCGGCCGACTGGGTGGCGCAGGCCGCGGCCGGGGCCGTCGTCGTCTTTCCGACTCACGCCATCCCGGACGAACCGTTCCCCGTTTGCGCGAACCGGGTGGTCCGCTCGTTCCTCACCCTGCCAATCGCCCGCCGGGTGGCCGGCCTTTCCCATACCCTGTACGAAGGCTGGGCGGCCCGCACCGTGCCGATATTGGTCCTCGACCCCGACACCGGCAGGGAAATCCGCCGGTTCGACCTGCCCGCCTTCGGGCCGCTGGCATTGGTCTCGTTTTCGCCCGGTGCCGGAATGACCGTGATGACGGGGACGAAAGTGTACACGTTGGAGTGATTTGTAGGGTGGGTCAAGCCCGGCTTTGCGGCGCCGACCCACCGTGCATGGCACGAGGCGGTTGCAGGCGTGGTGGGTCGGCGCGTCCAAAGCGACGCTTGACCCACCCTACCAGAATTAACATTCCTTTGGAGTCATTCGTGGCCGAAGAAAACCAGCCCATCATCCTGGAAGACCAGGACGACCTGCAAACCGCCGAGGCATTGCGAGCGGCGTGCAAACGCCTGCTCTCCGAGTGCGGCAAAGTGATCGTCGGCCAGGAGGAAGTACTCGAACAACTCCTCGTCGCCATCCTCGCCCGCGGCCACTGCCTCCTCGTCGGCGTGCCGGGTCTCGCGAAGACCTTGATGATCCGGACGCTCGCGGACGGCATGAACCTGAGCTTCAATCGCGTCCAGTTCACCCCGGACCTCATGCCGTCGGACATCACCGGCACAACCGTCCTCTTCGACGACAAGCACTCGGGCAGCCGCGAATTCCGCTTCGTCCCCGGCCCCGTTTTCGCCAACATCGTCCTCGCCGACGAGATCAACCGCACCCCGCCGAAAACGCAGGCCGCGCTGTTGGAAGCAATGCAGGAACGGCAGGTCACCGTCAGCGGCAACACCTATCTATTAGAGGAGCCCTTCTTCGTCCTCGCCACGCAGAACCCGATCGAGCAGGAGGGCACCTACCCGCTGCCCGAGGCCCAGCAGGACCGGTTCATGTTCCACATCCACGTGGACTACCCGAACGAGGCGGACGAGGTGCGCGTGATCGAAGCGACGACGTCGGCCGCGAAGCCGCGGGTGGACCGCGTCGTCACCGGCGAACAGATCCTCGCCATGCAGGACCTGGTGCTGCAGGTTCCCGCGGCCGCGTACCTGGTGAAGTACGCCGCGAGACTAGTCCGCGCCACCAGACCCAAGCCGCTCGCCGGCGAAACGACCAACGAAGTCGCCCCCGACTTCATCAAGAAATACGTCAGTTGGGGCGCCGGCCCCCGGGCCGGGCAAAGCCTGATATTAGCTGCAAAAGCAAGGGCGTTACTGCACGGAAGAACGTATGTATCGGGAGAAGACATCCGCGCCATCGCCCCGCCCGTATTGCGGCACCGGGTGATAACGAACTACACCGCCGAGGCGGACGGCGTGACGCCGGATGAGATTGTGCGGCGATTGTTGGCGGCGATTCCGAAGGATGGCGAGCGTTAACTCTCAGGATTAGCGATGAAAGAACGTGCGCCTCGCAACCGGACACTCACTTGCAACGACGCTGAGATTGCCGAGCTTGGCTCGGGTCTGATGAGTCTGACAGCCCGCGCACGCCCGGACGAAATCATCGGGCGTATCATTCACCAAGATTTTCTCGAAGCACGCCGCTTTCTTCCGCCAGCATTCGTGGATCTATTGATCCTCGATCCACCCTACAATCTGACGAAGAACTACAACGGCCACGTATTCCACGCAAAGGAAACCAAGGAGTACACGGCGTGGTTCGAAGACGTCGTATCCTCACTGGTGCCCTTACTCCGGCCAACAGCAACCGTTTACGTTTGTAGCGACTGGCAAACTTCCACGCTGGTTTTCCCCGTTCTCGACAAGTATTTTCAAATTCGAAATCGCATAACTTGGGAGAGAGAAAAAGGACGCGGTGCAAAATCGAACTGGAAGAATAACACGGAGGATATTTGGTTCTGCACGGTCGGCGACGAGTACCATTTTGATGTTGAGTCCGTGAAACTAAAAAGGCGAGTCATCGCGCCATACCGCAACCACAACGGCGAGCCCAAAGATTGGGAAGAGTCGGATGAGGGAAACTATCGACTTACCCATCCGTCAAATATTTGGTCGGACATTACCGTGCCTTTCTGGTCCATGCCCGAGAATACCGACCACCCCACTCAAAAGCCGGAAAAGCTGGTATCCAAACTCATTCTGGCAAGCTCTCGTCAAAATGAAATTATGTTCGATCCGTTTCTTGGCAGCGGAACGACAGCAGTTGTAGCAAAAAAGTTGGGTCGACAGTTCTGTGGCATCGAGCTTAACAGAGATTACTGTTGTTGGGCGCTCAAGCGGCTACGCCTCGCCGATCTTGATTCTAAGATTCAAGGTTTCTCAGATGGGGTTTTTTGGGAGAGAAACAGCCTGTCGGACCAGAGGCCAAGGTTAGACCACAACGGTGTCGCGGGAAACCAGCTGGGACTGTTCAATGAATGAAGCCCTTCGAGCATTACTGGTGCTCATCGAAGCGAATAACGGGATCAATGACAAGGCTCGCTTGGCTTGGGTCGTGTCGCAGGCATTTGATTTGACAAGAGATCGGTCGGTTTACTACTCGGCAAATTTCGCAGTCCGCTTTAGTTCCTCTGCAAAGAAAGCCGCCAGCAATACTGTTGCCTCGCTGTCAAGACTTCAGAAATACGATGCCCGGCCATTCATTGTTTGCCTCGTGACCGAAAGTGCCAACCATTGTGTTCTCGCGAACAGCACGTTCCTAAAGAAGATAAGCCATAGCTCACAGCAACTTAGGGAGAACAACATCCGGGGCAGCTTTAACTTCTCTGATGTCGTTCGGGAGTTTGAAGGCATTACAAATAGCGTTGCCAATTTCGACAGGTTGTTTCCGATTCACACGGGGATTGGTTTCGAGGGCAACCTGGCACGTCTGGTCGAAGCCACGAACAACATTTCGCCAACCGGGACTAAGTTTGTCGTCAGTAAAGATGCCTTATCGACCATACAAGCTGCACCCCAGCGTGCGGCGAGATTCGTTGAATCCGATGAGTGCGTTGCCCTGAAAGCAGAGTTGGATGCTCAAGTGACTCGATTTCAGTCCGAAATACTTCTTGCCGCACTCATCGAAAACGTCAATGTCCGAGGTCGAATCATCGAATACCTGATTGCCGGTCAGGATGAATCGCTGCGTCAAGATCTCATTTCTGCATTGAAAGCAGGAAACAAACCCAAATTCAAAACCGACAATGCGCTCGGCGATTACACCCGAGTATTTCCCGCGTACGACACAGAGACGGATGTAAAGACAAAAATCATGATACTTAGCTCAAATCCGAAGGCATACAATCTTGATAAAATGTTGGAATTTTTGACTAATCCTCGATCAATCTTCATGTTCTACTTTGTCGGTGTGGATCCTGGAAAAATCATAGATACCGTTCTCGTGTCGATGTTTCAAGAAAAACTCTTGCGGGCCACGATTCTGCTCAAACATTGGGCGGGCCGGAACTCGCGTGGTGTTACACAGTTTGAAGGTTCGACCATCAATGAATTAATTGTCTCGCCCGAGAATGCGATTAATACTCGGGAGGCCAGCGAATTTCTCTATCGCGTAATTGCTTTATAGGGATCAAAAAGGGTCAGCATTCATGTCTCTTCCCGTTGACGTCCTCGCCCGGATCGAGCGGCTCGAACTCGAGGCCCGCGGGGTCGTCGAGGGGTACTTGGCCGGGCGGCACAAGAGCCCGCGGCACGGGTTCGCCGTCGAGTTCAGCCAACACCGGGAGTACGCCCCGGGGGACGACCTCCGGCACGTCGACTGGAAGGTGTTCGGCCGGACCGAGCGGTATCACTTGAAGCAGTACGAACAGGAAACCAACCTCGTCGCTTGGCTAATTGTGGATGCGAGCGAATCGATGCGGTACGGGTCGGGGAAGCGGAACAAGTTCGACACCGCGGCGACGCTGGCCGTGGCCCTTGCGTACCTCATTTCGAACCAGACCGATTCCGTCGGCCTCGCCACGTTCGCCACGGGTCCGGAGACGATCCTCAAGCCGTCCGGGTCGAGCGCCCAGGTGAAAGACATTCTGCGGGTGCTGGGGGGCGGCCCCTTGCCGAAGCCGGGGGCGGCGGGGAAGGCCCTGCACGAACTCGCCGGCCGGCTCGGCCGGCGGGGCATCGTGTTCCTCCTGAGCGACCTACTGGACGATCCCGCCGACGTGCTCACGGGCGTCAAGCATCTCCGTTACCAGAAGCACGAAGTCATCGTCCTGCACGTCATGGACGGGGCCGAACTCGATTTCCCCTTCCGGCATCCGACCGAGTTCCGCGGCCTGGAACAGTTGGGGAAGTTGCCGACCGATCCGCTCAGCGTGCGGGACGGCTATCTGAGCGCCCTCGGCGAGCATCTGAAGGCGATCGAGGAGGGGTTGCGGCTTCAGGAGACGGATTACCTGCGCATTCGCACCGACGACGATCTGGGGCAAACACTGGCGGGATATCTGCGAAGGCGAATGGGGAAATAGTACTCCCCCTCACGTTGCCAACTTCATTGTAAACAGTGCAACGAAACCCCTGAAATTCGGTTCATTTGTAATTATTACATGGAATCCAGCCGCGTGAGGGGGAGTAAGAGCATCGTGG
>DASXPC010000060.1:0-19092 GCA_036493815.1 Fimbriiglobus sp. | reverse complement strand
GGCGTTCCGTTGGGTGCAATGTTTTTTCCGAGATAGCCGGTCACTCTTGATCCCGCCCCAATGCCGGCACCGACGACAAGGTCGGCTCGGCCATCCCCGTCGAGGTCTTTCACCGCTACACGGATGCCGCCCCGGTTGTCTACATCCCCGGCAAAGAAATTCGCCTTCTGAACCTGCTTCCCCTGGAGCAGATCCTTTCCGCTGAGGGCGAAGACTCGCGGCCCGCCGCCCGGCCCGCCGCCAGCGATCACGTCGGCGAACCCGTCCCCGTCCAAGTCGCCGGCGGCGATAAAGACGCCATTCCTCAAGGTTTGCTCAAATACGAAGAAATCACCGAAGAGTTTCGGGCCGCCAATGTGTCCGAGGTGAGCCCCGTCGAACACCGCGAGGCGGGGTCCGCCGCCGAACCCGGCTGCGACAAGCAGATCAGCCGTCCCATCTCCGTTGATATCGCCGAAACTGGCCCGAGCCCCGCCACGGAATGTCGGGTCGTCGATCCCGAAAAAGTCGGCGATTTGCATGAAGCCCTTTCCGCTGAAGATGCGGACGCGCGGGCCGCCGCCCTCGTCAGGAGAAATGGCCAGGTCGGCCGTGCCGTCACCGTTGACATCGCCGACGGCGACGAACACGCCTCCGGTAAAGCTCGCCTCGAACGGGTCGATGGCGAACAACTCGTGGTGGTCGACGCCGTCGAGCACGCGGACGTGCGTGGGGTTGCCCGGCCCAGTGCCGACCACGAGGTCGGCGATGCCGTCGCCGTTGAAATCCCCGGCCGCGGTGCGAATTTCACCCGCGAAACCGGCGAATGGTGTCAGGGCAAACCGTTCGGTACCGTCCGGGTTGAAAAACCGGACGGAGCCGGTCGAACCGCCCGAAGCGAATTCGTGATAGCCGAACAGTCCAGACGATTGTCCGGCAATCAGGGTCGTGGTAGCCTGGGCGGCACTCGGAGTCGGGTATGTCAGGCCGACGTTATCGGCATTCACGGCGTAAAACGAAACCGTCTGGCCCGCCGTGCCGGAATACACCCCCGACGTCGCCGGGGTATCGTTGAGCCAGATCGTCCAGGCTCCGCCGTCCACCGAGACGTACACGTCATAAGTGGCGACGCCCGAACCGGCCGCGTCGTCCGAACCGGACCAGGTAATGGTGGCGTTCGCATTCGACTGGGCCGGAAGGGGGTTCACGGTCGCCGTCGGCGTACCGCTATCGGCCGTGTTGAAAATCGCCGCCGTGTCGAGCGGGGCCTCGGTGTCGAAAACGATCGTGGCTTTCGCGTCGTACCGGGTACCCGTCGCCGCGTTCGCTTTCGCGGCAATCGTGTAGCTCACGAATCCCTGACCGATCCCGTCCGCGTCGTCCGGCGGCAGGAACCCGGTCGTGACACTGTCGACCAGTTGATCGAGCGACACCGGATCGAGCGTCGTAAATGTCCACGTCAGCGCACCGGTTGCGGCGTTGAATGTCGCCGAAACGTCGACGATGGCATTTCGTTCCGGGTAATCGATCCGCGTGCGATAAGTCTGCAATCCAGCCGGCACGTCGTATTCCTTATCCGCCCAGCCAAAAGACTGGAGTTGGAACGAATCCCAGTCCAGATCGGAATCGAGTTGTTGCGTGACCTTCACCACCTGCGCCGGGGCAGTGGCCGTCGGCTTATTCTGGAAGTGGATCAAGTAGGGGAACTTGCCAACAGGTTGGACGAAACCTCGGTCGCCGAATCCGGCGGGGCCGGTGATATCGTTGGGGTCGTTGGGTGTACGAATATTGACCCGATGAGACGTCCGATTGGGGCCGTGTTCGGGCAGGACTGGGGGCTTCACCTGGAAAAGTGGCCAGGTCGACAGCGTCGGCGGTTTGATCGGGGAACCGAAGCCGGGGGCGAGGACCGGGAGAATCCGCGGAATGGCGGGAATAAGCCGCGGAAGTAACGGAGCCACTTCCGGGGCAACGGTGACTACGACGACAACGGTGACCGCAATGACCGTGAACGCAATGATGTCTTTCTTCCCACCGCGGCCGTATGGATCCCCCTCGTCGTCGTCGCCAAACGTTGGCGGCGAAGGGGGCACTGGTGGTACGGGTGGTACGGGTGGTACCGTTATGTTAAACGGCCCCGGTGGTTGATACGGCTTATCGCCAGTCGGAAAGATCGGACCGATTACGGGGACGATGGCCAAGCCCGACGGGTCAACGAAGTACAAGGGACTATTGGCCGCAAACCGGTATTGATTCGTGTCCGCGCCCCTCAACCCGAGCGGGTCCCGCTGTGTAAATCGCCCTGCGGCCGGGTCGTAGAAACGGTTCCGCATGTCCAAGAGTCCGGTGCCGCGGTCGGCGACGCCGAATGCCCCGTTGAACCGCAGCACGTTGCCCGCCGCGTCCGCCCCAATCTGATTCGTCACGGCCCCGAAAGCGTCGTACCGATAGCTGGCCGTTACGACCCCCGAGTCGTCGGTCATGTCGGCCGTGCTTCCTTGGAGGTCTGTGTGATAGAACAGACCGTCCCCGGCAGTATCGAACCGGGCCTCCACTCCGAGGCCGATGAGGTACGTCGTCGTCGCCCCGCCTGTGGTCTCGGCCAGTATTTCCCCTTCGCCGAGCGGGTCGAATAGTAAGTCGGTGCGGACCCCATCTTTCACCACCGCCGTTCGGTTTCCGAGCGGGTCGTACTCATATGTGAATGTCCCGGCCGGACCGCTCTGGTACACCAGACGACCGCGAGCGTCGTAAGCGTACCGAGTCTGCGATTGGCTGGTCGTGTCGGTGGCGGCGGTCAAGTTCCCGTCGGAGTCGTAGGTGAAGTTGCCGCCCTCGGGCGTGGTCGTGTACTCGTCTGCCGCGTTCGCCCCGTAGCCCACTCGGTTGCCGTTGGCGTCGTAGGAATAGTTGGACGTGGTGCCATCCGGTTGGGTCACGCTGATGAGTTGTCCCAGCAGGTCGTAGGCGTATCGGGTGATTCCGTCCGGATTGGTGAGTGACGCCACTTGACCGTCGAATGAATAGGTGTATGCCTCGAAGTCGAGGACGGTTCCCGTCGGCCCGCGGTGTTCGATGCGGGTAACCCGGTTAAGGACGTCGTAGCTGTAGGCGGTCAAGGTGCCGTTGGCGAACGTCTTCTTTGTCAGTCGATTACCGGCGTCGTAGGAATAGGTCACTTCGACCGAACCGTTTTGGTTGACGGTTGCCAGCCGACCGAGGGCGTCGAAGGCATATCCGACAATCAGACCGTCGGACGTGGTTACCTGGTCCCTTCGGCCGGCCGCGTCGTAGTGGTATCCGACCGTTTTTCCGTTGGCGTACGTCACCTGAGTGAGCCGGTCGGCGGCGTCATATTCAAGCGTGACCGTTTTCGGATTCGCATTGTTCGGCCCGGCATCGGTTATGCCCGTTATGTTGCGGTGGGTGTCATAATTGTAAGAGGTGGTCGAACCATCGGTATAGGTCTGCTGAGTGACCAGTCCCTGGGCGTTGTAGGTCATCAATACGGCCCGCCCACTCGGGCTGACGCTGGCGGTTAAGTCGCCGGCCGCGTCGTACCCGTACTGCGTCTTACCCAAAGCGTCGGTTTGCGAGGTCGGGCGTCCCGATGAGTCGTAACCGAACGACGTTTGCCCGCCGAGCGGGTTACGAACGGACATCAACCGCACGCCGGCGGCGTCGTAGGTGAACCGGGTAACATCCCCGGTAGGGGCGACGATGGTTGTTGGATTGCCGGCCGCATCCGACGACAGTGACACGCTTCCCGACGGGCCGTTAATGCCGGTCACTGTCCCATTCGCGTCAGTCTGGGCACCACTATGCCGACCGAGAGCGTCGATCACGTTGGATATTCCACCGTATTCGTTGCGGACGTAGGTGGTGGAATGGCCGAGCGTATCGGTGGCGGTAATCGTGCCGAGGGCGTATGCGTAAGTGGTCGGTAGTTGGCCGCCGACGGTCGTACGGTTGAGACGGCCGGCCGTATCGTAAGCGTATGTCGTCCGCACTCCGTCCGAGCCGGTTACGGCCGCCACCGCGAATGCCGTCGGCCCGGTGACGACCGAAGTGTATTCGTAGGTCGTTGTGCCGTTCGAGTTGGTGACAGTCGTCAGTTTCTCACCCGTCGCGTCGTAGCCGTATGTCGTCACCCGCCCGACTGCATCGGTGACGGTCGCCACGCGACCGGCCGGGTTGTATGTCAGGCGAACGACATCGCCGCGGAAGTCGGTGAACGTGCTCGGGCGACCCTGTCCGTCGTAGGCGGCCATAGTGGTGCGGCCCTCGAGGTCGGTGCCGCTCTCGTACTTTCCGTCCACACGGAACAAGACCACACTCCCGTCGGCCTCGCTGAGCACGTATCCGCCGCCCGTGCGGGCGGTGAGTACCCCACGGTCGGTACCCAGCCCAGCCCACTGCCCAGTCGCTGCCGGTAGGAACGGTCGGATGGTGTTTCCGACCTTCACCAGAACGTTACCCTCGGCGTCGCTACTGGCGGTGATGTCGAACGGATTCTCCTGCCCGCGGCCGAAGGCCGAGAGTCGGAACCGTCCACTGATCGCCCCGAAGTCGTCGGCCACGTTGGTCAGGTAATTGATCAACCGGCCGGTGTCGTGCGGGTCTCCACCGTTGTCGCCAAGGACTGTGGCCGCCAGTCTAAGTGCGCCGGCGTAGCTACGGTACGTGGTGCCGAAGAGTGCCAATAGGTTTGGGTAAACGGCCGAATCCCAGGCCGCTTGGGGGATTGTCGGCGGACGGAAGTCCGCCAAAAAGTTCACAGGCAGCGGCACGTCGACTAACGTACCGGACCGCGGCATCGGGGTCACCGCCGACAAATCCTGTTCGGCGACGATCGAGGCGACGACGTTGAAATCCGTGTGAACCTGGTCCGAGTCCGGCACGACGACCACATCGACCGTCCCTTCTTCCCCCGGGGCGTACGCGTCCGGCCGACCGGTGGACTTGACGCCGAGGACGGTCATCGAGGGCCACGACACGCCGTCGGCCATCGTCGGCAGCTTGACACTGGCGTTGACGACTGCGACCAGCAGCAGTGGGGCCGGTTGGCTGACCGCTGAGTTATTCACGAAATGGATGGTCGCGAACACCAGCCGCCGCGGCCGTACCTCGTCTGGGATATCCAACGTCACGCCCCAATTCGCCAGCCGGTCGAACGCGTCGGTGGCCGGGTTCGGGGCGATGGCGGTGAAACTCTTGCCGCCGTATACGATCGGTGTGCCGCCGTTCGTCACGGAAACGTTCAGCGGCGTCGCACTCGTCGGCACGACGAATGTCACAACGGCCGTTGTCGCGTCGACTAAGGAGGTCGTTGCGGCCGTCGTCGTTCCGAGTTTGAAAACACTCGCCGGTGTGAACCCCGTCCCGTGTATGGTGAGCGAAAGCGTATCGCCAACGATCACCTGGCTTTTCAACTGGGCCTCATTCTCCAAACCGGTTAGCGAGAGAGTTGATACTTCGGCCCGCAGAACGACGGCGCTGCCGAGCGTGCGTTTGACGGCGAAGAAATAACCGCCGGCCGTCGTGCCGGGCAGGTCAATGGTCGCGACACGACCGTTACCGCTGAGTACGGCGTTCCCGACCAGATCGTCCGCAGCCCCGAGTGGGAGTTCGCCGAACCGGGCGCTGATTTGGCCGGCGTTGTTCGCGGCGAATTTCGCAGTGATGCGGACCGGTCCGGTGCCGACTGCGAGTGTGAGTCGGTAATAGGTTGTGTCGCCGGCCGGGAAAACGGCCGTCACGTCCTGGCCGAGTGGCAGGCTGGCGTAGGCTATGAGGATTGGGTCCGCCGCGACCGAAATGTTATTCGCCCGGTTCAGATCGATCAACGCGCCCTGACTGTCCCCGGCCACAATGATCGACCACGGTCCCGGTTGAGCCGGAACGGTTATCGGCACGGTCACGACCCGCGAGCCGAACCCGGGCAGACCGCCGGTGTCGGATTTTCGCGCCAGAAGGGTGTCGGAGGAATCGAGTCGGTCATCGGCCGAAAAGAAGACCGCATCGGCCCAACTCCCCGAAATCGCTTTGCTGCTGAAGTTGTGAACGGTGAATTGAACCGTTGCCGCCGAACCAGGAGTGAACTCTCCGCTGCCGGCAGGCAGGATTTTTACGTCTGTTACCGCCAGGTCTGTCGCGGCGGAGGCTGGTGCGAGCGTGACCGTCGTCGGCGTGATCTGCGGTACGAACCCGTTAATCGACTCCTTGGCAAATACGCCCATAACAGTTTTCGCGGTCATCACATCGAACCGGTCGTTCGCGTTCGGCACATACCCGGCCACGCCGCCAGTGACGAGTGTGCCGCCGAGAGTGGCGGTCGTACCCACGGTAATCGTGCTCGCCGCACTGCCGATGACGAACTTCAGCAAGCCGTAGGCGGTTTGGGTGAACGTTCCCGGTAAAGTGACGCTGCCGCCGTCAACGGTAATGCGGCCATTATTCGTCAGAGTGTTGTCGGACGAGTCACCGCTATATGCTCCGAAGTTCCCAAGAGTGAGTGTGGCACCGTTCGAGACGGTGATGTCGCCGCTGTTGTTGTTCGTGCCTTTCAGCCAAGGCATGGAACTCCCGGTCCCGTCGAGAACGGCCGTCCCGAGGAAGTTTGCCACGGCCGGTTGAGAACCGGTCGTATTCACCCGGGTGAAGTTGAGCGTTCCGCCGTGAACAATCCACGTTCCTGCGATGCTGTTCGATTTCAGACCCGGTTGAATGCCGCGGTAATAACTGACGTTTACATTGACCTTGCTGCCGAGGTCGAACGTCCCGGCATTATTATCCACGAGCGCGTCGATCGTGGAATCGCCCTCGAAGTTCACCCAACCCGCATTGCGGAACAATGAAACGTTGGGATCGAACAACTGAGACAGCACGTTGCCGGATCCCGGACCGTGGATCAAATTGCCACCGCCGAAGGTAATAATTCCCGTCGACTCGTTAACGAGTGAGGACGTTCCGGGTTGGAAATCATCGAACAAGTTGAACTGCGTTCCCGCTCCGAGTGAAAGTGTTCCCCGGTTCGTAAGGGTGCCATAGCGGAGGGATCGGACGAGCGAACCGGTATCCGCGGAGGGGAAATTCAGGTCACCACTATTCGTCCATCGACCCGTAACATGAGTAGCGCCGGTTTGGGCCGAAGTCCCCCACGTCAACATTCCGGCGGGGAAATTCCAGTCGGAGTCGATCATTTGCGGATTGCCACCGATGACGACGTGGCCGCCGCCGGAGCCGGTGTAGTTTCCGGCGAATACGCCGCCAGGGCTGTAAAAGTCTCCACTCTGGAGGTCGAGTGTCGCACCCGTGGCCACGGTGAATGTGCCACCCGTGCTTAGACCAACTGCGGTGGTTACGGCGCCGAATGCCTTGAAGAGTTTGCCCCTGGAAGAATTCGGGTCATAGGAAGCCGGGCCGTATGTATTGACAAGCTGTACGGTGCCGGACCGCACGTCGATCATACCGCCGAGGTTGTCGAAGCCCGCACGGACGTAGACCGACGAGACGCCGGCGTCGACCTGCATTGTCCCCTGATTCTGGATGAGACCGCCGATACCGAATCCGGCCCCGAAATAATTGACGGACGTCTGGAATTCGACGACGCCCGCCGCCGCGTTCGCGAGTACTCCCGACGAGACGATGTTCGGGGCTTGAACGATGAGCTTACCTTTGTTCGAGAACAATCCGTTCAACTGGTTGTCTTCGTAAAGCGCGGTGGGTGGGGATTGGCCGGCGAGGATTACCGTCCCGTCGTTCTCGAACGAGCCCGTCATCGTTCCGCTGACGAAGGTCAACGTCCCGGCCGCCAGCTTTCCCGACCCGGGGATCTGCGTCCGCCCGCCGCCCTGGGCCACGGGATTGCCGACGGTGAACGTGGTTCCTGTTGCGACCATGATTACGGCGTTGTTCATGGCGAACGTGCCGTCCTGCCCGCCGGCCGAAACGACGTCGACCGCCCCGCCGCCCGTGATCCCGATCGTACCGGACCACGACATGGAGCCGTAGTACGGGAAGGCGCTGAACGTGTTGAAGTTCAGTGTCGAACCCGGTGTCGCCCGGACCGTCGCGTCGGTGATCGCAATCTGACCCGGCAGGGAATAGTTCCCGGTTGACTCGATCACCGACCCCTTAGTACTCTGGACCTGCACCAGCACCTGGCCGGCACTCCCCGTCAACAGGCCGTCGTTAAGAAGGAGGGTCGGGTTGCCCGGGGCGAACGCTTTTGCAATGACTCCCCCGGCTACCGCGACCGTCCCGGTGTTGTGAACGATCCCCCCGGCTTCGACCGCACCCGTCGGCCGGCCGACTTCCCAAATGCCCGACGCAATGGTGATCAGCCCGGCGTTTTCCAACGTGCCGTCCGAGTAGTAGACGGTCGCGTTCGCGTCCGGTTGAATGCTCATCGCACCCGTGTTGGATGCGTTGCCGATGATCGCGCCCGATTGCCACCGCCCTCCGCCGACGTTTAGCGTCGACCCGTTCTGCATCACAATGTTCCCGCCCCAGTTGCGGTCCAGGTTCAGGACACCTGCCCCTTCGTTCTCTCGGGCGAATACACTCCCGCCCCCCGTCAACACTCCTTGGTCGTAATTGCCGTTTGCGTCGGTGTGGCCGTTGTAAACCATCCACGGTTGACCGTCTTCGGTCGCTCCCCGGAAGACGACGGTATCGCCGCCGCCGGGAACCCCCTGCCCCGTCACGATCCCCTTCGAGGTTTCGAGCCCCCAGTTGTACGGATTGAGCCACGCGGAATTGTCGGCGTACCAATAAGGCTGCGGCGGGTCGTTCGGACCCGGCGGCGTGGGGCCGAAAATGTTGCGGCCGTTGAAGTAATACACGGTCGGAGCCAGCCGGTCTTCGAGCCGTTCGACATCCAAATTATTTCGGCGAATAGGGCGGCACGGGCGTCCGAATAACGAGCGAATCCAACCGGGGCGAACCATTGCGAGGACTCCGACGTGCGACGGGGACAGATACTGCCCCGACTACTTCGGGTCGCTCGGAATCTCTCAGAAAGAAACGGGTGAAAGGGGAGGAATTCTGCCCTTTACTTGCGGTCGGACCGGATTTCGAGATACTGTTTTAAAGTGCTGAGAGAAACCGATCCGGGGAAAGTAATGGTGGGGAAGGCCCGCGATTCCGAGTTTCCGACATCGGCCAGCTTGCTGCTGCGCGTAAGGAATCCCCAGGACAGCGACGCTTGGCAGATGTTCGAGGGGATCTACCGCCCGCTCGTGCTGCGGTACTGTCGGCGGCGGGGCCTGCAGGAAGCCGACGCGGCGGACGTGGCCCAGGAGGTGTTCGCACGGGTGGCGGGAGCGATCCGGGGGTTCGATTACGCTCCGGAACGCGGACGATTCCGGAGTTGGCTCGGCACGATAACGATCCATCAGATTCATACGTTTCAAGCCCGCGCCGGCCGTAGCCCGACGAGTGGTGCCGACCCGGCCGGGCCGGCCGGCCCCGCAGACCCAGATCCGGACTGGATGACGGAATTCACCGAACACGTTCTCGCCGTGGCGAGCGAACGGATTCGGGGCGAGTTCGAACCGGAGACGTGGAATGTTTTTGAAGCCGTATGGGTCCGGCAGGAACGGCCGGCGGATATCGCCCGCCGGCTTGGGATCGCCGTGCACGCCGTTTACGTGAGCAAGTCGCGCGTCCTGAAGCGACTCGAAGCCGAAGTTCTGCACCTGGCCGAAGACATGCCCCTAGCTCAACACGCGGTTTAGGCCGGGCAATTTCAGGAAATTCGCATGACCCCCTGCCCTCCCGACGATCGCCTGGCCGCACTACTCGACGACACAATCGACGCGGCCGAACTCGCTACGCTTGACGGCCACGTGACCGAATGTGTCCCCTGCCAAAATCGCCTGGACCGGTTAACCGACGCGCCCGAACTCACCGATTGGCTCAACACTGCTACAAACGGTTCGGCCCGTTATCCATTCCTTTCCCCGCCAATACGGACCGGAGAACTCGGCCGGTTGAACGGGTATGCGATCCGGTCGGAAATCGGTCGGGGGGGGATGGGCCTGGTTCTCCGCGGCTGGGACGAAACCCTCGCCCGTGACGTGGCGATCAAAGTCCTTCGTCCCGAGGACAACGATGCCCTCGGCGAAGCAAAGTTTTCGCGTGAAGCCCGGGCGGTGGCCCGCCTCCGTCACGATCATGTTGTTCCCTTATTTGCCGTGGATCGCACGTCGGACGGCCGGCCGTTTTTGGTCATGCCGTTCGTACCCGGCCACACGCTTCTCGAGCGGTTAAGGGGCGGCCCGATCTCACCGCGGGACGCGGCCGAGATCGTGCGGCAAGTCGCCGACGGATTGGCGGCGGCACACGCGGCCGGCCTCATCCACCGCGACGTCAAACCGGCCAACATCCTTCTCGACGCGGCAGACGGACGGGCCAAGCTCACCGACTTCGGGCTCGTTCGCACCGCATCCGACACGGAGACGCTTTCGCCCGACGGAATTCTTTCCGGCACCCCTTTCTACATGAGCCCGGAGCAGGCCGGCACGCCCGAGCGGATCGACCCACGAACCGACGTATATTCCCTCGGCATCACTTTCTACGAATGCATGACCGGCACGGTGCCGTTCCGTGGGACACCGCTCGCGGTTATCGATTTACACCGGACGGTCGATCCGGTCCCGCCGCGACGATTGAATGCGGACGTGTCGAGCGACCTCGAAACAATCTGCCTGACGGCGATCGCCAAGAATCCGGCCGATCGCTACAGTTCGGCGGCTGCCTTCCGGGACGATCTCGTCCGCTGGCTCGAAGGGCGGCCGATCCACGCCCGGCCGGCCGGTCCGCTGGAACGGGTCCGCCGCTGGTGCGGGCGGAACCCGCTACCGGTCGCCATCATTGTCGTATCCATTTTTGGTTCCGTCGCCGCCGGCACGGGTTGGTGGCGAGCCGGCGTCAAGGCCGACGACGCGGCCCGAAACGCAGAATTGGCCCGAAACCGTGAAGCGGACGCCAATGCCTCCCGAGCCCTGGCCCAGGAAAAGGCGAAACTCGCCGACGAACGGAGCGCCCTCGCCCTCGGGGCCATCACGACGCTCGTCACCAAAGCTCAAACGCTGGCCGACCGGAGCCCCGGTACGCTCAAACTGAAACGGCAGTTGAACGAAGCAGCCCTTGCGGACCTGCGAAAACTCGCCGACAGTACGGCGAAGGTTCCCGGCGTGGACCGGTCGATCGTTCTTGCCCATCAGAAACTCGGCGACGCCCTCCACCTGCTCGGCCAGACGGACGAAGCCTTCCGGGAATGGGACCGGGCCCTGGCGATGGCCGAACGCATTCTCGCCGCGGACCCGAACGACGTCCTCACGCAGCGGGACGCGGGGCGTGCCCATTACACCATCGGTTTTACCCGCAATTTGTTGCAGGACATTCCCACGGCGACCCGGCACCTGAACGCGTCCGTCGGCATCTTCGAAGATTTGTGGAAGCTGCATCCCGACGACCGCGACGTCCTGCAAAGTTTGACCGCCGCGTACAACGGCCGATCTGATGTGGAACGGAACGCCGGACAAACCTCAGCCGCCCTAACCGATTCTGAACGTTCCTTGGCGCTCAATCAGAAATTGCTCGATCTAGACCCGACGGATCTGAAAGTTCGGGCCGGCCTGCTTTTCTCGCACAACCGACAGGCATACACCGAAATTTTTCTTCTCCACGACTACGACGCGGCCGAACGCCACTTCCGCGAAGAGTTGCGGTTGGCTGCGGAGCAACGCACCAAAACTCCCGAAGACCCGACCTGGCAACGGCATTACCACATCTGCCTGCTCGACTTGTCGAGCATTCAACAACGCAAGGGCGAATTCACTGCCGGGGAAGCATCGGCCCGCGCGGCCCTCGGCTGGCTCGGCGAAGCCGCCAAACACGACCCGGACAACGTGCTGGCACAGCGCGATTACGCCATGGCCGTCATTCACCTCGGCAACGTCCAACTCGGACAGAAGAAATTCGACGACGCGGAAAAAAGCTTCCTCCAAGCCATGGACGTATTCGACCGCGTCTCGGCCCGCGCCAAAACGGTTGCCGTGGTCGCGGGCGATATCCCCACTCTCTGCATAGTCCTTTCAGGTATTTGCGAACGACAAGACCGGTACGCTGACGCCGCCCGGTGGACGGATCGAATCATTACAAGCATGAAGAATATCTCGGTGAACCCAGGCCAGGCATCGCAAACCGCCGCCCTCATCCAACGATTGACCAATCTTCGTAACGCCTATCTTCTCACCCCAAAAGTCCTCACGAACCCGGAGGTGATCGAAGCTCAAACGTCGGAGGTCGCAGTTCTCCTCTCCGCTATAAGGGCACGTGCGATGGCCCGACGAGGGGACTATCCGCAAGCGTTACTCGAAATTCGGAGCCTGCTGGAAAAACACCCCACTGACAGCATGCTGCCACTGGCCCAAGCCTGCATATTTGGGTTGGCGGCCGGTTCCGTGAATGAAAACGAAAAGGCGTCTCTCCTCGAAAAGGGCGTGGCCTCGTTAATTGCTGCTATTCGACTCGATCGTGTCAATCTGGATTTGCTGCACCTTACACCGGAACTGAATGAGATCCGATCTTTTCCGTCGTTTCGTGCGCAACTCCGGAAGATGCTCGACCAACCCAAGCCAAATTAGGGTGGAGTTTCTGAATCCGAAATTCGTGGGAACCACGGGCAATGGCCTTATTCGGCCAGGCATTCCCGCGTGAATGTCACAGCGGCAGCGATGTCGGCGAACCGTTGGGTTTGGGTACCCACTTCTCGTTCGATGCACAAAGGCCCGTGGTAGCCGTTTTGCTTTAACGTCTGAAGAAATACACGGATGTTCACGGAGCCCTGGCCGAGCGGCACTTCTTCCCCCCACTCCCCCTTCGTTTTCGGCCGATGGGCGTCTTTCAGGTGAACGCTGCGGATGTCCGGAGCGAGCAGCGAAACGGCCTTTAGCGGGTCGTCCTTGTCGTAGAGTAACATGTTGGCCGGGTCGAAATTCACCTTCAGATTGGGAGCTTTCAGATCGTCCAGCGTGCGACGCAGAAGAGCCGCCGATTCCTGACCCGTTTCGAATGCCACGGTGATTCCGGCAGCCCTTGCCAAATCGGCCACGGTCGCGAGGGTGTCGAGAAACGACGTCCGACCCGGGTCGCCGACTTCGGGAATAAACCCGGCATGGAGCATGAGGTCGGACAGGCCCAGTTCGCGCGTTCGCTTCAGCGCCCAGCGGAACCGGTCGAGGCGTTCGGGTCGGGTGGCGGGGTCGCCGAATCCTCCGGTGCGTTCAATGTGTTTCGGTGTGGTGTAGTCTTCGCCCGGGAATCCGAGCATTGCCCCGCTCATCTGGAATCCGGCCGCGAGCGCGGCTGCGGGCATGGCCTCCCCTTCGTCCCACGCCGCGTGATGGGGATCGCCACAGGCGATTTGAACGACGTCGAGTCCGAGCCGATCCATGAAGCTTTTTAGCTCGGGGATGTTTTTGACTTGAAGAGACCAGCTACAGACGCCGACTGCTAAAGGTTCGAGTGTCACGGCTATGCTCCGTCAGGGAATGGCGGAGTTATACCGGATTCGTTACGGCCGGACCTAAAAGAAAAATCTCCAACACAGACCTGTCAGGTCTGTCGATCAAGCTGTCGGAGAGTCCGACAATAATTCGACGTGTTTTTGGGTATAGATGATTCAATGCAGTAAGGCGTAATTCGTTTCCTAATAACATGATGCGATAAATGGTGAAGAATATTTCGCTAACGGTCCACCAATTGCTCTTACTGTTTCAGACGCACACCTTGACCGTCGCCGACATTGCTCCGATCGCCCTTGGAGCGCGGCAGGGGTCGAGAGGGTTTCGCCCAGACCTTCTCGACCCCTCGCGGCTCGTCGAATTCAGTTCCGTTTTCAAGAACGCCAATTCTCTCGTCGATTGCCGAAGCCCGCCGGGTTATCCTTAAGGAAGCCGTTACGTAATCCGGGAGGACAGTCATGTCCCGTTCCGCCATGAGTCGTCGCCGGTTTTTGGCCGCGACGGGTGCATTGGCTGCTAGCCCAACATTGGGCCTTTCGCGTCCTCGCCCTGCGGCCGAGAAGGTGAATATCGCGTTGATCGGTGCCGACGGCCGGGGGTGGGAAAACCTCCAGGAGATCCGGACTGAAAACATCGTCGCCATTTGCGACGTAGACGAATCGCGGGCGGCCAAGGCTCGGGCGCTGTTTCCGAAAGCCGCATTCTTCACCGACTACCGAAAGTTATTCGACTCCGCGGCGAAGACGTTCGACGCCGTTTTAATCGCAACGCCGGACCACTCTCACGCCTACCCCACCGCAACGGCGTTACGGCTCGGCAAACACGTCTACTGTGAAAAGCCGCTCACGCATACGGTCGAGGAAGCCCGGCTCATACGGAAATTGACGGCCGATACGAAACGGGTCACGCAAATGGGGACACAAATCCACGCGGGTGAAAACTACCGTCGGGTGGTGGAAGCGGTGCAAGGGGGCGGACTCGGGGAAATCCGCCGGGTGAAGGTGTGGTGCAACAATGCGCCGGTGCCGGGGAAAAAGACCGGACCGCGGGCCCGCGTGAAGTTCGACATCGACCTGTGGGCGGGGCCGGTGCCCGGGGACGTCTTCGCCACCAACATGCCGAACTGGCCGCACTTCCACTGGCGGTACTGGTGGGCGTACGGCAACGGGTCGCTCGGCGATTTCGGCTGCCACTTCATGGACCTGCCGTATTGGGCCCTGAACCTCACCCTGCCGACGAAGATCATGGCCGAAGGGAAGAAGACGTACGTCGGCGACAACACGACGCCGAATTTGCTGCAGGTGGATTACGAGTTCCCGGCCGTGGGCGACCGCCCGGCCGTGCACATGACCTGGTATACCGGCGTCAAAGGACCGAGCCTCGACGGGAAGGAAACCTATCCCGGCTACACCAGCGGCGTGCTTTTCGAAGGCGAGAAGGGCAAACTCATTTCCGATTACAGCAAACACAAACTGCTCCCGGACGATTTCGCCAAGACGTTCGCGACCCCGGCGAAGTCGATCCCGAAATCGGTCGGCCACCACCGCGAATGGCTCAACGCCATCCTCCACGGCACCCCCACAACCTGTAACTTCGCCTACTCCGGCCAACTGGCGGAATCCGTCCTTCTCGGCGCTGCCGCCTACCGCTCCGGTAAAGAAATCGTCTGGGACCCCGCCGCCGGTAAGGCGACCAACACGACCGAGGCGAATCGGTACCTGGCGGAGGAGTATCGGAAGGGTTGGGACCTGAAGGGTTAACTTGACCCGGCAGACGTCGAGCCAGGAATATTATTCTTCCAGCGAGGGGGGGAGTGGAGTCTGGAACCATTTCCCGACTCTGGAACCATCCTGTAATATCAACAATTGTCAGTGATTATGGCGATTGTGAAGAAAAGTTCCGGAGGGCGATCGAGTCCTTCCCGTCGCTGGAGGAATCCGAGGGCGAGGTCGTAACAGTTCTCTTTACCGAATGACGACCCGGACGACGCCGGGCAGAGTCTTGGCTGCGATAATCATTGGTCCACACCTTCCGGCAATGCAGAACCTGGTTAGTTCGCCCGACGCATGACGCGGCGGCGGAGCCAGCCGAGACCGGCCAGACCGGCAGCCGAGATGCCGAGAATCGATGCGGGCTCGGGGACCGGCGTAAATACCATGACGTTGTCGATCAAGCCGAAAAGCAGGTCCCGGTCCGCTCCGGTCGTCGTCGTGGCATTGATGTCGTATTGGCCGAGAAAGATGTTGTCCCCGGCGAAGAGTTCAGTCGTGATATCGACGGTGGCGATCAGCTTCCCGTCGACGCTCCACGTGACGATGTTGCCAGATTTCGCGATATCCCACTGGTGCCAGGCGAATCCGAGCGTACCGGTCATAGTGGTTCCGGTCTGCTGGGGAAAGAGTGTGGTCTGGGCGGCCGGGGGACTGATGCCTCCGAATTGCTGGTAATAAGGGTCGGTGTTGTTGGTCGAGCCCGCTTGCGTTCCGGCGGCGTAGACCCCCGGCGTGGTGTTGGCGATGGGCGCGCCCACGTTCACGTATGCGCGGTAATCCGTGGCCGTTCCGCCTTCGCCGGACGCGTTAAAGTAGACGCCGTCAACGGCGGTGCCCGGGAATTGTGCCGTGGTGGTGACGGCCCCGAGTCCACCGCCGGTCATCTGGGTGGACCCGGCCCCGCCGCCCGGGAACGGCCCGGGGGCGTTCTGCCACGCTTGGAACCGAAGCGTATAGTCGCCCGTGAAGCTCTTTCCCAGCGGGGAAACGCTGATCCCGCTAAACGTACCGGTGACCTGCCCGTCGGTCGGGCTGGGGTTTACGTTTGCCTGCAGTTTGAGGCCAAGGGTAGTCGTTCCTCCCGGGGCGGCCGGGATTCCGACTGTCGAATAGTCGAATGCGAATGCGGCCGTGTTGATCGTGCTGCCGGCGACGGAATTCACGGACCAGTTGCCTGCGGTATTCGTGTCAAAATTGTCTTGAAATAGCGTGGTCTGAGCTGGGAGAATCGAACTGGTGGCGACGTAAAACAGGATGGCAAGGCCGGCATTTCGAAGAGAAATCATAGGTGTATCTCTCGAGGCAATGCGGGGTGAAAATAACGAGGGGAAGAGGAATTCGTTACCGGTTTCAACTCTATTTCATTGCGATTTTCAGTTCAACTCAAATATCCCAAACTACCCAGATTGAAATTCTGAAATCCGAAACCGTCTTTTTCCCCAAACCACCCTTCCAGTTCTTTCGTCAGCACTCCGGTATTGTCCATCCGCGGCACTTTGTTCTGTCCGCCATATTTGCCGCGGGATTTCATCCAGTCGGCGAAGCTCCCCTTCGCCACCGGCCGCACCCTGGGGGACAACATGCTCAAATCGCCGACGCGGTGGGCGGCGTAGTCCTCGTTGAGGCGGATTAACTCGTCGTCCAATGCTTTTGAGAAGCGCGAAACGTCCGGAGTCGTCCCGACAAATTCGACCAGGTACACGTGATGGCCCGGTGTCCTCGGGTCGGTCGGGAAGACCGGACCGACGTGGAAATCGACCACGTCGGTACCGCAAACCCGGGCCGCATGGGCCACGGCATTCTCGATCTCCTCGGCGATCAGGTGTTCGCCGAAAGCGGAGAGGAAGTGTTTCGTCCGACCGCTGAACCGCAAAAGTGGCGGATTCGTCCGCTCGAACGTCACGGTATCGCCGACGAGATAGGCCCAGAGCCCGGCACAGGTCGAGAGGACCACGGCGTAGCGGACGCCGGGCTCGACTTCCCGGAGCGTGTGCCGGGGAGCCTTGTCACTGCCCAGTTCGTCGGCGGGAACGAACTCGAAAAAGATGTTGTGATCGGGCAGGAGCCGCAGCATTCCGTACCGCGGGTCTTCGGTGGCGACGAACCCTTCGGACGCCGGATACGTTTCGATGAAGGAAACCCGATCGCTGCCGATTTCTTTGGTGAACAGGTCGCGATACGGGGCGAAGTTGGTGCCGCCGTGGACGACGAGGCGGAGGTCGGGCCAAATCTCCGCGACGGTCTGCTTTCCCGTAACCTTTTTCATCCTGTCGAACAGCACGAGCACCCAGGCGGGGACCCCGCTGATCGCCGTGATCCGTTCCTTCACGCCCTGTTCGGCCAGTTTCTGCACCTTCACTTCCCAGTCGGCAATCGTCGTGATGTCGTCGGGCGGAAACTGATAGGGGCGGAGGAGGTCGAGGTTTTCCCTGGCGGCGATGCCGGAGAGGTCGCCGGCGAGGCTACCGTCGTCTTGGCGGCGTAGGTCGGTACTGCCGCCGAGGAAGAAGAATTTCCCCGTGAACAACTCGTCCCGAGGTCGGACGTGTCGGAACAGAGCGAGTGTGGTGAACGCCGCTTTCTGATTTGAGCGCACCATTTCCCGGGTGATCGGGATGTACTTGGTCGTGCCGCTCGTGGTGCCGGAAGAAAGGGCATAGTAAGGGACGAATCCGGGCCAGGTCTTCCCTTCGATGCGGGGATACGGGTCCTTCCAGTAAGTTTGCCAGAAGTATTCGTACTCGCGTATCGGGACGCGGGCCTGGAATTCGGCGACGGATTCGATGCGGTCGAAATGATGGGCCCGGCCGAATTGCGTATCGCGGGCTTTGCGGACGAGGCGGAGGAGCGTGTTTTCCTGGGCGCGGACAAGGTCGAGTCGGTCGAGATCGCGAGTCCGCTTGTGGGCGAGTCGGATCAGGGCGGCATCGGCGAGTCGGCGGGCCGGGCCGGTATCCGCCAGCGGGGCGAGCCATGCGGTGCCGATCACGGCGAGACGATCCCGCGGAATCCGGAGCAGACGTAGACGCCGCCGGGCGGGAGGTTCAGCGGAACGAGCTTAAACGCAACGTCCTGAAAATACTCGCGGTAGAGTCCGCGGTAAATCCAGGGCATATTGGTGAGCTGGCGGAACGTTCCGGTGGTCGAAAGCCACTTGGTGCTGCTCGTGATGATCGAATTGCGTAGCTCGGCGGGAAACGACGGCAGCGGCAGGCCGGAAAGAACGTGGTCGACGTGGCGGATGCCCCGGTCGGCGAGAATCTGGTCGATGTGGGCGGCGTCTCCTTCCACAATGTCGGCGGCCGGGAACTTCTGCCGCAGACGGACGCAGAAGTCCGGGTCCTGTTCGACGATCACACACCGGGTTTGGGGTTTGGCCTTTTTCATCAGTTCGTGCGTGATCGGCCCGGTCCCGGCTCCGAGTTCGACTACGACCTTGGCCGTGTCGAAATCGATCCCGTGAATCACCGCCCGGGACAGGAATCGGGACGACGGGCTGAACGAAGCAATGGTCGTGCCGTGCTTCAGAAATTTCCGGACCATCAACCAGCGGTCGGAGGCGGGCGTCAGGGTTTGTTGAGGTCGGGCGGTCGGGTGGTGGGGCAGCGTCATTTCGCGCGGGTGGGTTTTGCAAGGATCATTCGGGTCCATCCCGGGTGCACGGACGGGTTCCGCGACCCGAGAAAGTGTACGACGAGGCGGTTAATGTACCAGTGCTTTTCGATTTGCGGGGCGTGGCCGCACTTCGGAATGGGTAAAAAAAACCCGTTAGGCAACTCCCGGGCCGCGTCTTCCGCCGTTTTCGG
>DASXPC010000059.1:0-10062 GCA_036493815.1 Fimbriiglobus sp. | reverse complement strand
TCGATCGCCACCTCGGCCTGTTTCTTCGTCAGCTCCCCGGCCGAGGCCGGCGTTTGCGACGCGTCCTCCGGGTCGCACCGCGCCGCGACCACCACCTCCGCTTTGTCGTTTTGTATCCCGCGCAGCCACGCGGCCACTTCGCCCAGGTGGTGCCTCCCGGCGTCGGTCAGGATCGCCGTGCCGGGCTCGAACAGCGTCGTCGCCCGGTACGTGACGACCTCCCGCCGCCAGGTCGGGCGGACCAAAATCGCGGCGTGGTCCTCGACGTACCCGCGGATGATCGGCAGCCGCTGCACCGCGTCGGTCCCCTGCTTCACGCTGCGGAGCGTCTCCCGGCCGTCGCTGACGAAATGGTCGACCTTCGCCGACTGGTCTTCGACCTTCCCCACCGCCAACCGGGCATCTTTCGCCAGCCCGTTGAGTTCCAAGTAAAGCGAATCGTCGGTGAGCAGTTTGCCCACCGACCCCTTCCCCGCCCGGGCGTCCCGGAGCAATTGCCCCGCCTCGTCGGCGACTGCGGCGAGCTTGGCCGCGGCCTCGGCGAGGTCGGCTGAGGCGACGCCTCGAATCCGACCCGTCGGGTTCGTGCCGGCGGCGGGCGATCCGGGGTCGATGGCGATCACCTTCGCCCCAAGCAGGCCCGTCGAATACGTCCGCGCCAAGGCGTCGGCATAGAGCCGCGACGCGTACTCCGGCTTCACCCGCATCCGCACCGTAACCCGCGACCCCGGCTGATCGCTGGCCGGGTATTCGACCGCGACGACCTGACCGACGTCCACCCCACGCATCCGCACCGCCGTGCCCGCCGCGACGTCGTTCGTCTCCGGGAACTCGGCCGTGAGCTCGGCGGACTCCGCGAACAACCCCTGCTTAGACGCCACGGCCGCCAGCCCCAACCCCGCGGCCGAAACGACCGCCACGACGGTAATGCCGAGCACCACGGCCTGGAGGCGGGAGAGGGTTTGGGTCATAAAAACCATCCTCACAAGACGTTAATGGCTACTGATTATACTTCGTTCCGGGGCGGAGATCCTTTCGCGTTCCGTTTATCGGGAGAATGCACGTGCAAAGTTCTCTACTACTTGGCGTGGGAATTGCGGTTTTTGGATTGGCCTGGGCTCCGCCGCCCAAAGCCCGACTTACCGCCCATCAGGAGCAATGCCGATTAGTTCTCTACGCATTGAATGACACGGCCGAAGCCCTCACTCAAGTGAAAGACCGGGCCACGGCCGAGAAGGCGAAGGGCAAACTGGAAGAAGCGGAGAAGTTGGCAAAGCAATTCGCCTCAATGAAGGACAATTGGGTGGACGAGGAAAAGAAATGGGTCGCGGACAAATTCGAACCGAAGTACTTGAAGGCTCAATTCGAGTTGGAGAAGGTGCAGGACAAACTCATTGAATCCAATCCGAAGTTGTACGCCAGGATTGGCGATGCCGAGACGTTTAAGATTCATAAGACCGCAAAGATTAAACGGGTGGAATTGCAAGCTCATAACCTGCAAGCAGCGGTGAAAGCCTATCGAATTTGTGCCGACATGGATTGGCCGAAATCCCTGGATTTTTTGGTACCCGAGGATAAGGCCGAACGCCCTTTTATTGAAGGGGGGAGTGCTGCACTCAAAGATCCCTGGGGCAAGGATTACAAAATCCGCATTGAACAAACACAAAATGGTGACGAGATCCCCGTCATTTTCACAATAAGCCCCTACGGTAACGGGAAACAGGAGATTCAATGGCCTAAGTAGGATAAGTAACGAGCAGTCCCGCCGCGACGTCGTTCGTCTCCGGGGACTCGACCGCCAGCCCCAACCCTGCGACCGAAACGACCGCCACGACGGTAACGCCGAACACGACGGCCTGAAGGCGGGAGAGCTTCGCGGTTGAAAGGCGTGGATTTGATCTCACGGAGTGTATGAGGGTATAGATATGCAACGAACCCTAATGATTGTTGCCGGCTGCATCTTCCTGACCGGATCGGCCGCCCGCGCTCAGCAAACGCACGACCTGTTCCAGATGAAACTTTCAGACCGCGCCGACCTGGTGTTGGAGGCGATGAAGGAGGCGACAACGGCCGTCTCCGCGGTGAAGGATAAACAGACGGCGGAAGTCGCGAAATCCGTTCTCGAATCCGTCGATAAGCGGATCAAACTGTATTCGGAACGGGAAGCCGAACGGACGCCCGCCGAGCGGCGGTGGGTGGCCGACTTCTTCATACCCCGCAAAGAGGCTCAACAGGCCGAGTTGGAGAAGGCCTACGACAAAGTGCTTGCGGTCGATCCGAAACTCCTTCCCCTGTTTCTGGATTCGAGCACGCTGAAGACCTATCGCGGCAACGTCATCAAACGAACGAAATCGATGGCCCAGACCATCCAAACGGCGTGCAAGGCCTATTACGTAACGACCGGGAAATGGCCAACCAAGCTCGAGGAACTCGCGAATCCGCCCGACGGCAGCAAACCGTGGGTCGGTGGCGGGAAAAACGGGGTCAAAGACCCGTCGGGCAAGGATTTCTCCCTGAAATTCGAGAAGGACCAGTTCGGGCTAGAAACGCCCGTCATATCGACCGTCAATCCATTCGGGGACGGAAAGGAAGTGATCCGCTATCCGGAAAAGGCGAAGTGATATTACCGTAGCACGGCCGAAACCTCGATCCGTCCGACCTCGACCCCGGCTACGATGACCGGAACGTCCTGGCCGAGACCGTAGCCGGTCCGCCGACCGTACCGCGAGTCCGCAACCGCAGGGTCGGTGTAGACTTCGATGAGTCGATCCTCAAGGTTTACGATCCAATAGACCGGAATGCCGGCGCGGGCGTACGTTCCCATTTTTTCCGTGCGGTCGAATTCCAGCGACGAGTCGGCGATCTCCACGATCAGGAACGTGTGTTCGGCCCGGGGGTGCCGGTTCTCCCGCTTTTCGGGTCGCACGCACAAGACGAAATCCGGTTCCGGCTCGTCCTCTCCGATGGTGACGGGGCACTGGCACCTTACGGACACGTCGTCCGAAACGAGCCGAATGAGCAATCGATTGAGTTGTTCGATACCGAAGGCGTGGGGGTCACCCTGGGGCATTTTGGGCACCACTTCGCCGTGAAGGAATTCCACCCGATCGTCTTCGTCCAACACGCCCGCCGCGATCATTCGATGGTATTGGTCGAGTGAAAATCGATACGGGGTGCTGCCCCCTCGCCGATTCGTTAAGCGGACCTGCCCGTCTCGGAGTTCCACCTCTTCGGCATCGACGAAGAGGCCGCTGTCGATCATATCTTTGTACTGGTCCACCGTGAAGCGGTATCCCGTGCGTGGTTCGTTCGGTGCAATCAGGACTGCCATCGCGTCGTCTCCCGGTTCACACCTATTCTCCAATCCAATACCGATTCGGTCAACACCGGCATACCGGCATCGCAGTCACCCCGCCTTGCCCAGCAGGAACCGCCCCGGATCGACTTTGGTTCGCAGTAACTCCAACTCCCGGTCGCTCGGCTCGGGCGAGCGGCCGAGGTCGTCGGCGACGTGTAGTTCAAAACCGGTCGAGGCCTTCACTCGGTCCAGCTCAACGCCCGGGTGCAGCGCCATCACCCGCATCCGCTTCGTATCGGGGTGATAATCCATCATGCAAAGGTCGGTGATGACGCGGTACGGCCCGGCCCCGGCTGGCAGTCCCGCGGCCTCGCGGGCCCCGGGGCCGGTGAGGTAGCCGGGGGTCGTCAGGAAATCGAGCTTGGGCACGAACTTCTTCACGTCCTGCTTCATCACGGTGAGCGTCTTCCAGCAGAACGAGGCGAGGTCGTTGGCCCCGCCGCTGCCCGGCAACCGAACCTTCGGGTGGAAATAATCGGTGCCGATCAAAGTCGAATTCAGGTTGCCGAAGGGGTCGATCTGGGCGCCGCCGAGGAAGGTGTAGTCGACGAGGCCGCGCTGCGCGGTCTGCATGACGTCGGCCATGCTGGTGGCCATAAGGCCGCGGTGGTAGGTGGTGCTGTCGCCGACGGAGACGGGCAGGGCCTTGAGGATCGGGGCGACCCCGCCCGCCTCGAACAGAATGACCAGGTTCGGGGCGTGCGTCATCTGGGCGAGCATCGCCGCCGCACACGGCAGCCCGGTGCCGACGGCGACCGTTTTGCCGTCTTCGAGCGCCCGGGCGGCACAAGAGATCATCAGTTCGGTGGGGGTGTAGGGCATGGCCGGGCCGGACTGTAGCAAGGGGGTCGTGGAAAGTGTTATACTACCATTCATGTCGATCCTGACCCGACCCCTTCCTGGCCTTCCGTTCCGGCCGGCCCGGCCGCTGACCGTGGACGAGTACCACGGCCTGTTGAAGATCGGTGCACTCACGAGCGGGGCACCGTACGAATTCCTGGAAGGATGGCTGATCCCCAAGATGAGCCGCAACCCCGCTCACGATCTGTCCCTGTCCCTCGTCAATAAAGTTATTTCGCGAGTGTTACCGTCGGAGTGGTTCGCCCGCGTACAGTCGGCGATCACAACGGCCGACAGCGAGCCGGAACCGGACGTCGCGGTCGTTCTGAGCCCCGAGCGGCAGTACGTCGATCATCACCCGGGGCCGTCTGAGATTGGTCTCGTCATCGAGGTGGCGGACTCGTCGTTGCCCGAAGACCGGGGCGTGAAGTCCTGCATCTACTCGCGGGCCGGGATCGCGGAATATTGGATCGTCAACATCGCGGACCGTCAGGTAGAGGTTTACACCGATCCGACCGGGCCGGCCGACGAGCCGGACTATCAAACCGAAAACATTTTCTCCGAAGGTGGTTCCGTTCCTCTGATTCTGGGTGGGAATTCGATTGGAATAATTGCCGTTTCGGACGTGCTTCCATGACGTGACTGGCATATTCAGGATGAGCGGGATTTACCGGCCAACAATCACGCCCAAGGTGATGACGCACGCCGCTATGAGGAAGCCACCACCGGATTTTCGGTCAAAGCTTGCTCCCCATCGATCAACCGTTCCGGATGGCCGTGCGCCTCGTTACTCCGCCGCTCGATCTCGGTGTAGAATTCCTCCTCCGATTCGTACTGGATTGGCGGTTCGCCGAACCGATCGCCTCCAGTCCCGGCGTTATAGCGTCGGCCCGATCTGCCACGGGGCGAATTCTTCCTCGCCGACCCCCTGCATCTCGCTCTTCGTGTGTTCACCGCTGGCGACGGCCAGAATCTTTTCGAAGATCTGCCGGCCGACCTCGGCCACGGGGACGCCGTCCAGAATCACCCCGGCATTGACATCCATGTCCGACACCATCCGCTCGTACATCGGCGTGTTCGTCGCCACCTTGATGCACGGCGACGGCTTGCACCCGTACACGCTCCCCCGCCCCGTCGTGAACACGCAGACGTTCGCCCCGCCGGCCGTGATCCCGGTCATGCTCACCGGGTCGTACCCCGGCGTGTCCATCACCACGAACCCCTTCCCCGTCACCGGCTCCGCGAACTGCACCACGTCCGTCATGGCCGTGCTGCCGGCTTTCGCAATGGCTCCCAGACTCTTCTCGTAAATCGTGGTCAGCCCGCCGTCTTTGTTGCCGACGCTCGGGTTGTTGTTGATCTCGGCCCCGAATACCCCGGTGTACCACTCCCACCATTTGATCCGTTCGACCAGCTTTTCGCCCACCTCCTTCGACACCGCCCGCCGCGTCAACAAGTGCTCCGCCCCGTAGATTTCGGTCGTTTCGCCGAGGATGCTGGTGCCGCCTTGCTGCACGATCAGGTCCGAAGCGATGCCGAGGGCGGGGTTCGCGGTGATGCCGGAGTTGCCGTCCGACCCGCCGCAGTTCGTTCCCAGAATCAGATGCCTGGCCGGCAGTGACACCCGCTTGACATCGTTCGCCCGCGGCAGCAGTTCGGCCACGGCCTTCACCCCGGCTTCGACCGTCCGGCCGATGCCGCCGCACTCCTGAATGCTCAACACCGTCGTGGGAATCTTCGCCCCGCCGAGTTGGATGAGGCCGAGCCCTTCCCCTTCGATGAGGTGGATCGCCTGCCCGGTCTCGCAGCCGAGGCCGATCAGAATGAACGCCGAAACGTTCGCGTGCTTGGCGAACCCGGCCAAGGTGCGGTCGAGTTGCTTGTGGTCCGGCCCGTCGTACTGCATCCCGCAGCCCTGCTTGTGCACGATCGGCACGATGCCGTCGATGTTCTGATACTTGTCCAAAAGGCCCAACGCCCGCACCCGCTCGGCCACGTATTTGCTCGTCCCGGCCGAGCAATTCACGGTACTGATGATCACCACGTAGTTGCGGGTGCCGTACCGCTGGTGCGGCAATCGGCCCGGGCCGCGGTCGTACCCCTGGAACGTGCGAAATTCCCTGGGCGGTTCCGGCGGAGCAGGGGTCTGCGTCGCATAGGCATAATCCCGCTCGAACGCCCCGAGCTTCACGTTGTGGACGTGCACGTGCCCGCCGGGCGCAATCGCCCCGTTGGCGAACCCGATCACCTGCCCATATTTCCGGATCGCCTCGCCGTCCGCAATCGGCCGCACGGCGAACTTGTGCCCGAGCTTGATCGACGTGGTCGGCGTCACCGTGCCGGTCGGAAACCGCAGGCCCGTCCCGGCCGGTATCAGCTTCCGGGCGACCGCCACGTTGTCGTCCGGCCGGAGGTGGACGGCGTATTCGGCGAGGTCGGAGAGGGGCATAGCGGGATACCGCGGGTGGTTCGGATATCGTCAGTTTAGCGACGCTTCGAACTTGCGGAACGGGAATGGCCGGCATCCCCCCACTCGTCCGAAACCGGTGGACCGAACGGCCTGTACCGGGTGCGCCGGGGGTGCGGGTCCGCACGGCAGCGATTCCCCGCCCCGGCCCCGGCTTGCGGTTGCAGAGACGAAACCAGTCGCTAGAATCTTTGCGGACCGCCGTCCCTCGCTCCGAAAACGCCCCCCGGACCGGACGGGCCCCGGAGGTTACGCGGTGACCACTCTCCTTCTGGCGAAAGGTCGGGAAATGGAAAAGTACATGTGCTACGGGGCGCTCGGCGTCGCCGCGGTCATGTTCCTCCTGTTCCTCCTCGACCTCCTCGTCAAGTTCCCGTTCGGCGGAGGCGCGGAAGGCTCGAACCCCTTCACCGTCGTCGACATCTTCGGCCTCCTCGCCAGCGCCATCGTCGCCTATCTGGGCTATAACGCCAGCCGGGATTTAAAGTAACAATCCGCCCGTGCGAATGCCCGCGACATTCGACCCCCACCCGTTCGTGTGAACCGGGGTGGTATCGCCTCGCCGTGCACGGACGGCCATGAAGCCCGCACCCCGGCGGCTTCCGACGAAAGATATTCACCATGTCCTTGAATGTCGGATATTTCACGAACACGTATCCGATGGCGAGCCAGACGTTTATCCGACGCGAAATCGCGGCAATGGAAGAGATGGGCGTGCCCGTCGTGCGGTACGCCATTCGAGCCTGGGACACCCCGCTCGTCGATCCGGGCGACATCGCCGAGGCGGCCCGAACGAGGCGGATTCTCGATATCGGAATGCCCCGCCTGCTCTTCTCGCTCGTCGGCGCGTTTTTCGGCAGCCCCCTCCGCTTCACCCGGGTTTCGCTCCGGGCTTGGAAACTGGGCCGTATCTCGAAACGCGGCATGCACTACCACCTGGCCTATCTGGCGGAAGCCTGCGTGCTCCGCCGCTGGACCGCCCGGGACGGCATCGGCCACCTCCACGTCCACTTCGCCACCAACTCCGCCACGGTCGCCCTGCTGTGCCGGCTGCTCGGCGGCCCGGCCTTCAGCATCACCGTCCACGGACCCGAAGAGTTCGACCACACCGACCGCCTGGCCCTCGGCACCAAAGTGAAACACGCCGCCTTCGTGGTCGCCATCTCCTCGTTCGGCCGCAGTCAAATCTGGCGCTGGGCCGACCCCGCGGATTGGCACAAAGTCCACGTCGTCCACTGCGGCCTCGACCCCTCCTTCCTCGCCGGCCCCGCCACCCCGCCGCCCGCCGAACCGCGGCTCGTCAACATCGGCCGCCTCCACGAGCAGAAGGGTCAACTCCTGCTCGTCGAGGCCGCCGCCATCCTGCGGGACCAGGGCCGGTCATTCGTCGTCGTCATCATCGGCGGCGGCCCGCTCCACGACGAGTTGGCCGAACGAATCCGCGTCCTGAACCTTGAGGCTCACGTCTTATTGGTCGGCTGGAAAACGGGGGAACAGGTTCGGCAGGAGATTCAAGCCGCCCGGGCCATGGTTCTGCCCAGCTTCGCCGAGGGCTTGCCCGTCGTAATCATGGAAGCGTTCGCCCTGCACCGGCCGGTGATCTCCACCTACATCGCGGGCATCCCGGAACTGGTTCGCCCGGGGGAAAACGGCTGGCTCGTCCCCGCCGGAGACGAAACCGCACTCGCCGCCGCCATCGCCCAGGTCCTCGACGCCCCCCCCGACCAACTCGCCCGCCTCGGCCAGGCCGGAGCCGACCGCGTCGCCCGCGACCACGACATCCGCACCGAAGCCCGAAAGCTGCTCGACCTGATCGAATCGTCGGTCGGTTGAAATGCCCGATTCCCGTAGGGTGGGTCAAGCCCGGCTCTGCGGGCGCAGACCCACCATACGATACCAATTGCGGTTGCCGGTGCCGGTGGGTCTTCGCTCGCTGACTCGCTCGACCCACCCTACGAACTAACCGTTCCGCCGCATCCGCCGACGCAAGCCGGCCACGCCGGTCGCCGCAAGTACAGAGACTGCGAGGACGCTGGCGGGTTCCGGGACGGGGGTGAGAGAGGCACTGATTCCGGTGTAGGTATTGTCGCTTGTCCCACTCAAGCGTCGGCCAACCATGATATCAATGACGTCACCTCCAAGGAGGATGATCGGAGTCGTCGCCGGTCCCGTTGTGGTGTTGAATCCGCCGGTTTGCAACCCGGCGAAAAGCTCATCGCCGTTGTGATAGACGAAAACTTGTTGTCCCGTACTGGTGGACAAATTCGTAAAGGTCACGTCCAGGTTGTACGTGTTGATACCGGGCAGGGCGCTGAACCGCACCGTGCTAAAGACGGAGGAGTCCGGGTGGGCGAACAATTGACCGGGGTTGAAAGTGCCCGTCTCGAACGTCTGTTGAGTTCCGGAGATATTCCTCGCGACGAACGGCGCTTGGAAAGGGATGCTCGTATTGTTCCAGCCGATGACGGCCCCACCGACGTTGAAGGAATCCGTGAAGTACGAGATTCCAGCGGTTCCAGGGGTCGTCTTGGTGCCGTAGGCCCATGGGCCGATCGGATTCGATGAGATGGTAAAGTCGGCCGCGGCGTCGTACGTCTGGGCTTTTGCGACACTCGGGAGCAGCAACAGGAACAATGAGCAAGTCGCAACGTAACGTTTTGAGCGAACGAGCATGCAAGTCTCCAATACGAACCGACCGAAGAAAATCAAAGGAGGGGGAGTGAATCCTACCGACTCAAGGAGTAAAGACCAATAATTTCAATGGATCGTTCTGAAACGCGAATGCGTTCTCATTTTTCATAGTGGCAGGTCACGTAAAGAACTCCGGGAGTTCGTACCGCATAATACGGGAGATGCCGCCCGTCGCACCACCCTTACGAACCGGCTGGGATCCCGAACGGCACGCCGGCCGGTGGGGCCGGACATGGAACCCGTCTGGCCGGGGCGGTGGTCGCGGGAACAACACGAAGCCCGCCGGGCGGAGATCGGCCCGACGGCGTTCGCCCGGGGCTATCACCTCACCCCCGCGGCGGCGGACGACCTGATGATCCGGCCCGAATGGATTCAGTCCTGGACCACGGTACCGGAATCGTTCGACACGGTGCTGATCGCGGTCGACCCGGCGGTGACGCCGAGCCCGACGGCGGACGCGTCGGCGATCGTCGTGCTCGGCCGGAAGAGGAACGACGTGTAGTGCCTCGAAGCGACGGCGCACCGCGTGACGACGCCGGACCTCATGCAACGTATCGACGACGCCGACCGGCGGTGGAACCCGGCGAAGGTGGTGTTCGAGTCGAACGCGGCGTTCCGCGGGATCAAAGACGTCTTCGCCCGCCACGCCCGGTTCGGGCCGAAACTGGTCGGGATCCATCAAACGACGTCGAAGCCGGCCCGGTTC
>DASXPC010000058.1:0-38480 GCA_036493815.1 Fimbriiglobus sp. | reverse complement strand
GCGTACAACCGGATCGCCGCCGCCGCCCGTCGCGCCGCGACCCGGAGCGCGTGGACCGCTTCCTCGTCGTCTTCGGCCGCGGTCGCAGCCCGGGCGAACGCGTCGCGCACCGTTTCGAGGCGGATTTTCAACGACCGCGCCGCCACGTCGCCGGCCCGTTCGCCGGGGCCTCCGCCGCAACTCCACCTGTCCAGTACGCCCGATGCCATGGCGACGACTCCGAAAAAGAGATTTGTCCCTCCATGGGTGGCGGCGTCCAACGGCTCGATTCAGCCCGGATCGTACCGATTCCCGGTCGAGTCCGCCAGAGGTTAGAGGGCCGGTAATCGGATTGGGCACTTCTTTCGCGTCCGGTCGTTTGCGGTATGGGGTAGAATGGTTTGCTGCCGGACATTGTCCCTCGGTCGAAAGTGAGCGTTTGCCGTGGCCCAATCGTTATCGCTGAATCACCCCTGGCTCGTCGCCGTCTGGCCGGGTATGGGGCACGTCGCCCTCAACGCTGGCGTATACCTGCTGGCGAAACTGGGCATGTCGGCGTTCGCCGAGTACCAGTCGAACGACCTGTTCGACATTGACCACGTCGAAGTGAAGGACGGTCTCGTGCAACCGGGGAAGCGGCCGAAGAACCGGTTTTTCGTCTGGAACGACCCGAACCACCGACACGACCTGGTCGTGTTCGTGGGCGAAGCCCAGCCCCCCGCGGGAAAGTACCCGTTCTGTCGGCAGCTCATCGCGTTCGCCCGGAACCTCGGCGTCGAGCGGGTGTTTACCTTTGCGGCGATGGCCACGCAGATGAACCCGGAGCACGAATCGCGGGTGTTCGCCGCGGCGACCGACGAGGACAACCTGAACGAACTGAAGCGGCTGGAAATGACGATCCTGGAAGACGGAAACATCGGCGGATTGAACGGCGTGTTACTCGCCGCCGCGGCCGAGGTCGGATTGCAGGGGGCGTGCCTACTCGGCGAAATGCCGCACATCTTCGCCCAGCTCCCCTTCCCGAAAGCGTCGAACGCGATCCTGGAAGTGTTCTCGATCGTGGCGGACATCGAGCTCGACCTGACGGAGTTGGCCGAGCAGGCGAAGGTCATCGAAGAGCAACTCGGCGAACTGCTCGCCCGGGTGGAAGAGCAGATCGGCGACCGCCCCGCCGCCGGCGAGGAAGAAGGATACTTGCCCGAGCCGGTCGAGGAACCGGCAATTCCCGATGCCGACCAGAACCGGATCGAGGATCTGTTCGCCCTGGCGAAAAACGACAAGTCGAAAGCATTTGAATTGAAAAGGGAATTAGACCGGATGGGACTGTTCAAAGAGTATGAGGACCGGTTTCTCGACCTGTTCAAGAAACCGGGCCAGGGTTGATGCACTCCCTTCCCCGCGGAGGAAGAGGGGAGGCGGGGTTACTTCTTCCGCGTGTAGGCGACCGTCAGCATCGGGTCTTTACCGTCCGCCATGTACATGCTGAAGTGAAAGTGGTCGTCGTCCTTCCATTGGACCACTTCCCGGAACTTGGTCGGCTTCCCGTCCATGCCGGGGCCTTCGCCGGACATCGTGTAGGTCTTCTTGTCCTTGTCGTAGGTTCCTTCCAGCATCATGGGCACGGCGGACATGCTGTCGCACCAGACGGCCACGTACTTCTTCTTCGCGGGGTCGTACGTGTCCATGCCGCGGCCCTGGAACGACATCCCACCCAATTCGCCTTTGAACGTGCTGGCCAGCCACAGGCCGTTCAACTCCATCCGGTACGTCGCGGTCCCTTTGGACTCCTGACCGCCCGCATTAATGGCGGTCGTCCAGTCGCCCACCCACTTCTTGAGCACGTCGTGCTCGGGGCCGGGGGCGGGGGGTTGCTGGGCGTAGACGGCCGGGGTGACCGCGACGGCGGCCAGGACGACCGCACCGAACCAACGCAGCGACTTCATCGAAGCACTCCACAAGGACTGCCGAGCGGATCGCCGGTGCCACGCGCACCGGACGACCGTTCGACGCAAGACGGGATTCGGACCGCTTGTCCGATCGTACCCACGACGAATGGGAACGGCTATTATCGACAAAGACTTTGAAAAATACGCATTAATCTGTTCAGAAAAACACTAAGTACCTGCGAATATCAATTCGTCCGTTCATTAAGTATCTTTGAGTATACTAAAGCGTACGGGATCGATGTCAAGACAATCCTTTCCGTTTCGGATAGGATTGGGACCGTAGAAAGCGTACCCCTCACCGCCATTGCGGCGAACGGGCCGTCGGGGTGACTCGCGCGGCGATGACGATTTTGGCACAGGCGAGGGCGTCGGAGGCGGCGTGGTGGTGGTCGAGCGGAATGCCGAGGTGGCGGCAGACGCTCGGGAGGTTGGCTGGGCGAATCCCCCAGGTTTTGCGGGCCAAAGCGACCGTACACCGGAACGGCAGCGCGAGAGGCGGGTGGCCGCTTCTTCGGCAGCATTCGGCGAGCACGCCTTTATCGAAGCTCGCGTTGTGGGCCGCGACGAATTCCGCCCCTTCGAAAAGGGGTAGCAGTGTCGGCCAGGTTTCGCCGAACACCGGCTTGTCGGCGACGTGGGCCCAGGTGATTTTGTGCAGGTAGCTGAAGTGGATGTGGCTGCGGGGCGGCCGGATCAGGGCGTACCTCTGCTCGACGACGTCGAGGCCGTCCACCACGACGACGGCGAGGGCGCAGGCACTGTCCCGGCCGTAGTCGGCCGTCTCGAAGTCGATCGCCACGAACCGGCCCGGAACGGCCGCCGTGCCCATTACTACTTCCCCGACAAAAACGGCGAGAGCTTGCCCCGGAACCACGCCGGCTCGTCCCACATGATGAAGTGCTTGCAGTTCGGGTGAACCGCGATCGTTGCCGATTTCGGGTACTGCTTCGCGAGCGCTGTGCCGAAGTCGTCGGCCGATTTGACGAACGCCTTGTACCCGTCGTTGTAAGCCGCAAGCACCAGCACCCGGCAGGCCAGCTTCTGCGCCTGCGGCCGCAGGTCCGATTCGAACAGTTCGCCCTTTGACTTCGCCACGACCTTCGGGTCCGAGGCCTCGATCCACTTCATGGCCGTATCCAGCTTCTCGCCCTTGAGCCAGCCGCCGAATTGCTGCTTCATCGACTTAAGGAAGGCGTCGCGTGTCATTGCACCCATCTTCGCCCGCTCGCCGTCGGCCATTTGTTTCAACGTCTGTGGCGACGGATCGGGCGAGAACAGTGCGACGATGCACGGGAACCCGTCAACACAGACGAGGCCGGCGATCTTCTCCCGGCCGTCGACGGCGACTTTCACCGCCAGGCTCGCCCCGAGGCTGTGCCCGATCACGACGGGTTTGGCCAGTTTCTTATCCGAGATGTAATCCAGAATCCCCTTGGTCATCGTCTCCAGAAATGGCCCGTCCGCCGGCTTCTGCCCGGCAAACCCGCCAAGAGTCAGGACGTGGCACTCGTGGTCTTTCTTCAACCAATCGACCGTCGAATCCCACACCGCCCCGCCGCAGGCGAGGCCGGGAATGAGGATCACGGGCGGTCCGGACCCGGTGACATTGACGGCGAACGGATAGGAATCGACGGCGACCGCCGGGACGGCGAAAAGCAGAAAGCCGAAGAGGGCAAGACCGTTTCGCATGGTGCGGCTCCTGAAATGAGCCACGGGCGGCCGGGCCGCCCGCGGCACTTCGTCAGGATACCGCCCGCCGGCCGGTTATTCCACCGTCCAGAGAATCACCGAGTCTTTGTCCTTCACGAAGATGCGGTTGCCGGTGATGATCGGGGCCGCCCAGGTCGCGGAGTCGGACACCTTGTACTTGGCGACCTCCTCGAAGGCCTTGTCCGACGGTTTGAACGCGATCAGTTCGGACTTGTTGGTGAGGGCGAGCAGGTACGATCCGACGTCGAAGACCTCGCCGCAATCGCCGAGCGGGGTGTCCATTTTCCATTTGGTATCGCCGGTTTTCGCGTCGAGGCAGGTCAGCGTGGCGGACCCGACGTTGGGCACGCCGGCCCCACCGCCCATGCCGCGTCCGCCGCCGCCACCACCGCCTCGGCCCCCACGTCCGCCGCCACCGCCCCGTCCCCCACGTCCACCGCCGCCCATGCCCCCCCCGCCGCCTCCGGCCAAGGCATACAACAGGCCGTCTTTCAAAATCGGTGAGTTGTAGTTCGTCGTCGCAAACGGCTTTTTCCACTCTTGCTTCGCGGTGAACTTATCCCCGTCTTTCGTGATCTTGAAGGCGATCGTTCCCATTCGCTGGGCCGAGACGTAAATCGTATCGCCGTCCACCACCGGGGTGCCGGAGTTGTATTGCGAGGTGAAGGGCGTCTTCCACAGCAGCTTGCCGTCGGCGAACGCCACGCCGGCGAGCGACCGGGCGGCGAGGGTCACGACCTGTTTCGTTCCGTCGATGGTGGCCAGAACCGGGGAGCCGTACATCGCCCCTTCGCCGGTCCACTTCCATTTCGGTTCGCCGGTTTTCAGGTCGTACGCGGTCAGGGCTCCTTTGTTATCGCCGCCGACGAATACGACAGCCAGCCCGTCGGCGATGAGCGGCGATGCAGCCGTGGAAAACCTGGGTTTGCCGGTATTTTCTTTGCGCCAGGCAAGTTTGCCGGTGGCGGCGTCGTAGCAACTGATGGTGCCTTCGACGCCGAAGGTGACGACGTAGCCGTCGCCGACGGCCGGGGTGGCCCGGGGGCCGGGGAAGTTCTGGGCCGGCGGGTTGGGTGCCTTGGCCGGGAATTTGTCGGACCAGAGTTTGTTGCCGGTGTTCGCGTCGAGGCAGGTGATGACCTCGTCCCCGTCGACGCGGGCGAAAGCGTAGACCTTGTCGCCGGCGAGTACCGGGCAGGACACCCCGTTTCCGACCGGAGTTTTCCACTTTTGTGACAGTTTCGCCGGCCACGTCGCCGGAACTTTGAAGTCGACGACTTTATTATTACTGGTCGGCCCCCGCCACTGAGGCCAGTCGCCCGCCGAGGCGGTTGCCAGGGCTGCAAACCCGCACGCGGTTCCCAGTATCCAACGCCGTCCAACCATGACGCACCTCCTTGGAGTACGGACTGCCCGTCGCGTTCGATCGTACACCGGCGGAACGGCCGATGCCACCCGTTAGACGTTCCGGTTCGTTTAATCCTTCACGATGAGGGTTTGGTGAGAAGGGGCGGACGGGAGGTTTCGCAGGCCGCGGGTGCCCGCCACGAGCACGATAAGCCCGAAGAGAGTGGCGCCGACGCCAGAAGCTAGAGTCAGAATTACGTGCGGGATCGGGAAATACTGGGCTGCTTTGCCGACGAGCAAGTGTCCGATTGGTGCACTGGCCGAAAGGGTCATCGCCCAGAGTGCCATCACCCGGCCGCGGCATTCGTCCGGCGAATGGAGTTGCAGGATCGACTGGCTGGTCGAGAGGTAGGTGATGAGTCCGAACCCGCACCCGGCGCACGCAGCCGCGGCGGAGCCGGGCGTTCGCACGAACGCCAGGGCGGCTAACGCCAGGGTGCCGACGGTCGTGCCGCCGAGGAGGAATATCTCCCTCCGTTTCACGGACCCGAACGTCGCGGTGACGAGTGCCCCGAGCAGGGCCCCGCCGCCGAGGGCGCTGACCAGAAGGCTGTAGGTCTGCTGCTGCAACCCGAGCACGTTGGCGGTATACGCGGGGAGGAGCGTCACCACCGGCCAGGCGAAACTGGCGAACAATCCGGTGAATACGACGAGCAGCCCGAAACTCGAATGGGATTGCAGAAACCGGATCCCGTCCCAGATCGACCCGGGCTTGGCGCCGGCGGGCCGGGGCCGCTGGTTCCCGGTCGTGATCCGGATCAGGGCGAACAGGACGGCGATATAACTGACGGCGTTGAGGCCGAAGCAAACCGCCGCGCCGACCCGGGCCGAATCGGACACTTGTGCCATGACGGCGAACACCGCGCCGGCCACGGCCGGGCCGACGAGCCGCGCCGCATTGAATAGCGTCGAGTTCAACGCCACCGCGTTAATGAGGTCGTCCTTCGACACCAGTTCCGGCACGAACGCGAGCCGGGCGGGCAGGTCCACCCCCTGAATCACCCCGGAAATGATCTGCAGTGCGAGTAAGACGCCCACCGGGGCCGCGTTGAACGAAACCAGCAGGACGAGCAACGTGGCATTCAGCGCGAACGCGGACTGCGAAACGAGCACCACCCTCTTCCGCGGGAACCGGTCGGAGATGGCCCCGCCCAGCGGCCCGAGCAGGAGCGTCGGGGCGACCTGCGCGACGAGGAACAAAGCCGACCAAAACGTATCGCGGGTGAGTTCGTATACGAGCCACTGAAGGGCGGCCGACTGGGCCCACGACCCGGTGTACGACACGATCTGGCCGAAGAAGTAGAGCCGGTAGTTGCGGTGCTTGAGCGAGCGGAAGGTGTTATTCGCCAAAGCGGCCCGTAACCCGCGGCGGGGGTCTATCGAAGGCGTGGCGGCGTCCATGCGTTTGTTGTACGGGTAATGTAAGGCCTTAATGGGTCCAACGGGTGTCAGTCAGATCGCTGTCGTTAACCGCTACAAGCTCGGACATCATGCCCCCACCTTCGCCTGCCATTCGTCGAGCAAATTTCCGATTCCCTTGTAGGTGAAGTCGAGGTTGGCGAGTTCGTGGCCTAGGTCGAGGGCGCGGGGGAGGTCGCCGTGCTCGGCGGCGCCGATGGCGAGGTGGTAGAGCACGTCCTTCTTCGCGGCCTCGTCGCTTTCGGGGATGGCGGCCAGGGCGTCTTCGTAATTCCGCTGGGCGAGCCGCCAGTTGTTCCGCTTGCGGAAACAGTGGCCGAGGTAAAGGGCCGCCCTCCCTTTGTATTTTTCTTCCTTGCGGACCTGTTGCAACTCGACAATGGCGTCGTCGAACCGGTCCGATTTGTACAACTTCGTGCCCAGCTCGAATTTGGTCGAGAGGTCCGCCGGGGCGCGGTCGGACCGGGCCTTCAACTGCGACACTTCGCGGGTGAGGATGTCTTTTTCCAAAAGCGAGCGGCGGACGCGGAGGTCGGTCAGGCTCGGGCCGTCGTCCTCGGCCGTGTCATCCGCTGCCAATTGGGTCTTTTTTTGCTGAATCTTGGCATTCACCGCCTCGTATTCGGCCTTGAGTGGGGCGAGGTCGAGTTCGGCGAGTTCGAGTTGCAGGAGGGTGTGGTTGCCGGTGCGTCCGAGGCCCTGCTGCAATACGGCCCGGGCGCGGTCGTCCTGGCCGTACTTGCGGTATACGCCGGACAGTTGCACGTACAGGGCCGGCTCGGTTGGATCGGCCTCGATCCGCTTCAGGATCGGCCCGGCTTCGCGGCCCGCCCGGTCCTGGTGCTCGACCGCGTGGGCTTCCATGTTGTCCAGCGCGGGGGACGACTTGGACCCGGCCGCGGTCTCGGCGTAACCGCCCCGGGCGATCGTGTCGCTGGCGGCCAGGTCTTTCGCCTTGTGGGCCGCCTCGACGTCGGTCGGGTAGGCTTCCTTCACCAGTTGCCAGAGTTTCATGGCCTGCGGGAAGTTGCCCCGCTTTTCCAGTAGCCGGGCCAATGCGCGGTTCAGCGTGCCGTCCTTGGGGTATTTCTGCCGGGCCTGGTCGAGTGTATAGACGGCGAGGTCCAAAAGGCCGAGGGCGTCGAACGCTTCGGACATGTCGACCTGGGTGCCCATGTCCCAGGGATTTTTGGCCAGGATGTGTTCGCCGTATTCGATGACTTTGAGGTAATCGCGGCCGAGTTTGGCCGTCTTGAGTCGCTGGCGGAAGCGGAGGGTGGTGAGGACGGCGACTTTGCTGCCGCGGAGGTCGTTGCCGAACTTCTCTTTCTGGGCCTTGCGGAGTTGGGAGCGGAAGGTGACGTTGGCGGGGTCGAGCCGGCAGCAGGTCATGAGCAGGTCGATGCCGTAGTCGAAATTCCCGGTGGCGATAACCTGGCGCGCGCGTTCGAAGTTGTCGGCCGCGATCTTTCGCTGCTCGGCCGTCGGTGTCGGGACGGTCGGCGTACTGCGTTCGGACATAGGAGTGATCCCGGGGCCACCGGGGCGCCGTGGCCGCTCTGCTATCATACCGGAGGACATGAGAGAATCCTGGGGGAAAGGTATCCGATGGGGACGGGAGCCGAAGTTTGGCCGGCAAATGCGGCCTCGATTCGCCGGACGGCGGCCCTCGTTCGGGCCGGCGGGCTAGTTGCGTTCCCGACCGAAACCGTATACGGCCTCGGGGTTAACGCATTGGACGAGGCTGCGGTTCTCCGGCTATTCCGGGCGAAGGGCCGGCCGGCGACCAACCCCGTCATCGTTCACGTGGCCGATGCCACCGACGTCCATCAGGTCGCGGACGAGTGGCCCGAATCGGCCCGCATCCTGGCGGCGAAATTCTGGCCCGGGCCGCTCACGCTCGTCCTGCCCAAAGCCGCATCCGTTCCCGCTGCCGCGACCGCCGGCGGACCGACCGTCGCCGTCCGCTGCCCCGCCCACCCCGTGGCACTCGCCCTGCTCCGTGAGGCGGGGGTGCCCATCGCGGCGCCGAGCGCGAACCGGTCCGGCGAGCTATCGCCCACGACCGCTGCGCACGTCGTGCAGTCCCTCGGCGACCGGATCGACGCGGTACTCGACGGCGGCCCGTGCTCCGTCGGCATCGAATCGACCGTGCTCGACGTGACCGGGCAATCGCCGCATATTCTCCGGCCGGGGCCGATTACCGGGCCGATGATCGAAACGATCATTGGCCCGATAACGGGCGGCCGGATTTCCGACGGGCCGGCACGGTCGCCGGGGCAATCCCCCCGGCACTACGCCCCGCGAACGGCGGTGGAACTCGCTGAAAATCTAATCGAGGCCGAGGCGATCCGGCGGGCGCTGGAACGGGCGGGCTTTCGGGTCCATTTTTTGACATTTCCGGACCAGCCGGACCGGGCGGCCGCCGAGTTGTATGCCCGCCTCCACGCGCTCGACGACGGGAGCTGGGACCGCATCGTGATCGTGCTGCCGCCGGATCGGCCGGAATGGGCGGCGGTGCGGGACCGGATTATTCGCTCGGCGGCAGAGCAGTAGTCACACCACCGCGTTTCCGTCCAGGCTCCGCCAGAGGTACCAGCAGGCGATGGTGCGGAAGGGCCGCCAGTGTTCGGTGCGGGCAGTGAGGTCGGCGGGTTTGGGGGGTTCGTCGAGGCCGAAGATTTTCTGGGCGGCGACGCGGATGCCGAGGTCGCCGGTGGGAAGGATGTCGGGTCGGCCGAGGCCGAACATCAGGAACATGTCCACCGTCCACGGTCCGATGCCGTTCACTTCGAGCAGCCGCTGCCGCACGTCGTCGTCCGCCATCTTCGGGAGCCGGCGGAGCGGGATGGTGCCGTCGGACGTTTTCGCCACCAGGTCGCGGAGGAATTTCACTTTGCCCGCCGACAGGCCGCACGCCCGCAGGTCTTCGTCGGTCACCCGGTCGAAGCGGTTCGGGTGCAAGCGACCGCCGAGCGCCCGGATGACCTTGTTGCGGATCGACGTCGCCGCCTTGGTCGAAATCTGCTGCGAGATGATCGACGAGGCCAGGACGCGGAACGAATCGGGGTTGTGGACGAGTTGACAGGCCCCGACCCGCCGGATGACCAGTTTCAGGGCGGTGCATCGCCGCGTCAGATGACGAACGGCGGTCGAATGGTCGGCTGCAATGAGCGTGGACATGCGGACATGCTACGAACCCGTCGGCTTCCGGGCGATCCGTTTCCGCAGGGCCCGAAGCTGAAAGATAACCAGGAGCATGGCGATTGGGGCGAAGGCGCCCAGGATGATGTAGACCGTGCGCTTCGAGGGCAATCCCGCCCACGGGTCCGGCTGCGGCGGCGGGGACGGGGCCGCCGGCTTCGGCTGATTCGCCAGCGTCTCGGCCAGGACCGCCCGGTGCTCCTTCAGCAATTTGCGGTTCGAAAACTGCCGGGTGTCCACGCACCGATCGAATATCGTCTTCGCTTCCTCAAACGACCCCTCGGCCGCGTACAGTTCCCCGAGCAGCCAGTAGAGGCTCGTGTCGCCGGGGGACCACAGGAGGAGTTGCTGGACGATGGCTATGGCGTCCGGCGGAAGTTTCTTCCTTTCGTCCGGGGCGAGCTTGCCCGGTTCGTACGCCCCTTCCGCATTCACGAACTTCATGTCGCCGAACAGGGGAAAGGGCACGTCGGTTTCCGGGTTTGGCTTGGAGACCGTGTTGAGGCGGTGGATTGCCAGCCATTTGGTGTAATAGCGCTTCTCGACGGTCTGCAGCCAGGCGAGCTGATCGGGTTTGATGCCGGGGATTTCCCGGGGAAACCCGGGCCGGCCGAGCACGGCCTGCTCGTGAAACCGGATGGCTGCGTCCCAGTCGTTCCGGGAGGCAAAGGCGTGAGCCTGATTGATCAGGACGCGAAAATCCCCCGGTTCGGCCCGGGTGAACGGGGCGAGGGTGTTCAGCGCTGCGTCGAGATTATTCAGCCGGATCTGCTCGGCGGCCATGCCCGCGGCCTGCTCCGGCGTCGTCGCCCGACTCCCACGGGCCGCCAGACGCTTCAGGATCGCCAGCCGGTCGTTCTTCGCGTCGCCGATCGCTTTCGGGTTCGCAATGTTGCCCAACGCTCCAAATCGGGTGTCAAACGACTTGAACGGAATCGGCTCGGCCACGCCGTCTTTGATCGAAAACGGGCAGGTATTGTCCGGCAGGTAAAACGCGAGGCGTGGCGCCCCGGCCGGGGCCGGCGTGTCGTACACCCCGCCCGGGACCGCAAGCATGACTAAGAGCAGTCCGGTCGGGTTCACGAAGGCTTCGCCTCGTAGGTACACGTTACGTTCGTGGTAATCCCGCCCCGTGGCGTCCACCGCGACACCACGGTACACCGCACCGGCCGGCACGCGGAGACAAAATCGTCGAGCAGTCGGTTCGTTGCCGCTTCGTAATAAATGCCCTGCGTGCGATACCGTTGGAGGTAGAGCTTCAGGGATTTCAGTTCGACGCAAGTTCCCGCCGGCACGTAGGTGAACGTGATCGTGCCGAAGTCTGGCTGACCGGTCACCGGGCAGACGCTGGTGAACTCCGGGCAAACGATTTCAATCGAATACTCCCGCCCCGGCGACGGGTTCGGGAACGTTTCAAGCTGATCGGCCGTGGGTGCGGCAGTCAAATCCATAGGCGGCTCGCGGCGGGCAGGATTGTGATAGGCGGGAGCAGGGGCGGCGGCGAGCGGGCGGCGATTGGTTGAACTCGCACGAAGCTCAGGATTCGCCGTGGAACGAAAAGACGGCCGCCGTACGACATGTGCCTATCCGAAGAATGATCGCAGTTCGACCGTGCCCCGTTACAAGGAAGTGAAAGAGTTCCTCGCCCAGAAAATTTGCAGGGACCTTGGTATCTCCAAATCCTGAATCGCTTTCTCATGATCCGGCTGGCTCGTCTTACTTTCACGTCGATTCAAAAATCCCCACACCCCGCCTGCAAACGCTGCCGCCGCCAGCCCCATTACGCCGCCATACCACAACCCGAGCGTATACAACTTCGGGCCGAGCAAGTCTTTGTTGGACGTAAGGGCCGTAACGATCATCAGGCCGAGGATGACGGCGGAGACACGGCTCCGGCCGATCACGGTCATTCGCGCCATCACAAATCCGGGCAACAGCATCGTGATGGAGTGCGGGATGCTCGACATCGGGGAGAGCAGGAGCATGAGGGCGAAGACGATTCCGCATTCGAGTGCAATTCGGGGCGGCACGGCGGGATTATCCGACTCCCTTCGGCGCATCCCGGCGATTACCGCGAGGCCGCACAAACCGACGCTGACCAAGAGGATCAGTCGTTTGGTATTCACGGGGTCGAGGACGGGCGGGACTTCGCGAGTGACGACCGTTGAACCGACCAAATGCCAGGTCGTCCTCGTCCACCGCCCCGCGGCGCCGGAAAGAGATTGGTTATAAATCACGTCGCTGGCCCAGATGCCCGGGGCGTAGTCGGGCCGGGCCATGGGGGCGAGGTAGAAGGTGTACCATCGGCCGAGCCAGGTGCCGCCGTCGGCGGGGCGACTGACGAGGTCGGGCAGGAAATTGACCCCGACGGCCGCGGCGAGCAAACACGCCGCGGCCGCGAATCGTCGCTTGAGGATCAAATACGGGGCGAACAGGAGCGGCGTGCATTTCATCGCCGCGGCGAGGCCGATCAATACGCCGGCAGTTTTTCCCCGACCGCGGCTCAGGAACTCGCACCCGCCCACGGCCAGGGCGGATACGATGATGTCCGTCTGCTGGTGGGCGATCGCATGAAAGAGGAAACAGCCCCCCACGGATAAACCGAGGAAACAGACCGCTTCCTCCCGCCACCCGGCAGGCGGTTCGCCGTCAAGCCGGCCGCCGCCCGAGAGTCGCCAGGCGGACCGCAGCAGCCAAACCAGACTGAAGGCATTGACGGCATACCAAACGAATGCGGCGAGACCCACCGGCATACGAAAGAATGGCGAGGCCAGCAGGGCTTGAAACGGCGGATAAGTATACCCCGTCTCGATGGTGAAAATGTCGTTCCCAGCCAGGAGGTTGGACCCCGCTGCAACGAATACGGAGTGCCATTCCGAATGCTTCCGTCCGAAAAAGAACGGGACCGCCATCGAGAGCAGGGCGACGGCCAGGGCCAGGAAATAGCGGTGGCAGTAGGCCCAGCGCTTCGCGGCGGACGGTGTCATTCGATTCCCGCTTCAGGAAGAGGCGAAATCTATCGCCAAACTGTCGGCCCTGTCGAGCCCAACCCCCGTGGGTAGAACAGCTTCCACCGCCCCAAAGGATCGTCTCATGCCCCGCGCGGTCGTCCTGCTTTCTGGAGGATTGGACAGCAGCACCACGGTCGCGGTCGCGAAACGCGACGGGTTCGAGGTCTTTGCCCTGTCCGTCGACTACGGGCAACGGCACCGGGTCGAACTCGACCGGGCTGTCGCAGTCGCGAAAACTCTGGGCGTTGCCGACCACCGCACCGTCCGGCTCGACCTCCGCGCCATCGGCGGGTCGGCGTTAACCGCTGATGTTTCCGTTCCCAAAGATCGTTCGCCGACCGAGATGAACCACGGTATTCCCGCCACGTACGTCCCGGCCAGGAATACGATCCTCCTCGGTCTCGCCCTCGGATTCGCCGAAACCGTAAGGGCATTCGACCTCTTCATCGGGGCGAACGTGCTCGACTACTCCGGCTATCCGGACTGTCGGCCGGCGTTTCTTGAGGCGTTCGAATCCCTGGCGAACTTGGCGACGAAGGCCGGCGTCGAAGGCGTGGGCCGGTTTAGGGTCCACGCCCCGCTCGTCCGGTTGTCCAAGGCCGAAATCATCCGCCTGGGAACGTCGCTCGGGGTCGATTACCGCCAGACCCTCAGTTGCTACGACCCGGATGCCGCCGGCCGGGCGTGCGGTCGCTGCGATTCCTGTACGTTGCGGCGGAAGGGCTTTGCCGAATCGGGGGTGCTCGACCCGACGGATTATCAATAGCCGTCTGGGGTTTGGGTTGTTGGGCGGGTTCGTGCGCCGTATACCGACGAAACCGGATGAATCCCCTGTTTCGCCCCCCGTTCCCTCATCCATGACGACCCGAAACGGGACAGCCGACGCCCTGCAAGCGCCAGTCGAAGTCCGCGCGGGGCTGGGATGCTGGAAATCCGTCGGAGGAGACGACCCGGCCACCGAAGGCTCCGAAGTCCGGTCTCAATTGGGCCGACTGGATCGAACTGCCTACGTCGTCCGGACGCCGACGGGGGATGGGGTAGCTTTGGACGGATCGGTGACGTTGGGTGAGGAGACCCAATCGGGATCGATGCCGCTGCGGGCCGTGCTGCCGACGCTTACGCCGGACCGCCTCGGCGACCCTTGTTTCCTCGCCGGCCACGGGTTGAAATACGCGTACATGACCGGTGCGATGGCGAACGGGATCGGGTCGTGCGACGTGGTGGAAGAAATGAGCCGGGCGGGAATGCTCGGGTCGTTTGGTGCGGCCGGGTTGTCGATCAACCGGGTCATCGACGCCATCGATCGACTGCAGGCAACTCTGGCGGGACGGCCGTTCTGTTTCAACTTGATTCACAGCCTGAACGAACCGGCCCACGAAGCCGCCGTGGCCGACTTGCTCCTCCGCCGGGCCGTTCGGCTCGTCGAAGCCTCGGCCTACCTCGACCTCACGCCCGCCATCGTCAAGTATCGCGTGGCCGGGCTACGAACCGGTGCGAACGAGTCGGTCGTGGCCGAGAACCGGGTGATCGCCAAAGTGTCGCGGGTCGAAGTGGCGACGCGGTTTCTGTCCCCGCCTCCGGAGCGGGTGGTGAAGGACCTGCTCGCGGCGGGGCAGATTTCGGTCGAACAGGCGGCCCTTTCCTCGCGGGTGGCGATGTGCGACGACCTGACTGCTGAAGCGGACAGCGGCGGCCACACCGACAACCGACCGGCGATCACGCTGCTGCCGACCATGCTGGCTCTTCGGGATCGTCTCGGGCGTCAGTACGCGTTTTCGACGCCGGTGCGGGTCGGTTTGGCCGGCGGCGTGGCCACCCCGGCCGGGGTCGCCGCCGCCTTTGCGATGGGAGCCGGATACGTTGTCACCGGCAGCGTGAATCAGGCGTGCGTCGAGTCGGGTTCGTCCGACGCGGTTCGGCGGATGCTCGCCGAGGCCGGGCAAGCCGACGTCATCATGGCCCCCGCCGCCGACATGTTCGAAATGGGCGTCAAAGTCCAGGTGCTGAAACGGGGCACCATGTTCGCGATGCGGGCGCAGAAACTCTTCGACCTGTATCGCCAATACCCCGCCTGGGAAGCGATACCCGAGGCCGATCGCGTCCAAGTTGAGAAGACGCTGCTGCGTCGATCGTTCGACGCCGTCTGGCAGGAGACCCGGGACTTTTTCGAGCGCCGCGACCCGACCCAGTTACCGCGTGCCGCCGAAGACCCGAGGCACAAAATGGCTCTCGTCTTCCGCTGGTATCTGGGCCTTTCGAGCCGGTGGGCGAACGCCGGGGAGCCGACGCGGGCACTGGATTACCAGGTTTGGTGCGGCCCCGCGATGGGGGCGTTCAACGAGTGGACGAAGGGATCGTTCCTGGAACGGCCGGCGAACCGCACGGTAGTCGCCGTCGCAAGGAATCTGCTTTACGGGGCCTGCCTGCACCTTCGCGTGCAGGCCGCGAGACAGCAAGGGGTCGAAATTCCCGCGAGTTGGATCCCTGTCGGGCCGTGGACCGCAGATGGGTTGGACGGGTATTTCCAGTAGTGCGGAGTTCGGAATGCGGATTGAAAACCAGAATGATTCGGGCCCGGGTTCGAACTCCGAACTCCGCAATCCGAGCTCCGCACTTGCCATCGTCGGCATCGGCTGTCTTTTCCCGAAAGCGGCCGGCACGGGCTTCTTCTGGGCCAACTGCAAAAACGGCGTCGACGGCATCACCGACGTCCCGCCCACCCACTGGAACCCGGACGATTACTTCGACCCCGATCCGAAAAAACCGGACATGACCTACGCCCGCCGCGGCGGGTTCCTCTCCGCGGTCGACTTCAACCCGCTCGAGTTCGGCATCGCCCCCCGCGATCTGGAAGCCACCGACACGTCCCAACTCCTCGGCCTCGTCGCGGCGAAGCAGGCCCTCAACGATTCGGGCATTCAGTTCGACGACGCCGGGACCGACGCGACGCCGAAGCGGCGCGTCTCCCGCTCCCGCGTTTCGGTCATCCTCGGCGTCACTGGAACGCTCGAATTGGTCATCCCGCTCGGCGCCAGGCTCGGGCACCCGCGCTGGAAGCGGGCGATGAAGGCCGCCGGCATACCCGACGGGGCCATCGAGGATGCATCGCAACGTATCGCCGAATCTTACGTCCCCTGGCAGGAAAACAGCTTCCCCGGCCTGTTGGGCAACGTCGTCGCCGGGCGGATCGCCAACAAGCTCGACCTGCACGGCACCAACTGCGTGGTCGACGCCGCGTGTGCCAGTTCACTCTCGGCGATCCACCTCGCCGGCATGGAACTACAGACCGGCCGGGCCGACGTCGTCGTCACCGGCGGGGCCGACACGTTCAACGACATTTTCATGTACATGTGCTTCTCGAAGACCCCGGCTTTGTCGCCGACGGGGAACTCGAAGCCGTTCGACGCAACCGGCGACGGCACCATCCTCGGCGAAGGGATCGGCGTCGTCGTGCTCAAGCGGCTCGCCGACGCCGAGCGCGACGGCGACACGATCTACGCCGTGCTCCGCGGCATGGGCACGTCGAGCGACGGCAAGGGGAATGCGATCTACGCCCCCTCCGCCGACGGGCAGAAACGGTGCCTGCTTTCCGCGTACGAACAGGCTGGCGTTTCCCCGGACACGATCGAACTCGTCGAGGCCCACGGCACCGGCACGAAAGTGGGCGACGCGATCGAAGCGACGGCGCTGGCCGAAGTGTTCCGCGGGGAGACGAAGACGAGCGTGGGGAAGGCGTGGTGTGCCCTCGGCTCCGTGAAATCGCAGATCGGCCACACGAAAGCCGCCGCCGGGGCGGCCGGGATCATCAAGGCCGCCCTCGCTCTCCATTACAAAGTGCTGCCGCCGACGCTCAAGGTGACGAAACCGGTTGACCCGCTCTCCGAAACCGATTCGCCGTTTTACGTGAACGCGGAGAAGCGGCCCTGGCTGCCCCGGCCCGAGCATCCGCGGCGGGCCGCGTTGTCCGCATTCGGGTTCGGCGGGTCGAACTTCCACTGCGTCCTCGAAGAACACGGGGCGAAGAAGTCGGCCGTGGATTGGGACGGTACGGTCGAAATCCTGGCCCTTTGCGGCACCCGGGCGGAAGTCGCCGCCGCCCTGAATCGGGTTCCTAGGGATTGGAACGCGTTTGCGCGGACGGCCGAACAGACACGGGCGTCGTTCGACCGCGCCGCCGAATGCCGGTTGCTGCTCGTCGCCCACCGCGAAAGTACCAACCTCGTCAAGCTGCTCGCGAACGCGAAAGCGGCGCTCGAATCCGATCCCGCCGCCACGGCGTGGCAGACGCCGGACGGCGCGATATTCGGCTCCGGTCCCGTGCCGGGTAAGCTCGGCGTTCTTTTCCCGGGCCAAGGCGCGGGATATCCCGGCATGCTGCGGGACCTTGCCTGCCTCTTCCCCGAGTTGCTCGACGCCCTCGACGCCGCGAACCGGGCGTTCGCGACGCAAGGCGAAGTCCGCCGGCTCTCAGACCTGATCTATCCGCCGTCCGATTTCACTTCGGGGGCGAAAGAGCGGCAGGAATCCGCGCTCCGGGCCACCGACGTGGCCCAGCCGGCCATCGGGGCGGTGAGCATCGGCGCGTGGCTTGCCGTTGCCAGCCGGTTCGGGCTCGACGCTTCGGCGTTCGGCGGGCACAGTTACGGCGAACTGCCTGCCCTCGCCGCCGCCGGGCGGATCGGCCTCGGCGAACTGTTCATCCTATCCCGGCTCCGCGGCCGGCTTATGGGCCACGCCCGTCCCGGCGACCCCGGCCTTATGCTCGCGGTCATGGCCCCCACCGGCAGCGTCCAGGCGGTCATTACCGAGTGCAAGGCCCAGGTCGTCATCGCGAATAAGAATGCCCCGGCGCAAACGGTCCTTTCCGGGCCGACGGTCGAGATTGAAAAGGTCGAACGAGCGTTCGCAGGAGTCGCGGTGCGTACGGTCCGGCTGCCGGTCGCCGCCGCATTTCACAGTCCATTTGTAGCCGATGCTGCCGGGCCGTTCCGCGAGGCCCTCTCGGCGGTGGAAATCCGCCCCGGCGCCGCCCCGGTCTTTGCCAATACCACCGGCAAGGAATACCCGGCCGACGCCGACGCGACCCGCGACCTGCTCGGCCGGCAGCTCGCCCACCCGGTCGAATTCGTCGCCCAAATCCGGGCCATGCACGCCGCCGGGGTGCGGACGATCCTCGAAGTCGGGCCGGGGCAAACCCTTGCACGGCTGGTCGATCCTATCGCCGCCGACGCCCAATATCCGCTTTCTGACATTGTCGCCTTCGCGATTGATAGTTCGGGCGGGGGCCGTTCGGGCGTGCTAGACTTGGCCTGGGTTCTGGCCCGACTGTCGGCCCGGGGCCATGCCGTTCGGCTCTCCGGTTGGGAAGAAGGCAGTCGATGCCGACCGCCGGCCCCGCCGACCAAAGCCGGACTCGTCGTACCGATCTGTGGAGCCAATTACGTGACGACCCGCCCGGCCCGCCCTCCGGTGGCGACCGTTTCTCCGCCTGCCGGTGCCCCCGCGGCCCCGTGGACCCCACCGATGACCGATCCCGCCCTTGCCCAGGCCCTGCAAACCGCGCAGCAAACGCTCCTCGCCCTGCAACGGATGCAGGATCAAACGGCTTTATTGCACAAGCAATTCCTCGATTCGCAGGAGACCGCGCAAAAGACGTTGGCGTCGCTGGTGGCCCAGCAGCAGACCCTGTTCGCACCTGCGGCGGCTGCCCCGGCGTTTGTGAAACCGGACAAGTCGGACCAAACGCAACTCCTGCCCACGCCGGCCCCGCGAACCGTTCCCACACCACCGACCGGCCCCTCGTTCACTCCGAAGCCGGAGCCGATCGCCCCGGCCTTACCCGTTCCAAATTCCCCCGCCGCATCGATCGGCCGCCTGCTGCTCGACGTGGTGGCGGAAAAGACCGGCTACCCGGCCGACATGCTCGACCTGGCCATGACCCTCGACGCCGACTTGGGCATCGATTCGATCAAACGGGTCGAAATCCTCTCCGCCCTGCAGGAAAAAATCCCCGACGCCCCGCCAGTCAAACCCGAACACCTCGGCACCCTCCGCACGCTCGGGGACGTGGTCGCCTACCTGAGCGGAACGGGCGAATTCGGCGAAGACGGGCTTCCGGTCACGATTGCGATGGAGTCCCTTCCCCGACTCGTCGAAACCCTGAACCGGGATAACCCGTCTGCGGCCGCCGTGCTGCTCGACGTGGTAGCGGAAAAGACCGGCTACCCGGCCGACATGCTCGACTTGGCCATGTCTCTCGACGCCGACCTGGGCATCGACTCGATCAAACGGGTTGAAATCCTCTCCGCCCTGCAAGAAAAAATCCCCGACGCCCCGGCGGTCAAACCCGAACACCTCGGCAGCCTCCGCACCCTCCAGGACGTGGTCAACCTGATGGCCGTCTCGGGTCTGACCGACTCGGCCCCACGCACGCAGAAAATCCCGATCGTCCCGACCCAACCTTCGGACGGTATCGATTCGAAATCGGAATCGGACCCGGACACCGTTCACGTCTCCAAGATCCGGCAGGCCAAACTCTCCGATGCCATCGTGTCGAGCACGAGTCAGGATTCGAACACGATCGCCCCTGCGGCGAACCGTGGCGGCGGAGCGGACGGTACGACCACTTCATTCCCGACCGATCAGATCGACCGGAGCACTTTACAACCGGTGGACCTCGACTTGGGCACGCCCCGTCCGCGGGTGCCGTTGCCCGAAGGGAAGGACGTGCTGGTCGTGTCCGAGGAGGACGCGTTTTCGCGTGCCGTCGTTCGGCTGTTGACGGCGCACGGGTTCGCGGTGAAGGTGTCGCCGTGGTCGGCGGCTTCGGCGGCGGTGCCGTCGGACGGCTTGGCCGGCCTGATCCTTCTCGCCCCCGCGCACGGGGCCGATCCGCATTTGTGCCGGCGGGGGTTTCTTTGGCTGCAGCGGTTGGGTCCGAAATTGCGGCAGACGGCACGTACGGCCGGAGCCGCTGCCGTATTGACGGTCGCACGACTGGATGGCGGATTCGGTCTGTCCGAGGAATTGGCCGAGACCACCGATCCGGCCAGCGGCGGTTTGGCGGGGCTGATCAAAACGGTGCGGTACGAGTGGCCGGAATTGACTTGCAAGGCAGCGGACCTTTCGCCGGCATACGCCGAGGCGGACCCGACCGCCGCCGCTGCCGCGGTGGTGGACGAATTCCTTTTTGCCGGCCCGGTCGAAGTGGGCATCGCGGCCACGCACCGGTGCCTGTTGGAACTGGCGCGAACGGTACGGCGGCCGGCCGCCCAGCCCCTGCCGATTGGGCCGAAGGACGTGCTGATCGTGACCGGCGGTGCCCGCGGCGTGACGGCGGAGGCGGCCGTCGCCCTTGCCGAGGCGAGCCGGGCCACGCTCGTCCTCACCGGCCGCACGCCCGCCCCGACCGGCTCGGAACCCGAATGGGCCGTCGGGATCACGGACGAAGCGGAAATGAAAAAGGCCATCGCCAAAAAGCTGGGGAGTGGGGCGACGCCGAAGGCCATTTCCGAACAGTTTGCCAAATTAGCCGGTCAGCGGGACATCCGCGCCACTATTGCCCGTGTCGAAGCCGTCGGAGGTAAAGCCGCGTACTATTCGGTGGACGTCTCCAGCGGCAAGGCCGTGGCCGACCTGCTCCAACAGGTGCGGGCTAAATTCGGCCCCATCACCGGCCTCATTCACGGCGCCGGCGTCCTCGCCGACCGGAGAATCGAGACGCTCACCGCCGAGCAATTCGACCTGGTTTACCGGACCAAAGTCCACGCCGCCCGCGTGTTCCTCGATCTCCTTCGGGACGAACAACTGAAAGTGGTCGTGCTCTTCTCGTCCACGACCGCCCGGTTCGGCCGGGTGGGCCAGGTGGCGTACGCCTCGGCGAACGAAGTGCTGAACAAACTGGCCCAGGTCGAATCCCGCCGCCGGCCCTCCTCCCGCGTCGTCGCCATCAACTGGGGGCCGTGGGACGGCGGCATGGTCACGCCGGCCTTGCGGAAAATGTTCGAAGCCGAAGGCGTCGGCCTCATTCCCCTCGCCGAAGGGGGAGCGTTTCTCGTCAACGAACTCATCGCCGGCGGCACGGCGGTTGAAGTAACGGCGGTCGGCAAGTTTCGGGGCCCCGCCGTTCACACGGGGTCTGGACTGATCCCGGGGTCCGCCGTCATCCGCATGAACAATACTCCCGCCCCGAACCCGTACCAGCCGCCCACCGCGCCTCCGGCCCCCGAACTCTCCCTCGCGTTCGAGCGGACGGTGGACGTCGCCTCTCACCCCATCGTCCGGTCGCACGTACTCGACGGCCGGGCCGTTCTGCCAATGGCCCTGCACCTCGAATGGCTCGCCCACGCCGCCCTGCACGGCAACCCGGGCTTCGTGTTCCACGGGTTCGATAACCTCCGCATCGCCCACGGCGTGATGATCGAAGACGGCACCCCCCTCACCCTGCGGGCCCTCGCCGGCAAAGCCCAGAAGCAGGACAAAAACTTCGTCGTCCCGGTCGAACTGCGGGGCCGGCGGCGGGACGGGCGGGACGTGATTCACTCGCGAGCAGAAATCGTGCTGACGTCGGTCCTGCCGAAGCCGCCGACCGCGGACAAGCCGCCGGCGGTCCAACCGTACCCGCACCCGATCGACGAAGTTTACAAATACTTCCTTTTCCACGGGCCGGACCTGCACGGGATCGAACGGGTGGAGGGGCTGAGCGAGACCGGGTTTTTGGGCACGGCCTACCCGGCCCCCGCCCCGGCCGAATGGTTCGCCGACCCGCTCCGGGCGAGTTGGGTCGCCGAACCGCTCGTCCTCGACGCCAGCTTCCAGATGATGATCCTCTGGAGTTTCGCCCAGCACGGGGCCGGGTCTCTCCCCTGCTTTGCCGGACGGTACCGGCAGTACCGGCGGTCTTTCCCCGCGGGCACCGCCCGGGTATCGGTTCGAATTACACGCGACAACGGCACCTTCGCCCGGGCGGACATCGACTACCTCGACGCCGACGGCATCGTCATCGCCCAGTTGCAAGACTACGAGTGTGTCATGGACCCCGGATTGAACCAGGCGTTCCGGCGGAATCAACTGGCGATGCGGGTGCCGGTGAAGGTGTAGGAGACACGGTCAGACGAGCCCGGGCCGGTGACAGCTCTTAACGAAGGACCCCGGTCTTCGCCCCAAAGGGGCGTGAGGTTATTAGCCCGGGGTGTAACCCCGGGACCGGGGCCCGTCATAACGCTTTGACTTCGCCCTGTAAGGGCGGCCGGTACCAGCCCCCGTTGGGGCGGGACCGAACACGCGGCGCGATCATCCCCGGGGTTACACTCCGGGCTAGGAACCATTGGCCCCGTTGGGGCCGGAAACAGACCTATTCCCGAAAACGGTATTCATGTCTCAACCGGACTCCTTGATCGCCATTGTCGGCCTCGCCGGCCGGTTCCCCGGGGCGGGGGCCGACTTGGATCGGTTCTGGTCGAACGTCGCCGGCGGGGCGGACTGCTCTTCGGAAGTGCCCACCGGCCGCTGGCTTCTGCCGCCCAACCGCTGCCACCGCCCCGGCGGCCCCTTCCCGGACGCGGTCGTTTCGACCCGCGGCTATTTCCTCGACCCGTTCGAGCCGAACCTCGCCGGGCTGGATATTCCCGCCGGTTTTGCCGTGGAACTGGACCCGTTGTTTCACCTCGTCCTCGACGTCGGAGGGCGGGCGTGGCGGACGGCCAAGACGGCCACCGTCGACCGGCGCAAAGTCGGCGTGATCCTCGGCAACATCTGCCTGCCCACCGACCGCTCGAACGACCTGTGCCGCGAGTACCTGGGCGGTCCGTTCGCCGACCTTCTGCCGAAGACGCCGAAAACCCATCCGTTGAATCGGTACGTCGCCGGTCTGCCGGCGGGGATTCTTGCCAAAGCTCTCGGCCTCGGCCTCGGCACGTTCACGCTCGACGCCGCGTGTGCGTCGTCGCTGTACGCGATCAAGCTCGCCGCCGACGAACTGATAAGCGGGCGGGCCGACGCCATGCTCGCCGGCGGCTGTTCCCGACCCGATTGCCTCTACACGCAGATGGGGTTCACGCAACTGACGGCTCTGTCGCCCACCGGCCGGTGCTCGCCGTTCGACGCGGCCGCGAACGGTCTCGTCGTCGGCGAAGGAGCCGGTGTGTTCGTGCTGAAGCGGTTGGCCGACGCGGTAGCCCACGACGACACGATTCATGCCGTCTTCCACACCGCGGGCTTATCGAACGATCTGACGGGCAGCCTGCTCGCTCCGGCAGTCGAGGGCCAGCTCCGGGCGATGCGGACCGCTTACCAAAACGCCGGGTGGGCACCGCCAGACGTCGATCTCGTCGAATGCCATGCTACCGGAACGCCGGTGGGCGACGCGGTCGAGTTCGACAGCCTGCGGGAATTGTGGGGGCCGACGGGATGGACACCCAGCCGGTGCTCGATCGGGTCGGTGAAGGCCACGGTGGGCCATCTGCTCACCGGGGCCGGTGCGGCGGCGGTCATGAAGGTTGTATTCGCTCTGAAGAACAAAACGCTGCCGCCGCAGGCGAACTTCCGCACGCCCTCCGGCAGTCTGGCGTACGACGGCGGACCGTTTCGGGTGTTGACCGCGGCCGAGCCCTGGGCCGAGCGGACGCCGGGCCGACCTCGCCGGGCCGCCGTTTCCGGATTCGGGTTCGGCGGCGTCAACGCCCACCTCCTGTTCGAAGAATTCTCCGCCAATGTGCATGCGCGGCGAAAGGTCGCGCCAAGAACGTCTTCGACACCAAACGAACCGATCGCCGTCACGGGCCTCGCGGCCAAAGTCGGGCCGTGGGGTTCGCTGCGGGAATTTCAGGAATACGTTCTCGGCGGCGGAATCGCTCACCCGCCCACGGTCAAGAAAAATGGCTGGGGAAACGTACGCGGACCGCACGTTCCCGGTCATTACATCGAGGAACTGACCGTTCCTCTCGCCAAGTACCGAATCCCGCCCCGGGAGTTGGAAGACGCCCTGCCCCAGCAGTTGCTTGCCCTGGAGGTGTGTGCCGCCGCACTCGAAGACGCGGGCCAGACGGAAAACGAACCCGACCCGACCGCCGGGGTATTCGTCGGCCTGACGCTCGACCCCAACACGACGAATTTTCACCTGCGGTGGGCGGTGGAGAAAGCGGATGCGGAACGGGCCGGCGCCGCCTCGCCGCCGTTGACCGCCGACCGGACGATGGGGGCGCTGGCGAGTATTGCGGCGAGTCGGGTGGCCCGCGTCTTCCAGTTCGGCGGCCCGAGTTACACGTTATGCAGTGAAGAATCTTCGGCCGGGCGGGCACTGGAATTGGCCGTGCGGGCTCTGCGGGCCGGAGAGGTGAATCGGGCCGTCGTTTGCGGCGTCGACTTGGCGGGCGACCCCCGGGCGGTACTTGGCCGGCCGTGGTCTGCCGACGGGACCGCGACGCCGTTCGCACAGGAAGCCTCGGGCGGCGTTCCGTCCGACGGCGCGGCGGCATTCGTTCTGAAGCGGTTGGCCGACGTCGAAAAGACCGGGGACCGCGTATATGCCGTTATTTGCGGAGTCGGGTCGGCGGTCGGCGGCCCGGCCGGCGGTACCGGCCCGGACGCGGCTACGTTCGCGTCGAGTCTGGTTCGGGCCTGTGCCGACGGAAACATCGACCCGTCGACGCTGGATTATCTCGATGCCGCCGCGACCGGCAACCCGGCGGACGACCGCCCGGAGGCGGAAGCCCTGGCCGCACTCCTGGCGAATACCGACCGGCCCATTCCTTTGGCCGTCGGTGCCGTTCGCGGTCAAGTGGGGTCAGCCGGAGCCGCCGCGGCTGCCCTCGGCATCGTCAAAACGTGCCTGAGTGTTTACCACGAAATCCTCCCGCCTTCGCCCGTATCGACCGACCGAATCCGGGACGAACTCGAAAAATCAACGCCCCGGTGTCACTTCCCCTCGGGTCCGCGGTACTGGCTGACGGATAAGGGCCGACCCCGCCGGGCCGCGACAGCCGCAGCGGGCGTGGACGGGTCGGTTACTCATGCGGTGTTTGAAGAGTACGCCGGCAACGCTCCCACGCCGGTGGAGGTCCGCTCCCGGGCCACGGTCGAACGGCGTCAGCCTCTGGGCGCTTTGAACGGTGCCGTCTTCGTCATCGACGCGGACATCCCGTCGGAACTCGTCGACAAGCTGGAAGCCCTGTCCGAATTTGCACAATCGGACAAAGGGATCGAGCGAATGGCCCGGAAGTGGTTCGCGGCGGCCAAGCCCGATCCGCGGGCGCGGAAGGCGGTGGGAATCGTTGCCCGGTCTGCCGAGGAGTTGCGCGACCTGGCGGATTACGCACGCAATGCGATCCAGGCCTCGCCGGATCGGTCAATTCCGGACCCCACTCGACCGCTCGCCCCGGCCATGCGCGACCGAGTCTTTTACTCCGCGCACCCCACCGGAAAAGGCAAACTCGCCTTTGTCTTCCCCGGTTCCGGCAACCACTTCGCCGGCATGGGACGGGACCTTGCCGTCCGCTTTCCCGAAGTCCTCCGCCGGCAGCAGGCCGAGAACGATTCCCTCCGCGGCCAGTACGCCCCTGATCGATTCTGGGCCGACGCGATTCCCGGCGATACGAACGCGAAGCAGTTCCTGTTCGGCCAGGTGGCGTTGGGTACGTTCACGGCAGATCTGTTGACGATGCTTGGCGTAAAACCGGACGCAATGGTCGGTCTGAGTCTGGGAGAATCCGCCGGACTGTTCGGCATTCGGGCCTGGAGGAGCCGGGACGAGATGTTCCGGCGCATTAAGTCGTCGACACTCTTCGGCCCGGACCTCGGCCCGCCGTACAATGCGGCCCGGACGTTTTGGAACCTTAACCCGTTCGCCCCTCCGGTCGATTGGGTTGTCGGTGTCTACGCCGCCGCACCGGACGCCGTACGGGCTAAACTTCGCCCCAGCTTGAAGGCGTATTTGCTCATCGTCAACACGCCCACCGAGTGCGTGATCGGCGGAGACCGGTCGGCCGTCAACGAACTGGTTGAACTTTGTGGTGGGGTGTTCGTGCCGCTCTCGGGCGTGACGCTCGCCCATTGTGAAGTCGGAAAACCGGTCTATGGACCGTATCGGGCGTTGCACACGTTGCCGACGACCCCTCCGCCGGGCGTGCGGGTTTACAGCGGGGCGTGGGCCCGTCCGTATACGGTGACCGAGGCCAATGCGGCCGAATCGATTGCGGCCGGCCTCATCGAAACCATCGACGCGCCCACGGTGATTGAGGCGGCATACAAGGACGGGATCCGTCATTTCGTCGAGGTCGGCCCCGGCGGGTCGTGTTGCCGGACGATTGATGCCGTGCTGGGCGACCGGCCGCACCTCGCCCGGGCGGTATGTGACAACCGCCAGGACGGTCCCGGGCAAGTCCTTCGTCTGGTGGCGGCATTGATCGCCGATCGGGCGGCCGTGGACCTCGGTCCGCTCTACGGACGGGAAACGAAATGCTTCGGCCATGCCGTCCTACCCGAATTGGGTCGAACAATATCCGTGCCCGTCGGCCTGCGTCCGACCGGACTGTCGGTAATCAATCGTACGGTCACGACACCCGCCCCACTGCGATCGGATACTCAGTTGATCCTCACGGCCGAAACGACCCGGTCGACCACGCCGGCACCCGGCGGATCGGCCGTCGATATCTTCCTGCCGCCGGGGGAAGACCCGACGGACATCGAACGACCGTCCGGGTTCATGCCGGTCGCGGCCTCGACCGATTGGCCGCCGCCCGAGATGATCGAAGTCACCCCCGCCCCGATCCACGAGACGCCGCTTCCGATCCGGGCCGTGCCGTCGGTTCAAGTCCTCAAAGCGAATAGCGACACCGGGCGGATCGACGCGTTCGTTCACGCCGCGGTGAAAACGCAGGCGAACACGGCGGAAGCGCACGCCCAATTCCTCTGCGTGCAATCCGGCTTTGCGAATCTTTCGGCGGCGGTGCTGGGCGTGCATGCGGAATTGATGCGACGGATGGGTCCGCCTCGAGTGGGCATAATTGCACGTCCGTACGATGGCGAGGTTCCCCGCTCGCTGGAGACCGCGGAGTGCTTTGCATACGCCCGGGGGAAGATCGGCGACGTCCTCGGGCCTCTGTACTCGGAGGCGGACGCATACCCCACGAGGGTCCGGCTGCCGGACGGGCCACTCATGCTGGTAGATCGCATTTTAAGCATCGAAGGCAAGCCGAAATCGCTCGAAGCCGGTCGCGTCGTTACGGAACATGCCGTTCACCGGGAGCGGTGGTATCTCGATTCCGGTCGGTGCCCGACTAGCGTAACTGTCGAAGCGGGCCAGGCCGACCTGTTCCTGTCCGGATTCCTCGGCATCGACTTCAAAACCCGCGGCCTTGCCGTTTATCGGCTGCTCGACGCGGTCGTGACTTTTCACCGCGGACTGCCCCGGGTCGGTGAAACAATCCGATACGACATTCGGATCGATGAATTCTTCCACCAGGCGGACGCCTGGCTGTTTCGGTTCCGGTTTGAAGGAACCGTCGGCGGCGAACCGTTGTTGAGCATGCGGAACGGGGTGGCGGGGTTCTTTACGGCGGAGGCGCTGGCGGCCGGGCAGGGCATCGTACACACGAAACTCGACAAGACCCCGCTGCCCGGGAAGAAACCGGCAGACGGGCCGGAATTGGTTCCGCTGGAAAAGTCGTCGTTGGGGCCGGCGGAAATGGGCGCCCTTCGTCGGGGCGATCTGGCCGGCGCGTTCGGCCCGGCATTCGCCGGCCTGCCGGTCGCCCCCGAACCGCTCCCCGGCGGCATGCTCCGCCTCGTCGACCGCGTGCCGGTGATCGACCCCGCCGGCGGTCGGTTCGGCATCGGTTTCGTCCGTGCCGAATACGACGTCCACCCGGATGACTGGTTCCTCACCTGTCACTTCGTAGACGACAAGGTGATGCCCGGCACTCTGATGTACGAGTGCTGCCTGCACACGCTGCGCATCCTGCTCATGCGAATCGGGTGGGTCGGCGAGGCGGGACGGGTCGTGTGCGAACCGGTTCCCGGCGTGCAAAGCCGCTTGAAGTGTCGTGGGCAGGTTATCCCGACCACGAAAACAGTGGCGTACGAAGTCAGCGTGAAGGAGCTCGGGTTCGGGCCGGAACCGTACTGTCTTGCCGACGCACTGATGTATGCCGACGGCAAACCGATCGTCGAAATCACCAATATGAGCTTGCGGATGAGCGGGGTGACGCGGGAAACGCTGGAAGGAATTTGGAAGTCGAAACCCCTCACCCCCGACCTCTCGGCCCCAAAGGAAGTGTGGAGGAAAGTCGCCCAGTACGGCCCGGACCGCATACTCGCCTTTTCGAACGGCAACCCGTCCGAGGCTTTCGGCGAGCCGTATCGGGCGTTCGACCAGGATCGAGTCATCGCCCGGCTACCAGGGCCGCCGTACCAGTTCCTGGACCGGATCACCGCGGTAAAGGGCGAGCCGTTCGTATTGAAAGCCGGGGCGAGTTGTGAGGCCGAGTACGACGTGCCGGCCGACGCCTGGTATTTCGCGGCCAACCGCTTTCCGCGGATGCCCTTCAGCATACTTTTGGAGGTCGCACTTCAACCCTGCGGTTGGTTGGCCGCGTATTGCGGATCCGCCCTGACGAGCGAGGTCGATCTATCGTTCCGAAACCTCGGCGGCAAAGGAACGCAGTTCCGCCCCGTCGGCCCGGACACCGGCACGCTGACCACGACCGTCAAAATGACCTCGGTTTCGACTTCAGGCGGGATGATCATTCAGCATTTCTCCCTGAAAGTCGATTCCACGGTAGGACCGGTGTACGAGGGGACGACCTATTTCGGATTCTTTACGAAAGCAGCTCTGTCGAATCAGGTGGGAATGCTCGGGGCTAAGGTTCCCCTCCCCTTGGCGGAATCGTCGGAGAGTGCGTACCACGGCGACTTGCCAGCCGAATCGCCGTTCCCGGAACGGATGCTGCGGATGGTGGACCGAATCGAGTCGTTCCTCGCAACCGGCGGGCGGAAGGAATTGGGTCTGTGCATCGGGACAATTCGCGTCGACCCGGATTTCTGGTTCTTCAAGGCCCACTTTTTCCAGGACCCGGTTTGGCCCGGCTCGCTGGGACTCGAGTCGTTCCTGCAACTGTTGAAGTTTGTGGCCTGGAAGAGGTGGGGAAACCCGCCGGCGGCGGGTTGGCAGACCGTTACGACGAACGCCCCGCACGAGTGGACGTACCGCGGGCAGGTGTTGCCGACGGACCGGGAAGTGACGGTGGTGCTAGAGGTTACGGCCGTGGACGATACCGCCCGCCGGCTGACCGCCGACGGATTTCTGCTCGTCGACGGCAGAGTGATCTACCAAATGTCGGGATTTACACTAGAGTAGTCCGGTTCGCACTGCCTACCCACGCCTTTTCACTCATGAAGTACAATCGCGTCCACATCGAATCGATCGGGTACGAACTTCCGCCGGTGGTGGTTTCCACCAGAGAACTGGAAGCCCGGCTGAAGCCGTTTTACGATGCGCACAAGATGCCGGTAGGACAGTTGGAACTGCTTACGGGTATCAGCGAACGCCGATGGTGGAACGAGAATTACCCGGTTTCCCGGGGTGCGACGGCGGCGGCGAAGAAGGCGTTGGCGCATTCGAACGTCAGCCCGAAAGACGTGGACGTTCTGATTTACGCCGGCGTATGCCGCGAAGCGTTCGAGCCGGCCACCGCCTGCCGGGTCGCTGCCGGCATCGGCCTCAACGGCGACGCCACCGTCTTCGACCTGTCTAACGCTTGCCTCGGCGTCCTGAACGGCGTCGTCGAAGTGGCCAATCGCATCGAACTCGGCCAAGCCCGGTCCGGCCTCGTCGTCTCCTGTGAAACCGCACGCGAAATCAACGAAAATGTCATCGACCGCATGATCCAGACGAAATCGATGGATCTATACCGGCAATCGGTCGCCACGCTCACCGGCGGGTCCGGCGCGGTCGCCGTGCTGGTGACGTCCGACGAACTTTCGACCGGCAAAAGGCGCAAACTGGTCGGCGGGGCTTCGAAGAATGCTCCCGAGCATCACAACCTCTGCCGGTGGGGTCTTCAGTCGGTGTTCCCGCCGCCGATCGAGCGGTTGTTGGGGGCCGACTACGCCGGCACCGTCGAACGCTTCCTCGGCTCGAACGCCGCGGCCATCGTGCAAAAGGGCATCGACATCGGCATGAAGCACGTCATGGTGCCGTTCATGGAGACCCACGCCGGCGACGTACTCAAATTCGGCGTCGATCTGGGTTTTCGCACCTGGACCGCGTTCCTGGCCAAACTGGGCTGGGCCAACGAAAGCATGGACAAGGTCATCTGCCACCAGGTCGGTGCCGGGCACCGCGACGCCGTGCTGAAGGCGTTCGACATCCCCCTGAAAAAAGATTTCAGCACGTTTCCGTTCCTCGGGAACATCGGCACCGTTTCCCTCCCCCTCACCGCCGCACTTGCGGAAGAACGCGAACACCTGCTCCCGGGCGACCGGGTCGGGTTCCTCGGCATCGGCAGCGGGTTGAACTGCATGATGCTGGGCCTCGAATGGTGACGGAGCGTGAGGGTGTGAGAGTATCGGAGCAATTTCAGAGCCGCCCGACTGCAATGCATGGCCACCCACACAATCTCATATCCTTATACCCCTTCACGCCACGAACGTTTGCCCGAAACGGCCTGCGACAAAGCTACCTCGACGAAGGCAACGGCGACCCCGTCGTGATGCTCCACGGCAATCCGACTTGGAGTATTTACTATCGGAATCTCGTTCTTGCTCTTCGTGACAAATACCGCTGCATGGTGCCGGACCACATCGGTTGCGGGCTTTCGGACAAGCCGCCGGAATCGGTTTACGACTACTCGTTGAAATCTCGAATCGACGACGTGGAGGCTCTGCTCGATCACCTTGACGTTCGCGATAGGATCACACTCGTCCTGCACGACTGGGGTGGGATGATCGGCATGGGTTATGCCGCCCGGCACCCGAAGCGGGTGAAGCGAATTGTCGCGATCAACACCGGCTGCACCCCTCTCCCGGCCAGGAAGCGGTTCCCGTGGCTCTTGCGGCTCGGCCGAAATACCCGGCTCGGGGCCTGGTTGATCCTGAACCGAAACGCCTTTTGCCGGGCGGCCGCCAGGTTGTGCGTCACCCGGCATCCCCTGTCCGACGACGTGCGGGCGATGTACTTGATGCCGTACGACTCACCCGAACATCGCATTGCCGTGCTGAAGTTCGTGCAAACCATTCCACTCAAAGAGACCGATCCGGGCTTCGACATCGTCCGCGGTGTGGAAGAGTCGCTGTCGAAGTTCCAGACCGTGCCGACGCTTCTGCTCTGGGGCTTGAAGGATTTCGTTTTCGACCGGCACTTCCTTGCCGCATGGCAAATGCACTTCCCCCATGCCGAAACTCACACCTGGCCCGACTGCGGACATTATCTGCTCGAAGACGCGGGGGAGGAAGCGATTGACAAGGTGCGATACTTCTTGAAAGCTCATCCGCTTTCCTGACACTTTTAGCTATGGCCGTTTTCGACCTCGACGTCCGGAAGTTGGACGGGGGTAACCCGTGGCCGGACCGGTGCGCTCGGTGTGCGGCGGCGGGGACGTCGCTCGTGCCAGTTCCGAAGAAATATGCGAAAGGTGTCGACGGCCTGACGGTGCCGCTCTGCCCGACCCACGCGGACGACTGGACAGTCGTCCGATTCCGGTCGACCGTTGGATCGTTCCTTATCCTGGCCGGCATGGCCATGATTGCCGCCGTGGTTTGGGAGGTTCAGCCCCTGGTTGCCGCTCCGAAAAACCAGACCCGCGAAAGTCGAATCCTCGCCACCGGATTGATCGGCCTGTTTTCCGCGTTTCCGATCGGGGCATTCATGCTGTGGTGGGCAAAAACGCCGATCCGGGTGCTGGACCACCGGGGCCGGCTGGCGACGATCGCAGGGGTATGCGGAAAGTTTGCGAAGGCCGCGAAAGAAGCCGCGATACCGGCCGCGTTGCCGATAATTTCGGAAGACGTGCGGTTCGAAGTTTCCCGGTACGCCCCGGCCCGGTCGACACCGCCAGAGGTGCTCGGGAAGTTGTCCGCCGTGACGATACTCGCCGCGGGGATTCTGGGAGGAATGGTCGGTGTGGCGGGGCGTGAAGTCGGGACCATCACCGCCGGCTGGCAGCCGAATGACTGGCGGTATTTCGGTTTTCTTGTCGCGGTGGCCGCCGCGTACCTCGTGCCGCAATTCGGCCTGAGAGCCGTGTTCGCGAGCCGGTTCGGCGCCTTGGGTGTCGCTGCGATAACGGGACTCGTTGCCGGGGTAGCACTCATCTCGCGGGCGTTCGGGTTCACGCTCTCCCGCAGTTTCGCGGGCGTGTTTTGTCTCGGTCCGCTTTTGTATTTCGCGGTTGCGGTGGCTGGGCGATACGTCTGGCGGTGGCGGGTGCGAAACCCGGTCGCGGCGATGGCTGCCGGCGCGTGCGGCCCCCTGACCCTTGCGGGCATCGCTTATTTGATCGCGGGGACCGATCCCGGCCCGCACCGTTCGATGCCAATGCTCGCGGCGATCGCCGCGGTCGTGGGTGGAATGTGGAACCTGAAGGTGGCGAACACGCCGTACTGCTTCTCGTGCGACGGTTGGCTTGCCGACCGGCGGATCGGCGCGTTTCCCCGGCCGAGAGCCGAAATGGAACTTGTGATTTCGGAAGGGGAAGTCGTTTCGCTCGCCGGGGTCGAACCGTATGCCGCCACCGCCTCGATCGGAGACGTGGAGTTGCACGTCCATTCCTGCCCCGCCTGCCGCGAGAACGGGTCGGTCGTGCTCGAACTGTTCGATTGCACCCCCGGCGGAAAGAGCAAAAAGCAGCCAGTCCAGGTGCGGGTCGGACGGTGGCTCTACCCTGGTGCGGCCCTCGTCGTGATCGAAAAACTCTTTCCGCCGCCTGTTGTGTTGGTGGCGAAGGCGTGACAATTTCTCCCGTGAACGTGGCCGAGCACCTGGTTCGCATGGCGGCCGAGAGGCCGGAAGCCGCGGCCGTGCACGCCCCGCACCGCGGAGGATATCGCACGCTCACGTTCCGGGAATTGAATGCGGACGCCGACGCTTTGGCTCACGGCCTGGCGGCAGCAGGCATTGCCCGGGGTACCCGCACCGCCGTCATGGTCCCTCCGGGACCGGACTTTTTCGCCCTCACCTTTGCGTTCTTCAAACTCGCCGCCGTGCCGGTACTGATCGACCCGGGGATGGGGATCAAGAACCTCGGCACCTGTCTTGCGGAAGCGGAACCGGAAGCGTTCGTCGGCATCGCCAAGGCTCATCTTGCCCGACACCTCTTTGGATGGGCGAAAAAGACTATCCATACAACGGTGAACGTCGGCAGAACGCGATTCTTCTGTTCCCATTCCACCGCACAGTTACGGAAACGCGGTTCTCCACACGGCTCCTATCCGAAACCGGAAGTCGCACCCGACGAGATGGCTGCCGTGCTCTTCACGAGCGGAAGCACGGGCGTCGCCAAGGGTGCGGTCTACACCCATGGCATCTTCGCCGCCCAGGTGGAACTGCTGAAATCGACCTATGGCATCGAGCCGGGCGAAATTGACCTCTGCACATTTCCCCTCTTCGCCCTCTTCGGCCCGGCACTGGGGATGACGTGTGTAGTGCCGAAAATGAACCCGGCCCGGCCGGCGACGATCGACCCGGCGAAAGCCGCCGCGGCGATCGAGAAGTTCAACGTGACGAACCTGTTCGGCTCTCCGGCGGTGATCCGACGGTTGGCGGATTACGGGAAGCCCCTGCCAACGCTTCGCCGGGCAATCTCCGCCGGAGCACCCGCTTCCCTCGACGTCATCGACCGATTCTCCAAGCTCCTTCCGCCCGGCGTCGAAGTCTTTACCCCTTACGGAGCCACCGAATCGCTGCCGGTGGCGAACATCGGCAGCCGGGAAATCCTGGAGGAAACTCGGCACCTGACCGTTCAGGGAAATGGCGTTTGTGTTGGCAAACCGGTGGCGGGAATTTCCGTTTCCGTGGTCCGAATTACAGATGACGCGATCCCGGAGTGGAGCGATTCACTCCTCGCGTCGCCCGGTGAGGTTGGTGAATTCGTCGTGCGGGGTCCGGTGGTGACGCAATCGTACTACAACCGCCCCGAAGCCACCCGGCTCGCGAAAATCCGCGACCCGAAGACGGGCGAGGTGATGCACCGCATGGGTGATGTCGGCTACATCGACGAGCAGGGCCGGCTCTGGTTTTGCGGGCGGAAGTCGCACCGTGTTGAGACGCGGGGGGGGACCTTGTTCACGGACATGGTAGAACCGATTTTCAACACGGCCCAAGGAGTTGCCCGTACCGCTTTGGTCGGTATCCAAGGGCCAGAATATCCATCGGCCGTACTGTGCGTCGAGCGGAATGGGGTCCGAACCTGGCCGGCGGTGGAATCGTACTTGCGAGCGATCCGAGACCAGTTCTCCCAATTGGATTTTGTCGCAGAATTTCTGGACTACCCCGGTAGCTTCCCCGTTGACGTCCGCCACAACTCGAAAATCTTTCGTGAGAAACTGGCCGTTTGGGCGGATAAGGAACTCGGCACTAACTGGACGGGGCCGTCCAAATGAAAGTTCTCGTCACCGGTGGCGGTGGATTCCTCGGCGGCGCGGTCGTCCGGCTCCTTCACGCCCGCGGCGATACGGTTCGATCTTTCACCCGTTCGAAGTATCCGTGGCTGACGGAAATTGGCGTCGAGCAGGCGCTCGGGAACCTTGCAGATGCCGACGCGGTGAGGAAGGCAGCCGAGGGATGCGACGCGGTGATTCACGTCGCCGCGAAGGCCGGGGTCTGGGGGCGGTATGAGGATTACGTCGGCACGAACGTCGCCGGCACGCGGAACGTGATCGCCGCGTGCCAGACTCTCGGCATCCGCAAGCTTGTCTATACCAGTACGCCAAGTGTGGTTCACTCCGGTGGCGACATCGAAGGGGAGAACGAATCGCTGCCGTACGCCGAGCACTTTCGCGCGTACTACCCCGAGACGAAGGCGAAGGCGGAAAAACTCATCCTCGCGGCCAACACCTCGAACCTCGCCACCGTCGCCCTTCGCCCGCACCTCATCTGGGGCCCCGGCGACCCGCACCTGGTGCCGCGGCTCATCGCGCGAGCCCGGGTCGGCAAGCTTCGCCGGGTGGGAAAGAGGAACGTAAAAGTCGACGTGACTTACGTCGATAACGCCGCCGACGCGCACGTTCTCGCACTCGATCGACTCGAACCGGGCAGCCCGGTTGCGGGGAAAGCGTATTTCCTCTCGAACGGCGAGCCGGTGGGCCTATACGACTTCATCAACCGCATTCTCGCCACTGCAGGATTGCCGCCGGTGGCGAAAAGTGTGGCCGTCTGGAAGGCGAAGCTGGCGGGCCGGGTGTTGGAAAAGGTGTATTCCTTATTCCGCCTTTCCGGCGAACCCGCGATGACCCGGTTCCTGGCCGGGCAACTTTCGACCTCGCACTGGTACGACATCTCGGCCGCGAAACGCGACCTCGGATACGAGCCCCGCGTGAGCATCGAGGTGGGCTTGAAGCGGTTGAATTCAGGCGACTCTATTTGATCAGAAACGTTCCCTTTGCCGGGCTGGGTTTCACGTCCGTAATTTTCAGCTTCGGGTTCTTCCTGTACGGGTTGTAGAGCGGATCGCCGATCAGCGTGGTCTGCCAACTCGTGAGGATCAGCGTCTTCGCGTAGCATTCGATCAGCGTGTTTTCGCCGGTGGCCAGGAAGCCGAAGAACTCTTCCGGCTTCGGGAATCCGACGGTATACGGTTCGGAGACCGGGCCGAGCGTGACACAGGCCCCGTCCTTCAGAAGGTTTGCGCACCAAAGCTTGGTGTCCTTCTCGTGTAGGGTGACCGCCTCGGAGCTGGCCAGGTGCCAGGCGACGGCTCCTTTGACGAACGTGTTGGAGGGGATGTAAACGCGGTGCGAGTACCAGCCGCAGTAAAGCGCGGCGTCCGGGCAGGTTCCCGCGGCGAAGCATTCCTCTTTATCGTCAAGCGTCACATCGAGTCCGCCTTTGCGTAGCAGTTTCGCCATTTCCCGCATCGACTCGTCGTATCCCCCGTACCCGTAGCCGCCGTTTTCGTCGGGCTGGGTGGGATGGAACGGTTTCCCGCGGGCGTCGACGTATACGTTGCCTTTGAGTCCGACGGCTTCGGTATCGACGGCGTCGTCGATCATCCGTTTGACCACGGCCGGGGTCGGCCCGTCGAGTCGGCAGGCCATTACCGTTGGGGGGGCCTTGGCTTTCCGCGACGCAGGGAATTGCCAGTTCAATGGGTTAGGCTGCCAACGGGCGGTCCTATATGGCGGCCACCAGATTTGCATGATTTCGCTATCCACCGCCGCCTGACTCTGGTCGAACGACAGCGTGATTTCCCGCTCCGTCAGAATGGCCTGTTTCGCTTTCAGGGCGAAGTCGCCCGGCTTCGCCGCCGCCGCCTTCTTCACCTCTGCCAATTCGCCCCGCACCTTCTCGACCGCCAATTTCTGCGGCTCCGTGAGCTGCACCTGAGATATCCGCAGCGGCACGCCGTACACCAAAACGATCACCTTCACCTTGTCCTTCTTGTCCTTCCACGCGTCGCGGAGCGGAGTCAGCAAGAGGTCGTCGTAATCCGCCCGGGACATGTCGTCCGTCTTGGGCAGGAACAACTCGACTACGTTGTCCTTCGGCACGCCCCGCTTCGCACAGTAGTGCGCCGCGACCGATCGCGACTCCGGCATCTCCTTGTTCACGACAAGGAACACGTCCTTCGGTTCGAGCGCGACGGCCGGGGCGGAAAAGATTATCAATAGAAGTGCGGCGAAAGAAAAACGCACGGGACGCTCCGGGTGAGTGGTCCCGTTAGCTTACCCGGCCGACGGCCGGGCGTCATGCTTCGCGAGTCATCACGGCGAACAGCTCGACCGTCGGCGCAACCAGGGCCGCGTCGAGCCACCGGCCCAGGCGGTCCACGTCGGCCGTCTCCCGCACGGCGTACATCACTTCGTGCGGCACGGTCTGAAACCGCACCCGGATCACCTTGATCAGGTCTTCCCGCCGGGCTTCGAGCATTCCCATGGCCATGCCTTCGGCGAGGCCCTCGGCCTTCCCGTCGGATTTCCAGTCCAGCATTTCGGATACGCGCGGCACGGTTGACCCTCCCCCGGATTTGGGCGGACGCCGAAGTGTAGTGCGGGAAAACGCAACCGGCGGCCGGCCCCGGAGGAAGGGCCGCCGCCGGGCGGAGGTCGGTCGTATGGGGCCGGTTAAGAGGCCGGGGCCGTGGCGGATTTCCCCGCCAGCTTATCCTGTTGGGCCTGCGGGAGAAGTTCCTGGCGGAAAATCGGTACGTCCCGCGGGGCTTCGATCCCCAGCCGAATCTTGCCGCGGTCGATGTCCACGACGGTGATGCAGATGTTTTCCCCGATGAAGATCTTCTCCCCGAGTTTTCGGCTGAGGACCAACATGTCGCTACCCTCCGTTGTGCGCAATCGTGGCCGACCTCGATTGACAACCTTACGCGACGAAGGCGGGTGGGGTCGGGTAATATGCGGGGAAAAACAGCCCAGATTGACGCGGGGCGCGTGGCACGCGCGATTTTTTACGCGCACGCCATACGACTGGGCGAACCGGAGGGGTGTCCCGCGATACCGAACGAGAGCGTCCCTGCCGGGAGTCGGTCGCGGGGCCTCTGTGCCCCGCGAGGGTTTTCCCGGCGGCGCTTTTAGCACAACCGCTACCAGCGGCGCAAGAGGGGATTATGTCGACGGAATCTATGAGTGTCCGCGCTTCATGTGTGACTGGGAATCGGGATTATTCCGTTCGAACTCGACAACCCCGATAATCGGTCACCCTCATTTCTTCGCACTCATTTTCGGAGCACAAACTCAGGCGACTTTCTGAAGCTGCAACACCTGCAAGGTCCGCGGATCGCCGGGGTAACGGGCGTCGAGCGGGTGCCAGAGTGCCTGATTGAGCCGGGCCCGCATTTCGAGCACGGCGAGTTTTTCGAGGCTGCCCGGAGCGGCCGTGGTGGGTGCGAACGGCGTCGGGGCATTGCCGCAGAAGTTCCCGACGCCTCGTCGGCCGAACTTACTGGCGGACGGAAAACGATTCCGGACTTCTGGCGTGTAGTAGCACCGGAAGCAAAGCTGCCGGGGACGAGTCGCCTTCGCGGATTTGCAATTCCGGCACGCGACCGAAGTCATAACGGGCTGATAGACGTCCATGACGAGTCCCTTTCGGATGGAAGATGGAAGGAAATAATTTTCGAGTTACGCCGCCACGAGTTCTCGTTCCGTCGGCCAGCCGAACGTCGGCAACTCGTCGTCCTCTTCCACGACCCGCTCGGCCAAGGCCCGTTCGACTTCCGCGAGCAATTCCGCCCGCATCGTTTCCCGCGGCGTGTCGTCGAACCAGTTGAGGAACCACCGGCACCCGGCCGGTTCGCCGAGCCGCTTGTCTGCCTCGAAGCAGCACTTCGCGAAGTAGGCCTCGACGTCACCGACCGATTCGAGTCCGTCCCCCTGCCAGCCGCAGTAGCCAAGGGCACAGCACCCTTCGCACGGCCAATCCTGCACGCACGCCAGGGGTGGGGGCGTCGTGGTGGACCCCTGAGTGAGCCGGTCGTCGTCGCCGGTCAGAGCGTCTTTCAGAGCTTCGAGACCCGGGGTCGAAAGCACCGGGGCGAATCCGTCCCGCCAAACCGTTTTCCAGCTTTCCATGTTGAAGCCCTCTGAGGGGGTGAGTGTTTCCGGTCCCCAAACACCACATAGCCGCCTTCTGTTAGATATATACGAA
>DASXPC010000057.1:0-13786 GCA_036493815.1 Fimbriiglobus sp. | reverse complement strand
CGGAGAGGGGGATTCTGTAACGGTCCACGGAACTTACTACGCACTCGACGTGGCCGATCCGGGAAGCTGTGTTTCCCGTCCCGCCCTCTCATGTGCATTTCTCACTTGTTTTCGTGGTGTGTTTTGCGTTCCGTGTCAACGGTTGACACCTCAACCTCCGATTTCCCAGCGAATTTGTTCAACCGGGTGGAGTCCGACTCCACGCACACGCGTTTGCCGCTTGTTTTGTCGTTGCCTCGCGGGCAGAGTGTCAACGGTTGACACCCGCCGTCCCGTCCTCCCCGCTGCCGGGCGAGCTCGCGAGACCGGCCTTGCGGAGGTTTGAACCGCACCCACCTGGGGTTGGGGGGCGGGTCCGGGTGCAAGTTACCGAAAAGCTCGGCGTCTCAGGGTTGGTGAGCGGCGCGGAGGGGAGAGACGGGTTCCGACCTCCCTCGGCATGGTTGGTTGCGTACGCGAATGACGTGGAGCGGGCCGAGTTCGAGTGGCAGTTGTTGGTAGAGATTGAGGCGGCATTTCGGAGGCAGGCGGACGGGAAGGTGTTGTTTCCGTTCCGACGGGTGTTCGGTGTAGGTGCACCTGCGGCCTGATCCTACAACCAGTATCCAGACAGCGCCATCTGGGCGCCGAACCAGACATCAGCGGTGAAGAACAATTGCACTGCGGCGATCGCCAGAAAGGGGAGTCGTAGACGGGGTCGGACGGTGACGCACCCAATTCCGACCGTCGCAACCAAGTGCGCGACCGCGATCCCGTCAGCAACACGTCGTAGGAAATCGGGCGACCGCGACGTTTCTTTCAAGGTGGCCACTTCCTCGAACGACGGGGGGTGGGTTCGCCAGAAGGTGTCGCGAAGGATCAGAATGGATAAGGGGAATACGAACCCCGCAATCGCCCAAAAGACCAGGAGGCGGGCCCGTTGATGGGTCGTCACGATCCTACTCCCGTGACATGGCGTATTCGCGCCGTCAGCACTTTTTCAAAATCGAGCGTATCACTCACCGAACCCTCGATTCGATCATTTCGAGGACCACTCGACTCCGGGTCATTTTCCCGAAGGGTGCTTCCTCTACTGATATCTCGCCCAGTCATGCCCTCGTGTCGACCACGACCACGTCGACGCCGGGAATCGCGCGGAGTAACGTGTCGAGCAAGGACGGCCGGAACCACCGGCGGCGAGGCCGGCCGATGACTACGTGCGTGACCCCGTACTCGCGGACGAATGACGCTACAGCCGTCGGTAGGTCCGGCCCCTTGAACTCGAACGGGACGCCGCCCAAGTGGCGGGAGAGGGTGAGGGTATCCGCCAGCCGCCGCTGGGTTGCCGCGTCCACCTTCTCCATGCTCTCCTGTGGAGTCTGAACATAGACCGCATACCACGGGGCGCCCAATCGATCGGCTAGTCGAGCGCCCTTCCGCATTAGCTTGAGCGCGTTCGGACTCCGGCTGCTCACACACACCATCACCCGCTCCGAGGTGTTGGCTTGGGCGGCCGCATCTTTCTCCAGACGGCGGCGGTCCAGGACGTGGGCCACCTGTTCCAGGGCAATCTCGCGGAGCTGGTTCAGGTTCGGCTCGGTAAAGAAGTTCCCGAGTGCCCACTCGGCCCGGTCGATCGGGTAGACCTTCCCCGCCCGCAGCCGCTCCTGCAAGTCCTCGGACGGCAGGTCGACGTTTACCACCTGATGCGCCTGACTCAATACGTAATCCGGCACCCGCTCCTTCACCTTCACCCCAGTGAACTTCTCGATCGTGTCGTACAGGCTCTCCAGATGCTGGATGTTCAACGTCGTAATTACGTGAATCCCCTCGCGCAACAGGGCCTCGGCGTCCTGGTATCGTTTCGGGTACTGGCTCCCCGGGGCGTTGGTGTGGGCGAGTTCGTCCACGAGGACAACGGTCGGCCGGCGGCGGAGGACGGCGGCGAGGTCCATTTCCTCGAGCACCACACCGTGGTACTCGATCCGTCGGCGGGGGACTTGCTCCAGGTCCCCGATCATCGACGCCGTCTCGGCCCGGCCGTGGGTCTCGACGACCCCAATGACGACGTCCACCCCTTGGCGTTTCAGCCGCTGGCCTTCCTGGAGCATCTCGTACGTCTTGCCGACGCCCGGGGCGAATCCGAGGTAGACCTTCAGCCGGCCGCGCTGCTGGTCGCGGATGAGCGACAGGAATTGTTCGGGGGCCGGGCGGACGGAGTCGGTCACGGTCCGTCCTCCGGGGGGAGAACGAGACGCACGGTCGTCCCCTTGCCGACGTTACTCTCACACATGGCATCCCCGCCGTGCGCCGCGGCGATCTCCTTGGCGATCGCCAGCCCGAGGCCGGTGCTCGAAGGCTCGCTCTGCCCCGGGATGCGAAGGAATCGCTCGAACACGTGCGGCAGATACTCGGGAGGAATCCCGACACCGGTGTCGGCGACGGTCAGTTCGACCCGTCCGTCCGGGGTGCGGGCAGCCGACAGCGTGATCTTTCCTCCGGCCGGGGTATACGACACGGCATTCGTCAACACGTTGTCGAGAGCGATCGCAATCCGGTCGGCGTCGACCTGGACCCGCGGCAAGTCGACCGCCGGGTCGACGACCAATTCGACGTGCTTATCTCCCGCCCGGGGGCGGATGGCGTCGGCCGCCCGGCGGAGGAGGGCGGCGGCGTCTTCCACCGTCCGCCGGTCGTCCCCTTCCGGCCGCTGGAGCCGGGCCAGGGCCAGGAGTTGGTCGATCAGCCCGAGTAGCCGTTCGGCGCCGTCCCGGGCGTCGACGAGCAATTCCGTCTGCTTCGGCGTGAGTGGACCTACCGTCTCCTCAAGGAGGACGTGCACCGCCAGACGGACGGAGGTAAGCGGAGTCTTCAGCTCGTGACTGACGTTCGCGACCAGATCGGACTTGAACTGGTCGAGAATTCGGAAGCGGGTCACGTCGTGGAGCACGACCGCGGACCCGAGGGTGTCGCCGGTCTCGTCTCGGATCGACCGGACCTGGGGGAAGTAGGCCCTCTCCTCGCCGGCCGTGCGAAACGTGACCGCCTGGTCGAACGAATCGGCGGAGAATTCCTGCCGGGCCTGGACGGCATCCCGGAGGATCGGCCGGAGGGGCTCCGGGGGTTGCCAGGCCGGCGCCGTCCGGTCGATGGTCGGACCAACCCCGAGCACTTGTTTGGCAGCCGGGTTCGCCAGTTCCACCCGGCCGGTCGGGTCGAGGACCAGGACCGGATCGGGGAACGAATCAATGGTCGCCTGGGCGGTCCGCTGGGCGCGGAGGAGTTGGTCGAGGTTCGACTGCCGGTAGACCCGCAGTTGGCGGGTCATGGCGTTGAACGCCTCGGCCAACTGGCCGAGTTCGTCCCGCCCGAACACGGGGACCTGCCGGTCGAGTTGGCCGGACATCCCCACGGCGCGGGCGGTCTCCGTCACGGCCCGGATCGGCGTGAGGATGGTGCGGATCAAATACCCCGCGGCCCCGGCAATGAGCAGGGCGACGACGCCCAGACTGATCGCGAACCCGGTCAGGGCCGTGCGGGCGGTCGCCCGGGCGTCGTCCCGGGCACTTTCCATGTTGACGTGGTTGATCCGAAGGATTTCGTTCGCGACGTCCTTCAAGTCTTTGAACGTCCCGAGTAAACCCGGGTCGCCCGGTCGACCGAAGTAATCGTGGGACCGCTCGGCCGCCCCGTCGGGCCGGGAGAAGAAATGGTCCCCGCGGGTTCGGTACTCCTCCTTCAACCGCCTCAACTGATCGACGAGTCCGTCCTCCTCCGGGTGGATCGTGATGTTGCCCGCCTCGATGTCGAAGTGCTTCTCGAACGCCGCCCAGTTGTCGGTGTATTGCTTCTGGGCGATGGATCCCTTTCCGGACAGGGCGAACTGGAAGGACGCGTCGATCCGCTCCGCCGCCTCGTTGAGGCGAAACATCGCCTGGACACTGGCGTAGTTCTCCCGCAGGATCGCGTCGATCCGGTCCCCGGTCCGATCGAGCATTCGGTACCCGACGACGCCGAGGACGGCGAGGAGCAGGGCGAGCGGGCCGAACGCGAGGGCGAGACGGAGTCGGAGGGTCATGGGAACATGCTATTCGTTCGTCCGGTCGCTCGCCCGCTTCCGCTTCCGGTAGAGCGTGCTCGGGTCGATGCCGAGTGTCTTGGCCGCTTCGTCCAGCGACGGGGACAACGCCACCACCCGGCGGATGTGTTCGTCCTCGAGTTCGTCGAGCGCCACCAGTCCGCCGACTTCGATCCCGGGGCCGACCACTCCCGCGAGTTGTCCCGGAAGGTGTTCCAACCCGACGACCGAACCGCGGGCCAGAATGACGCCGCGTTCGATCGCATTCCGGAGTTCCCGCACGTTCCCGGGCCACGCGTGGTTCGATAGCGCCACTTCGGCCTCGGGCGTGAACCCAGTGATGACCTTCCCCGCCTGGCGGGCGAAGAACGCGAGGAGAAAGGTCGTGAGTGGGAGGACGTCCTTCCGCCGCCGGCGGAGGGGGGGAAGGGTCAGGTCGAAAACGTTCAACCGGTAGTACAAGTCCTCCCGGAACCGCCCGGCCTTCACGTCCGCGTCGAGGTCCCGGTTGGTTGCGGCCAGGATCCGCACGTCGGCCGTCCGCGGGACCGCCTCGCCGACCCTTTCGTACGCCTTGTCCTGCAAGAGACGGAGGAGTTTCGGCTGGAGGGGGAGGGGCAGATCGCCGACCTCGTCCAAGAACAGGGTCCCGCCCGCCGCCGCATCGACCTTGCCCGTCGTGTCGCGGACCGCCCCGGTGAACGACCCGCGGACGTGGCCGAACAAGTCGCTCTCCAGCAACTCCGCGGACAAGCTCGGACAGTGGACGGTGACGAACGGCCGCCCGGCTCGCTTACTCCGGTCGTGGACCGCCCGGGCGAGCACGCCTTTGCCCGTGCCGCTCTCGCCCCGCAACAATACCGTCGCCTCGGACGGGGCAACCTGCCAGGCCGTTTCCAAGACCGACCGAAATTCCGGCTCCTTCGTCTCGAGTTCCACGTCCGGGGCAAGACATCTGACTTGCTCTTCCAGCGCCGCGACCCGGTTTCGCAACCCCCGGACGAGGGCCGACCGGTCGAGGACGACCCGAACCTGGTCCGGGGTGAACGGCTTGGCGAGGTAATCGAACGCCCCCCGCCGCATTGCCTCGACGGCGGTGTCGAGGCCGACGAACGCCGTGAAGATGACGACGTGTAGCCCCGGGGCCGCGTCGAGCAGCGCCGGCAGGACGTCGAGCCCTTTGTCCTTGCCGAGCCGGAGGTCGAGAAACGCCAGGTCGAGTGACGATGAGCGGACCGCGTCGAGGGCTTGGCCGCCGGTCGCCGCCTCGGCGACCCGGTGTCCCTCGGCCTCCAGCGTCGTCCGGAGCGTCCGCCGTAGGCTCGCATCGTCGTCGACGACCAGCAGGTTCATGGACTTCCCCACCGGTCAGGGGTGAAGGAACAACGGGACCCTCGCCTCTCGCAACATATGCCGGGTCGTCGACCGGTGGAAGAACCGGAGACGCCGGGGTTCGCCGAATGCGCCCATAACGACGAACGCGGGCCCTTCCGACCGGACCGTTTCCGTCAACACGTCGGCCGCGTTCCGCCCGGCGAGCGGGACCGATTCGGCTCGGATGTTCATCCGGTTCAAGTATCGGGTCGCGTCGTCGGCCCGTCGGCGGGCGGTCGCCGCGTCCGGGGCGACGCTGACGACCCGGACCGGCCGGCCTTCGTCCAGTCCGGACGCGGCGAACGACTCAAGCGCCCGGACCGCCGCCGGACTGGCGTCGTACGCGACCATCACAGGCCGACCCTCGCCGGCCACGTCGGGGACGGCCACGACCGGGTGTTCGCTGCCGCGGAGCACGTTTTCCAGGGTCTTGTCCACTTCATCCTGCGTCTCGAATTGAAAGTGGGTCTCCCGACCCAAGACGGTCAGATCGGCGTCCGGCGCCAAGGTCAGGATTGTCTCGCTCGGAAGTCCGGTTTCCGTCCGCTCGTGGTAGTGGACCCCGGCCGCGCGACACCGGTCGGCGAACCGACCGACGAATCCGCGGACCTTGACTCGGGCATCCGCCAGGAGCGCTTCGTCGCGCCGTGCTTTCAGTGTCGCTCCCCACGCCCCGACCGGCTCCGGTCGACGAATCGTAGGTTCGTCCACGACGCCGACGCCGGTCAACTCGGCCCCGGTCAGCCGCGCCCAGCGAATCCCTTGTTCCACGGCGCGCTCGCCGTCGCGGGACCCGTCCAATCCGACCAGAATTGTACGAATCATCGTCGTCCGATCGGGCACGGATGTCGTGCCCCGTTGACTGTCCACCCGGGTACCGAATGCGGTAAAGGTCGAACTGATGTGTTCGCCCGTCGCCTGTTCGGGTGGGAGCGGTGGCGGCATCTGGCTCCGACGCCATCCTGTCAACTCAACAGTGGGTCTGACGCAACCGGAATGCCGGGATCCAAATGGTCGATCGCTACCGACCCTTACCCAAATTCGAATCGGGAGTTATGCCGACGACCTGACACACTCACGATTCAGTTTCTGGAGGTTCAATTCAGGCATTTTGCACGACTATACGTTGCGAATTGCATGAATCGTTCAAACCACTGGTAATAGTCCCATCGGCATATTCCTTCATCATATCGGCACTTAGGGCGATCCATCCCTCGTGGCATGTGTATTGCATTTTCGCTCGGCACGTAAGCGCGATCAGAAAGGGACTGGCATGGACCTCGACGTCTGGATTCCGGCCATGGTCGTGCTCGGCCTGGCCGCTCTGGGACTCATGTACGCGTTTCTTTTCCTCTGCGAAAAGGTGTGACCGGCCATGATCTGGATCACCGTACTCGTGACGCTGTTCCTGTTCGGCTATCTGACCGCCGCGCTGTTGCGGCCCGAATGGTTCTAGCGGCTGGGGTGTGCCGGACCAGCCCACCCGTGTGACATTCCGACTCATTCGAACCCGAGTATTGCCATGTGGCTCCTGCCCATTTTGATCATCGGCCTCGCCGCCGGTCTTTCGATCCCACTCGGCCGGTACATGTCCCGGGTGTTGGACAAAGAGGGACCGAGCAACGCCGTCGAGCGCCTGCTGTTCACCGGCAACCAGTCGTGGAAGCAGTACTGCGTCGCGATGCTCGGGTCGAACACGCTCCTGTTCCTGTTCGGCTTCATGGTCCTGGCCACGCAGCCGTACCACCCGGAATTCCTCAACCCCGACCACAAGGGCATGCTCGCCCCGAGCACGATTTTCAACACCGCCTGCTCGTTCCTGACGAACACGAACCTGCAGCACTACTCCGGCGAGGTACACCTGAGCTACGGGAGCCAGGTCTTCGCCATCCTGTTCAAGCAGTTCGTCACCCCGGCGATCGGACTGGCGGCCCTCTTGGCCGTCGTCCGCGGCCTCCGGGGGGATGCCCACCTCGGGAACTACTTCCTCGACGTCTGGCGGGGGGTGGCCTACCTGCTTTTGCCGCTGAGCGTGATCGTCGCCGTCCTCCTGATGACGGGGGGGGTGCCTATGACGTTCGAGGGGAATGCGGCGGCGAAGACCGTCCAGCCTGGCGTCATGGGCACGGACACGGTCGACGGGAAAGACGTGGCCAAGCCGCAAGCCATCGCCCGCGGGCCGGTCGCGGCGATCGTCGCGATCAAGCAACTCGGCACCAACGGCGGCGGGTTCTTCGGCCCGAACTCGTCCCACCCGTTCGAGAACCCGACGTCGTGGACGAACGTCGTCGAGTGCGTCTGCATCATCCTGATCCCGATGGCCTGCCTCGTGATGTTCGGCCGGATGATCGGGAACGTGCGGCACGCGGCCGTTATTTTCGTCCTCTCCCTCCTCGGCCTCGCCGCGTTCGCCGCCTGGGCGATCTGCCACGACTCCCTGCAACCCAACCCGGCCCTCGGGGCACAACCGGAGGTGCGGGTGAAGGTGGAAGGGGCGGACGAGAAGGTGATCCCGCCGCTGGCCGCACTGCCGGTCGATTCCACCAACCTCGGCAACCTCGAAGGCAAGGAACTCCGGTTCGGGCCGAGCGCCGGGCCGACGTGGGCGGCGTGTACCACCGTCACGTCGAACGGGTCGGTGAACTGCATGCACGACAGTCTCAACCCGAACGCGGGCCTTACCCCGCTCACCGGAATGTGGCTCAACTGCTTCTTCGGCGGCGTCGGCGTCGGCCTCATCAACCTGCTCGTCTATCTCGTCACCGCCGTGTTCCTCGCCGGGCTCATGGTCGGCCGGACGCCGGAGTACCTCGGCAAGAAGGTCGAGGCCCGGGAGATGAAACTCGCCATGCTCGCCTTGCTCGCCCACCCCCTGTTGATCCTCGGGCCGACCGGGCTCTTCGCCGCCCTCGATTGGGGGAAGCAGGCGACCAACAACCCCGGGCCGCACGGGTTCAGCGAGATCCTGTACGAGTTCAGCTCGGCGAGCGCCAACAACGGCTCGGGGTTCGAGGGCCTTGGCGACACCTACGGGTTCCACGACCCGAAGGCGAACCCGTCGACCCCGGCGTCGTACGCCCCGCACTGGGACGTCGCCACCGGCCTGGTCATGGTGTTCGCCCGATTCATCCCGATCATCGCCCCGATCGCGTTCGCGGCGAGCCTCGCCCAGAAGAAGAGGGTGCCGTTCACGACCGGGACGCTACGGACCGACACGGTCACGTTCGGGTTCGTGCTGTTGGGAACCATCGTCCTGGTCGGTGCGTTGATGTTCCTCCCGGCCGCGGCGCTCGGCCCCATCGCCGAGCATTACGGACCGATGCCGTTCGGCCGGTAACGGACCTTCGCACCGACTCGACAGGATTGAACTCCGATGACCACGACCGCCCCCCCGATCCCGAACGCCGCGCCGGCCGGTTCCGCGCCCGAGTCCGGCAAGGAGGCCCGCCGGCGGAGCCGACGACTGGGGCTGTTCGCCCCGGACCTGGTCCGGGCGGCCGCGGTCCGCGCCTTCGCCATGCTCCGGCCGGACCTCCTGTGGAAGAATCCGGTCATGTTCGTGGTCGAGGTCGGGACGATCCTGTCGATCGTCTACACGGTCTACAAGGTCGTCGACCCCGCCTCGACCCGGGCGACGCTCGGGTACCTGGTCGCGCTCGACGTCTGCCTGCTCCTGACCGTCCTGTTCGCGAATTTCGCGGAAGCCCTCGCCGAGGCCCGGGGGAAGGCCCAGGCCGACGCGTTGCGGAAGACCCGCCAGGCCACGCCGGCCTTGCGGCTCAAGCTCGTTCACACCGACGACGTGCCGCAAGACACCCTCGCCGCCTGGCTGCGGGAGCCGAAGGAGTTCCTCGAAACCGTCCCGTCCACGCAACTCCGGTCCGGCGACTTGGTCATCGTCGAAGCCGCCGAGGTCGTCCCCGGCGACGGGGAGATCGTCGAGGGGATCGCGTCGATCGACGAATCGGCCATCACCGGCGAGTCGGCCCCCGTCGTCCGCGAGGCGGGCGGGGACCGGTCGGGCGTCACCGGCGGGACGCGGGTCCTGTCAGACCGCATCCTCGTCCGAATGACCGCCGCGGCCGGCCAGTCCTTTCTCGACCGGATGATCGCCCTCGTCGAAGGGGCCGCCCGGCAGCGGACGCCGAACGAAATCGCCCTCTCGCTCGTCCTCTCGGCGTTCACGCTCATCTTCCTGATCGTGACCGCGGCCCTGTGGCCGATGGCCGCCCACGCCGAGGACTACATGGGCCAGTTCCTCGGGGCGAAGGACCTCAAGAGCCTCGGGACCGACATCCCAACCCTGGTCGCCCTGCTCGTGTGTCTCATTCCGACCACGATCGGCGCCTTACTCGCCGCCATCGGCATCGCAGGGATGGACCGAGCCCTGAGGGCGAACCTGATCGCCAAGAGCGGCAAGGCGGTCGAAGTGGCCGGGGACGTAGACACGCTCCTGCTCGACAAGACCGGGACGATCACGATCGGGAACCGGCAGGCGACGAAGTTCCTGCCGCTGGGGGACCTGGCCGCGACGGAAGTGGGCCGGCTGGCGGCCCTGTCCAGCGCGGCGGACGAGACGCCGGAGGGGAAGAGCATCGTCGAGTTGTACCGCCGCCAGCCCGGGGGAACGCCGGCCGTCCCGCCACCGGGCAGCCACTTCGTCCCGTTCACCGCCCAGACGCGGATGAGCGGGGTCGACCTGCCCGACGGCCGACGGATTCGGAAGGGGGCATCCGACGCGGTCGTCAGGTACGTGATGTCCCTCGGCGGGACGCCCCCCCGGCTCCTGGACGAGCAGGTCAACGCCGTCGCGAGCCAAGGGATGACACCGCTCCTCATCGCCGAGGAGAACCGAATCGTCGGCCTCGTCGTCCTGGAAGACGTGTTGAAGCCCGGCATCCGCGAGCGGTTCGAGCGGCTGCGGAAGATGGGCATCCGCACCGTCATGGTGACCGGCGACAACCCGCTGACCGCCAAGAGCATCGCGGAACAAGCGGGTGTGGACGACTACATCGCCGAGGCGACGCCCGAGGCGAAGCTCGACTACATCCGCAAGGAGCAGCACGGCGGGCGACTGGTCGCGATGATGGGCGACGGCACCAACGACGCCCCCGCCCTCGCCCAGGCCGACCTCGGCGTCGCCATGAACTCCGGCACCCAGGCGGCGAAGGAAGCCGGCAATATGGTCGACCTCGACAGCGACCCGACCAAGCTCATCGAAGTCGTCGAGATCGGCAAGCAACTATTGATGACCCGCGGGGCGCTGACGACGTTCTCGATCGCCAACGACCTCGCGAAGTACTTCGCCATCGTCCCGGCCTTGTTCGCCGGGACGCTGCCCTGGCTCAAGAAGCTCGACTTCATGGCCCTGACGTCGCCGACCTCGGCGATCCTCTCGGCCGTGATCTTCAACGCGATCATCATTCCGATGTTGATTCCGATCGCCCTCAAGGGCGTTCGGTACCGGCCGGTCGGGGCGGACGTACTGCTCCGCCGCAACCTCCTCGTCTGGGGGCTCGGCGGGGTGATCGTCCCGTTCGTCGGGATCAAGGCCATCGATCTGGTCCTGGCCGGCCTGGGAATGGTGTGACCGCGAACAACATCGACCGAGACAAGGAGTTGACCGTGAAGACGATCCGAGCGAACGCGACGTTTCTGATCCTGACATTGGCCGTCTGTTGCGTGGCCTACCCGGCCGTCCTCGCCGGCATCGGCCGGGTCCTGTCCCCCTCGGGGACGACGGGCAGTTTGGTCGAGGACAACGGTTCGGTCCGCGGGTCCCGACTGATCGCCCAGAAGTTCGGGGCGGACGAGTACTTCCAACCCCGGCCGTCGGCGGCGGACTATAACGGTGCCGCCGCGAGCGGGTCGAACTGGGGGGCGAACAACCCGAAGCTCCGGGACCGGGCCTGTCAACAGCTCGGGCCGATCATCGCCTACAAGGCCGGGAGCCGCTCGGCCGCGGGGGGCCGCACTCCACAGCAGGACATCGAAGCCTGGTTCGCGGCCAAGCCGGACCGGGCCGCCGAGTGGGCGGCCGACTCGTCCGTCGCCGCCCCGAACTGGGCCAGGACCGACTTCGCCGACGACAAGTACGGCCTGCAAGGACAATTCATCCGGCAATGGGCGAAGGACCACCCGGACGTAATCGAGGACTGGAAGAAAGCGAACCCGGACAAGTCGGACGACCCGAAGCCGGAAGACCTGGTCGGGCCGTTCTTCGCGAGTTTCGCGAAGGTCCACCCCGGGAAATTCCCGGGCGTGGTCGAGACGAAGAAGGCGGACGGGTCGGTCGATAAAAGAATCGAACCGGTGTCGACCGACCAGGCGATTCAGTCCAACTTCTTCGACCTCTGGCTGTCCGACCCGGCCAACGCCGACAAGGCCGCCGACTTGGAACCCGTCGTCGCGGACATGGTGGCCGCGTCCGGGTCGGGCCTCGACCCGCACATCACCCTCCGCAACGCGCTCTCGGTTTACCAACTCGATCGTGTGGCGAAGAAGCGGGCCGCCACGCCCGCCGACGTGGACCGGGTGAAGCGGGAAATCGCCGATCTGGTCCGGGCCCAGTCATTCACCCCGCTCTCCGGCCTCGTCGGCGAACCGCTCGTCAACGTCCTGGAACTTAACCTCGACCTCGACCGGAAGTTCCCGGTCCCGGCCCAGTCGCCCTGACCACTCGAGACTGGTGGCCCGGGCGACCGTGCTGCTAGAGGGGGTGGGGGGTCGTCGTGACAGCCGGCTTCCCCACCTTCCTTTTCACTTCTTGCAAATCGACCGACAAGGGCGGGATTCCGCCCCCCGTTACGGTGACCGCCCCGGACTGTTCGGCCGACCCGAGCTTGTGGCAACGGAGGAATCCGATCACCCGGGCCTCGGCCGTCAACTTCGCCCCCTTCACCGTCGGCTTGTCGAACGATACGTCGAACACCTGTGTCAGGGCGAAGTCTAGGGCACTCGACGCCGCCCCGGCCGGCGACCCGTAAGCGACGGTCCTATCGGCAAGGGAAACATCCCGACGACATGGAATCCCGTGGCTTAAGCGGTTCGTCATCCGAACACTTCGGGACCAGACGGCACAGATTCCGAACCTCATTGCTCGATCCGAACGGATCGTCGGGCAGCAAGCCGCTCGGCAATGTCGGGCGTCTTGTCTTCACGAACCGAGAGTTCCGTTACAGAGTCGCTGCACTATTCGCTGCACCTTTCCCGGGGCGAACGGTGCAAAACTGCTGGGAAACGTAACCCATGTGGGAATTGCGCGATCGCGCCAAGTAGGCGATTACCGCGGCTTGAAGGATGACGACAACTCCGAGTGCGAGCAGCCATCGCGTCGTTCGGCGCTGCCGACGATCTAACGCTTCCAATCGGTCGGAGGCGATGACTTCCGAATTCGCTTGCATGGACTGCTCCCGTGTTAGTTTCTTGACACTCGCAGGGGAGTGGCACACTTCAGGGCGAATCGGGGATGTTAACGGTAAGATACGGCCGACCCGAGGCGGGGATCGAACAGGTCGTGAGAAACGAACCGTCGCCGGAATTCGCAGCCCAGGTGGCGGAGGAGTACGAGCGGCTCCTCGGCCTTCTTGACGATGAATCGTTGCGCAAGGTGGCCGTCTGGAAAATGGAAGGCCTGACCAACGACGAGATCGCGGAGCGACTCGGTTGCTCGCGGCGGTCGGTCGCCCGGAAACTTGAGACGATTCGCATCATCTGGAACAGCGAACCGACCCATGAATAGCCCGCTCACGGCGTCCCCGGTATCTGCGGCCGAGGCGAGGATGATCGATCGGACGTGTGACCGTTTTGAAGCTGCCTGGATGACCGGCGGAAGGCCGAACCTCGACGAATTCCTCGGGGCAGGCCGCGAACCCTTGTGATCCGCCCTGCTCCGGCAGCTTTTGCTCCTCGACTGAGAACAATTCGCCTACCGCTGCCGGGTCGGACGCGGTAGCCCGCTCCAGAAGCGTTTTGAAATCATCCGACATGGTGCGGCTAGGATCGAAACTGAGTCTCCAATTATGACGACATCCTAATGGCGCAGGCCGACTGAACCTCAACAGAAAAAAACGAAGGTCCGATAATCGCCTCCTCCGGCAACCGGAGCACCCTGACACTGACGAGTGCGAGTATTTCTATTTGGGGATAACGAATAAGGGGCCGGGGTGAGACTCCCGAACGAGTCTCACCCCGGATGGCTCAATCAGTCCCGCTTGCCGGCTTTTTCCTGGACCGCTTTATTTTCTGCGGGCAGCATCTGGCTCGGGCCGATTTTGACGGTCAGTTTTTCGAGCTTGCCGGTGAACGGGAACGGGCAGGCGTAGTCGTTGTCGTCCACCGGTGTGCCGGTGTCAC
>DASXPC010000056.1:0-21094 GCA_036493815.1 Fimbriiglobus sp. | reverse complement strand
GTTTCTCGTCCTGGCTCTGGGCCGCTGGCATCACCGGCGAATCACCCAAGAACAAAACGCGGACGCCCAATCTCGGAAGCCGCACACTCTATTACCCAGTAAACAGGCAGCCTGAAGTTGTCGCGTCCGGCGAGAAGTCTCAAAAAACTCGCTCGATTCCGAAGATTCCGCGTCGCGGCTAACCTACTTCGACGTATGGTCGTGCACGATCCGCCAGCCTTCGGGGAGTTTCTTCACCACGAGCGTGAAGAGTCCGCCAGACGGTTCACTGAGGCCGGTCAATTTCCACTTGCCGCGCACCAAGGCGGCAGTTTCCGAAATGAGCGTCACGTCCAGGTCGGAGAACGCGAGCGTGCCCATTTTCTTCCCGCCCACGGTGTAGTTTTTCTTGTACCGTTCGAGCGTCTGCTTCCACCCCTTCGTGGCCGAGCCGCCGGAGTAGAAGGTGAGGTCGTCGCTCCGCCAGTAGCCTTTCATGTAGCCCTCGACGTCGCCTTTGTTCCACGCGGCCACCTGATCGGCGAGGACGTTTCGCACGTCGGCGGTCGCGTCGGCGGCCGAAAGGAACGGCGCGGTCAGAAATACGCCAAGAACAGCCAGTCGCTTCATGGGATTGCTCCGGTGCGGAAGGAGGATCGGAGTATAACCGACCGCACACGGGTTTACCCTCTCCACTTGGCGGGGTACATTAAGCGTTCCCGAAGTGCCACGAGGAGACACTCATGCAGGCCGCACTCGATTGGCTGCCGAAGCACCACGAAGACATCGTCCGCGGGCTGGCGGAGCTCGTGGCGATCCAGAGCATATCGACCGACGGAGAGCACGAGCCGGAGATCGCTCGGACCGCGACGATGACGTGCGACCTGATGCGGGAGGCCGGGCTGCACAACGTCGAAACGCTCAAAGTGGGGAATTCGTACCCCTACGCGTACGGGGAATGGCTGGACGCGCCGGGTAAGCCGACGCTGTTTCTGTACGCGCACCACGACGTGCAGCCGGTGAATTTCGTGGAGCAGTGGAAGAGCGACCCGTGGAAGCTTACCCGGCGAGACGGTCGGCTGTTCGGCCGGGGCGCGGCCGACGACAAGGGTGCCATCGCCGCGTTCCTCGGGGCCGTCGCCGCCTATCGGAAGACGTCCAACCAACTCCCGTGCAACGTCAAGATGGTCGTCGAGGGCGAAGAAGAGGTCGGCTCGAAAAACCTGATGCGGTTCTTCGAGGTGCACAAGAACAAGATCGCGTCGGACGCGATCGTGGTCTGCGACACGGAGAACATCGAGGTCGGGCTGCCGAGCATTACGTATTCACTGCGGGGCATCGTAGCCGTATTGGTCGAGGTAACGAGTGCAACGATGCCGGTGCACAGCGGCATGGCGGGCGGGGCATTGCCCGACGCGGCGATCGCGTTGAACGCCGTGCTCGGCCGGCTTTACTGGGGGAACGGGCCGCTGAAGATTCCCGGGTTTTACGACCGGGTGCGGCCGTTGACGGAAAAGGAACGGGCGGCGTTCCGCAAGCTGCCGTGGGACGACGCGAAGTTCCGCAAGGAAGTGGGCGTGGTGCCGACGGCCCGATTCGCGATGGAAGAGGGGCTGACGCCGTACGAGCAGACTTGGCGTCGGCCGGCGGTGACGGTGATCGCTCAGGAGGCATCGAGCATCAAGGGGGCGTCGAACCAGGTGCTGCCGAAGGCGAGTGCAATCGTCTCGTGCCGGATCGTGCCGGACATGGACCCGGTGCAGACGGCGGCCCAACTGCAGGCGTTCCTTTCGGCCGACACCCCGTGGGGCGTCGAAGTCAAAGTCACTCCGCTCGGGGCCCCGTGCAACTGGTGGATGACCGACCCGAATGGTCCGGCATTCGAGGCCGCGCTCGGCGCCATGCGAGCCGGGTTCGATAAAGACCCGGTCGCAATCGGCTCCGGCGGCAGCATCGGCTTCGTCGGCCCCTTAGCCGAGCTGTTCAACCAGGCCCCGGCACTACTCGTCGGCATCGAAGACCCGGCCAGTAATGCCCACGCCCCGAACGAAAGCCTCCACGAAGGGGACTTCAAGAAGCTCATGAACTCGCTCGTCCGCCTGTTCCATAACATGGGGAACTTGCCGGGCGGGAAAGTCAAGTAGCAGGCTTTACTCCGCCTTCGGCGGTTTCAAGACCGCCATTCGCGCGATGAGCCAATCGGGGGCCCATTTCGCCCCCTGCATCATGAGCCGCGTTTGCCAAGGAAAGTCGTACACTTTTTTCCCGCGGCGGATCGCCCTCAGGATCCGCCGGGCCGCCTCGTCCGCGGACATCAGAAACGGCATTTTGAAGTTGTTGACCTCCGTCATCGGAGTGTCGATGAACCCGGGGCAAATGGTGGTGACGGCGACGCCCGATTTGCGGAGTTCGATCCGCAGACCTTCGCAATAACTGTTGACCGCCGCTTTCGAGGCCGTGTATCCGGTGAACCCGGGCATGCCCTTGTAGGCGGACAGGCTCGACGTGGCTACCAAGTGCCCCCGGCCCCTGTCCCGCATGGCGGGCAACACCGCGTCGAACGCGTGGACCACCCCGAGGAAATTCACCGCGTTCATCCGTTCGACGTGGGCGACGTGTTGCGGACCGACCTCGCTCGGCAGTCCGATCCCCGCATTGGCGATCAGGAGTTCGGTCGGTCCATTCGCGTCCTCCAGTTTCCGGATCGCTGCCGCCAGCCCGGCCCGGTCGGTCACGTCGGCCGGCTCCGCGACCAGCACGCCTCCCCCTTCGCGCACGTCCGCAACCAATTCGTCGAGCAGATTCTTCCGCCGGGCCGTCACCCCGACCTTTACGCCGTCCGCGGCGAGGGCGACGGCCAAGGCCCGCCCGATGCCGGTGGAAGCCCCAGTGACCACCGCCGTCGCGTACACCGCCTTCATTACAACCTCCCCGACCGGTACGGCCTGCCCGCGTAATCCGCCTGTTCGGCCCCGCCGGTCCGGCGACGCCCCCGACCGGCAGGCATACTTGCCGGAAACCGCTTGGCAACCCCGACTCTCGTTATCATGCTGACGGAGTGGGTTCCACTATTGCCCCCGCCGCGAGGACCGCCATGAGGCCCCGCCTTTCGCTTTTCGCCTGCCGGACCCTTGTGCTCGGCCTCGGTTTATTCGTCGCGGCGGACAGTTCGGGTCAGGTCAAAGGCCCCGCGGCGCCGCCGACTTTTGCCGCCACGATCCGTTACCGTATCCGGGCGGACCGGGACGGGCGCATTATCCAGTACCGGGAGATGGAAAAAAACCTGGCCGCGGCGGGATACCGGCCGACCGATCCCGAAGCGGGGAATCTCGCACAATTCGACCCCTCGACCGAATCGATCGAGGGTACCGTACCGAGTGCCTCGGCGTCCAAATTGCTCGAAGACCCCCGCGTCATGACCGTGCTGCTCGCCCCGAGCGGGTACAAGCTGCAGGAAGACGGTTCGAAACCCGTCCAGGTTCGACTGACCCTCTCGGCGAATTTGCAGCTCACCGAACAGCGCCTGCTTCACGAGCAATCCGTCGCCCGACTGGCCTTACTCGGGTTCCGCGAGAATGTCGGATACGATCACGCCCGGTTCACCCAAATTCGTGGGGCAATTCCTGCCCGGGTCGTTCCGACGCTTTTGAAAGACCTTCGCCGACTTCCGACCGGTTGGTTCCTTCCGGCCATCCCCACCGACCACGCCGACTTACCCTTCCGAGCCGTGCTGCCCATCCGGATCATTGAAGTGTTGCCCGACGCGCCGGATACGACGGCCGTGCTTCCCCCCGAGCCGAAACCGGGAAAGATCACCGCGGATGCACGGTTCGTCATGGCCGTTCCCGGCCCGGCAATCCGGCTCGACCTCGTTCTGGCCAAACCGCTCGACGGCAGCTCGAAAGACCTGCGGGACCACCTCCGGTTCGTCGCCCCGACCGCCATGATCGAGGGTATCTCCGGAAACATCGTGTCGGTTCGTGTCGACACGGACAAGGACGTGGAGGCAATAGCCGGGATTCCGGATATCCGCCAGATCCGAGCCCAACGAGCATCGGCCGAAACGTCAGAACCATATTCGGAATCGACCGCCCCCCTGGCGGATTGGTTGCGGCAAGCGAACGTCAAAGCCCTTCACAACCTGGGATACCGCGGGGCCGGTTCAAAAGTCGTTGTGCTGGGAACGGAGTTCCCCAATCTGGATGCGATCAGGGGGCGGTTGCTGCCTCAATCGACCACTCGAATCGACATGACGGCGGAAATCAATCCGTTCGGTCTACCGTCCCCGGCGAATGCCCGGGACGCGGGGGCGGGTCTGGCCGCCGCCGTGGCCGCTTATGCCACCGCACCGGACGCCACCTTCGTCCTCATCCGCCTCGACCCCGCCGCGTTTCATCAACTCCTGACCGTCGCCCGGGAATCGACCGGTGAAACGGGCCTGTCCGAAGGGCTTCGCTCGAAAGTCGACCGATTCACCTACGAGAATGTCAAGTTTATCGAACGACGGAAATCCGTAATGACCGAGTACACGTCCGCCGCCGAGGACGTGAGCGACAACCCAAAGAGCATCAAGCGGCGGGCCGACGCACTGGCCGCGGTCAAAAAACTCGACGCGGAACAGGTGGCTTTTCAAGCCGCGTTCGCCCGGTTGACGGCGATGAAGAAAGCCCTCGACAACCTGGCCGGAGCGGCGGTCATTATCAACACTCTGGCTTGGGACGCCGGCCAGGCCAACGACGGATTGAACCCGCTGCAGCCGATTCTCGAAGAGCGGTTCGTACCGCCTGTGGTTTCGTCCGCGATTCATCCCGGCCCCACCACGCTGCCGCCGATCTGGATTCAGGCGGCGAGCGGGGCGGTCGGCTCCGTCTGGTCCGGCCCGGCCCGCGACGCCGACGGCAACGGCGTCATGGAATTCGCCGCTCCCGGCGCGAAACTTCCCGCCGGCACCTGGACCCCGGAACTCAACTTCCTTTCCCTCCGCGCACCCGGCGGAAAGAAAACGGACATCCTGCCGGCCGGGGCCAAAGTCCGGTTCTCACTGCAGTGGCGCGAGCCGCAGGATCCGGACCTCAGCCTGTTCGAACCGAACATTCGATTTCGTCTGACGTTGCTGAAGCAAATCGACCCGTCCGGCACCAAAGCCGCAACCGACGAATTGGTCGAAGTGGCCCACACGGCAGCGGAGCCGGTGCGGCTTTACAAAGCTCTAACGTCCGGCGTCTACGAATTGACTCTGGACGCCACGATTCCGACGGAGGGCCGATACGTCGTTCGCGTCGAGTACGGCATTCCCGCCTTGAAAGTGATTCGCGCCCGGAAAGTGAAGGCCGAGATCTATCCGCGGTTGGTGGTCGAAGCCGCCGACGTGGCCACGGCGGCGAAGGGTCGGGTAATGTTCTCGACCTTTGCCCCGACGGATGCCGGCGTCGGGATTCCGGGCGATTCCCAAATCGCGCTGACCGTTGGCTGTGAAGAACCCGGCCTTGCCCTCACCGGGGCCGGTGCGGGTATGGACCTGCGGACGAAACCCGATTTGCTGGCACGTGGCACGATCGAGGTGAACGGGAAAAGGGTCGCGGGGCCGGCCGTCAGTGCCGGCTACGTCGGCGGCATCGCCGCCGCGGTTCGCGGCACCGGCGCCGCCTCCATTGCCGTTTTGCGGCAAGAACTCACCGCCACCCGAGGCCGGGCGATCGTGTTGCCGAAGTCGTGGCTGGAGACGCTGCAGCCGAAATAACCTGCATAGATTTGCGACTAACCGGACGACGGCACGTGCCAGATTTCGCCCCGGCCGCCGGTGGTGAGGTCGCCGCGAAAGAGGCGGACTGAAGACACGGTCAAGTCTTTGCCCCAATCGGACGCTTCGCCGTCCCGGTCTAGTATTCTCGCGAAGGCCGGAGTGTATTCGCAGGCGTAACGGAATCCGGGCGGAAGGTCCGGTTCCTTGCCGAATGCGACAATCGTTCCCCGTTTCATCCCGGCCCCGCACCGCGGGCCGACGCCCCCGGCCACGAGGATCGTCCCGGCAATCATGGACGCCCCGCAGAATTCGCCGACCGCGCCGCCGACCGAAATCCGCCCGCGTCGCATGAGCAAACCGAGTTCATCACCGGCCGTGCCGTCGATCTGAATGCGGCCGCCACGCATCCCTTTCCGGCTCCCTCGGTACGCGGCCCCGGCCTGATTTCCGGCATTGCCCCGTACCTGGATCGAACCGCCCGTCATCTCCGCCCCGAGCCAATCGCTGGCATCGGTTAACACCAACCGACCGCCGGACATTCTCGCCCCGGCGTGCATCCCCACCGGCCCATTCGCGACGACAAAACCACCCGCCATCCCGGCCCCGATCCCCTTCACCGCCGAACAATCACCGGTGAAGTAGACGACCGGGTCGGCATCCAACGTCCCCGTTGCCAGGAAGTGATCCCCGACCATCTCCTCCCGATTCCCGTGTAGGACCTTGATCCTGGAAATCTCGTTTGCATTGCGACCGACCAGTTTATCCGGCGTCAGCCCGAAGACTTCGACCGGGATCGGCGACGAATCTCGGCGGGTGAGGGAGAGTGCCATTCGTATTCCCGTTGCTTACCCTTCAGGATCGCCAAGGAGGTCGCGAAGAAAGAAGTGGTGCGGACCAAGTTTGCCTCCGAAGTTCCCGGCCGTGATTCGTTTGACCCCGGGTATTCGGCATGCGGCGTGAAGCCCGGCTCGCATGGCGGTGGAAACCATTTCGATGATCAAACCGTCGATCACGATTTCGTAGGCCGCGTTCACCCCATCGGGTATTTCGCCCGGCACGACGCCGCGGAGGGTCGGGCAGAACGCCTCGTTGGTACTCGCTTTCAAGGCTTTGTATTTACTGCCCACTTTGCTTCCGGACCGCACGACGCCGCCGGGGAATGGGAGAATGACGCCGGAAACGGCCCGGGCAGCCTTGGCTGCGGCCATCGCTCCGTTGAGTGCAGCGGCCTGTGTTTCCGCAAGGATTATCAGATTTCCGCCGGCCACGCCTTTCGTCGTGCCGGCTTTGTCCACGACCAGGAATTCGCCGTCCATGGTCGGAATCCGCCAGTATCGGCAGTCGCCAATCACTTTGCTGATTTGCCAGCCGTCGCCGAAATAGCGGAGGTTGCCGCCAACGCGGATCGCTTTTTCGGTGATTTCGAGTCCGCCATACACGGCCGTCGTCGCGCAGGTGAGAACGCACTGAGCCACGCGGTTGACGACGGCTTTTTCCAGCGAATCGCGGTTGAAGGCGAAGAAAAGAATCCGGACCCCCGGCCGGCCGTCCGGCGATTGACCCGGTGACAACTCGGCGTCAATACCCGCCTCGGCATCGCATCCGATGACGCTCGCCGCATATCCCGTCGCGGCCGTGCCGGCAATTCGCGCCCACTCGATCGTTTCCGCGGTTACCACAAGGGCGCACGCGGTCATCGGGAACGCCTCGGCGAACGTGTCGACCACCTCGACGCCGCGGACGTGAAACAAAGCGGCCATGGGTCACGGGAACCCGGGGATGGGATCTTCGCGGTTCATGCCGCCTTCGGCCATGTTGTAAAATTTGATCCCCTTCATCCGCCATTCGCCGTCCGGGTCCTTGACGAACCGGGAGAGACAGTACCTCATCTGGAATCCGCTTTCCGCCTTCGCCTTGGCCGTAAATGCGATTTCGATTTCGTTCGGGGAAATCTCCTTGTACAAGTTGCGCGGGAAGTCATAAGCGATAACTTCCGCCTTGTACTGTTTAATCAGATCCCATGCCGGGGACGTACGGAGTTTCGCCTTGTTCGCCCCGTAGGCCACGAACGAATCGGATACGTTTTTCAGAAACGCATCGGGGTCACTTTTCGTCGCGGCCGCGACCATGGCCTGGACTTTCTTCTCCGCTATTTCGCGCGGACTGTCGAACGCCTGACCAATGACCAATAGCGCTCCGACCACGATCAGAATGGCGATCATCCGGTTCCGGCTCGTCTTGTCGCGGAACCGGTACCAAACGCCGATCGCAATGACGGCGACGAGCAGAAGAACGAAGGTAAACGCGGGGCTCGGGTCGGAAAGAAAAGTCGGCATGGGGTTTCCCGTTCGTTATTTCCGCAATTCGGCCCCGTACACCGCCGCCGACCCGAGGTCTTCTTCGATCCGCAGCAATTGATTGTACTTGGCGATCCGGTCGGTCCGGCTCGCACTGCCCGTCTTGATCTGCCCGCAGTTCGTCGCCACCGCCAGATCGGCGATGGTCGTGTCTTCCGTTTCGCCGCTGCGGTGGCTCATCACCGCGGTGAACTTGTTCCGCTTCGCCAGGTCGACGGCTTCGAGCGTTTCGGTCAGCGTGCCGATCTGGTTCACCTTCACCAGAATGCTGTTCGCGCACTGCTCGGCGATGCCCTTCTTCAGCCGATCGGTGTTGGTCACGAACAGGTCGTCGCCGACGAGCTGGATCTTGGATCCCAGCTTCGCGGTGAGCTTTTTCCACCCGGCCCAGTCGTCCTCGGCCAGCCCGTCTTCGATCGAGCGGATCGGGTACTTCGCGCACAGCCCGGCCCAGAGGTCAATCATCTCGTCGCTCGAAACGATCTTCTTCGGGTCGCTCTTGAAGAAGCAGTAGCCGGTCTTCCCCTTGAGCTTGGCCTCCTCGAACAACTCCGTCGTCGCGGGGTCGAGCGTGAATTGGACCTGGTCGTTGAGTGAGTACCCGGCCTTCTCGACCGCAGTAGAGAGCACGGTCAGGGCCTCGTCGGCAGTCGCGAGGTTCGGGGCGAAGCCGCCTTCGTCGCCGACGGACGTTGAGAGGCCCTTGTCGTGCAGAACTTTTTTTAGAGCATGAAATATCTCGGCCCCCATCCGCAATCCTTCGCGGAAACTCGTCGCACCGACGGGCAGGATCATGAACTCCTGGAAGTCGATCGTGTTGTCCGCGTGTTTGCCGCCGTTAATGACGTTCATCATCGGGATGGGCAGTACGTTCGCCCCGGTGCCACCTACGTACCGATACAGCGGTAGTTCGGCGACTTTGGCCGCGGCATGAGCCACCGCCAGCGAAACCCCTAGAATCGCATTCGCCCCGAGCTTGGCTTTGTTCGGCGTGCCGTCCAGTGACAGCATCTTCCGGTCAATCGCCACCTGGTCGAACGGATTCATCCCCGCCAGAGCTGGTGCGATGACGGTATGAACGTTTTCGACTGCCTTGAGCGTCCCCATCTTGGCGTACCGCATCTTGTCGCCGTCACGCAACTCGACCGCCTCGTGTGCCCCCGTGCTGGCTCCGCTGGGCACGGCGGCCCGGCCGAGCGTGCCACAAGAGAGGATCACGTCCACTTCAATGGTCGGGTTGCCCCGGCTGTCCAGGATTTCCCGGGAACGAACGGAGCGGATCGACGGCGTCGTCATGCGGTTGCTCGGCGGTGGGTGGTCGGGACAAATCGGTGTTGGATTACGGCAGATGTGGCCCGAAATCAAGGGCGGTCGAGGTCGGGGGGCGGCCCGGGCCGCGGGACGTTGGGGGAACGCCGGCGGGCACCACGATTCGCCGCGGGAGCGGAACGCATGGGGTGGGCGTCCTGCCTCATCGTCGCGGCACCGCCCCCCGACCGAGTCGCAATTGGACGGGGGTTTCCGACAAAAGTGTCATCGGCCGCGAATTCGACCGGGGCGATTCCCGGACCCATTCGACTCGTCCAGAACGACGCAATCGGCCGTCATCCCCGGCAAAATTCCCGCAACTTACCGAGATTCACCGGGTCCATCGGCGTGCCGTCGGCCGCTTCCTTCGGCGTCTCTAAAATCATCGGGTGCTTGGCGAACCGCTTATCGTTCACCAGGCGGGCAAACGTCGCCTCGGGAATCTGACCCAACCCGATCCCGGCGTGACGGTCCACCCGGCTGCCCAACCCCTTCACGCTGTCGTTCACGTGGAAAGCCTTGAGGTGGTTGAGCCCGATTGTTTCGTCGAATTTCTGGAAGGTGGCGTCGTATTCCGCTTCGGGCCAGAGCGGATATCCGGCGGCGAACGCGTGACAGGTGTCGAAGCAGACGCCGACTCGATCCGCATCGGCTAGCCGCTTCCTTATCGCGGCCACGTGGTCGAACTTGTACCCGAGTGTCGTCCCCTGCCCGGCCGTAATCTCGATCAGCACCTTCACTTTGAATCCGGAACACCGGGTGTGAACTTCGTCGAACCCCGCGGCTACTCGGGCGAGGCCGGCATCCTCCCCGCTGCCGACGTGCGCCCCGGGGTGCATGACGAGGTAGGCCAGGCCGAGCGCCTCGGCCCTTTCGACCTCGTCGACGAATGCGTCGATCGATTTGCGGTAAAGCTCGTCACCCGGGGCGGCGAGATTGATGAGGTAGGAATCGTGGGCGGTGGGAAACTTCAGTTCGGCCGTCTTAATGGCGGCCTTGAACGCCGCGATTTCGTTGCTCGTAAGCGGTTTGGCCTTCCACTGGCTGGCGTTTTTCGAAAAGATCTGCACCGTCTCGCAGTCCAACGCCTTGGCGGTCTCCGCGGCCTTGAACAGGCCCCCGGCAATTGACAAATGGGCACCGAACAGAGGCATGACGAGTCCCCCAGCAATTGGCAATGAGGCGATGATAGCGGTGGCCGGCAGACCGGAAATGTTAGAATATCTTCATTTATTAACAAGTTGTCTACAAATTGCTACGACCCACGAATTCCAAACAAGATGGTGGGGAATCCCGGCATTTTGGCTTTGATCGGATAGTCGGATCGGTGTATAAGTTGAGCTAGACTCCTATTAAGCCGTGATGAAATGGACTCCATGCGGTCAATGGTTTCTTTTCTATCTCTTCTTTCTCGCGAGGTGTGGCGATGTCTCTCTCCCATTCCCGCACGCGCAGTCGATCGGCATTTACGCTGATCGAGCTGCTCGTTGTGATCGCGATCATCGCGGTCCTGATCGGCCTCCTGCTACCGGCCGTGCAAAAAGTCCGGGATGCGGCGGCGCGGATCAGTTGTTCGAACAAGCTGAAGCAAATCGGTCTCGCACTCCACAACCACCACGACGCCAAAGGCAGCTTCCCCCCCGGCGGCATGCAGACGGGGGCAAACGGAACCCCCTGTTACACGAACTGGGCGATCGAAATCCTGCCCTTTATGGAACAGGACAACATCTACCGTTTGTACAACCAAACTCTTCTGAATACTGATCCCGCGAATTATGCTGCCGTCGGCACGAAGCGGGTTCCGACCTACGAATGCCCGTCCGACCAACTCGCCGGTACGCTCGAAATTCCCGCGTCCGGACCGGACACGACCAATCAATGGATGCACGGTAGCTATCGGGCCGTTTCCGGCCGGATAAACATGCTCATCGGTTGGGGGGCCTGGGATACCTTCGAACCCCAGTTGTGGCCGCCGAACGCCGTGTTCGGCGCGGGGACTCGGGGCATCCTTCACGGGACCGCTGCGGCCTATAACGGCGTGCCGGCACAAACTGGTACCACTGCGGGTGCCTCCGGTGCCCAAGTCAGCGTCAGCGTCATGGGCGGCCCGGAAAAGATCACCGCCGTCACCGACGGCACCTCGAACACGCTGATGGTTGGCGAATGCACGTTCATCGACGTCACCCGCCGGTCCACGTTCTGGTCGTACACCTACGCCTCTTACAACCAATCTTCGATCTCGGCCGAAAGCCGCACGCTGACGAACAGCTACAACAAGTGTGCGAACACGCCCGGACTGTATGCCGACCAGATCTGCAAGCGGGCGTTCGGCTCCAACCATTCCGGCGGGTTGAACTTCGTCATGGGCGACGGCTCGGTCCGGTTCGTCTCCTATAACGTCGACGTCAACATCCTTCAGGCCACCGCGACCATGTCCGGCGGGGAAGTGTTGACCATTCAGTCCAACAACTGATTCACACCCGGAGACTCTCCCGTGAAGTGGTCCCGTTACACCCCCTTTGCTGTCGCACTCGGCCTGCTCACGTTCGGGCTCGCCGGGTGCGGCGGCAGTGACGGTCCGAAGTATGTGAAAGTTTCCGGCGTGGTGACGCTCAACGGCAAACCGTACCCCAATGCCGTTGTCGTCTTCGCCCCGCAGGGGACTAAAGAAAATACGAATCCGGGAAAATCCTCGAGCGGGTACACGGACGCCAACGGCCGCTTCGAGCTGAAAATACAGAACGAGGACACGGAAGGGGCCGCGGTCGGTTCGCACCTCGTGCGCATTATGACCAAGGGGAGCGACATTACCATCATCGACCCGACCGTCGGCTCACCGGACAGCGGCGGCAAAGCGCGGAAACCCGACCCGATTCCGAGCGATTGGAGTGCCACGAGTAAACATACCTTTACAGTTCCACCCGAGGGCACCGATCAAGCGAACTTCGATATCGTTTCCAAAAAGAGATAACGCTCGCTCCCGACACCGGCACGAAGCATTGGGCGGCGGGATAATACCCGCCGCCCTGTCTTTTTTGTTCTACAGTTGCCACCGGGCTGTCGGGTGAGGGGAGTTTGCCGCATGAAGTCGTCGCGCGGGATTGCATTGGCCGTACTCGCCGGTTCGCTCGCCGGGCTCGCGGGGTGCGACAGCGGACCGAAATACGTTCGGGTTTCGGGCATCGTTCGGATCAATGGCGTTCCGTACGACAAGGCGGTCGTCAGTTTCCAGCCGATGGGCACTAAGGAAAATTGGAGCCCCGGCCGCGGGTCGAGTTCGTACACGGACGCCAACGGTCGGTTCGACCTGATTTGCGACATGGAACGCCAGGGGGCCGTCGTCGGCCGGCACCGGGTCCGGATCATGACCCGCGGCAACAACGTGATCGGATACGACCCGGTCCTCGGCTCACCGGACAAGCCCCCCGCGTTCGGCCGCGGCCTGGTTTTCGACCCGATCCCGCCCGAATGGAACGCCCTCAGCCAGGTCGAATTCGTCGTGCCGGCCGAAGGGACCGACCAGGCGAACTTCGACATCGTCTCCAAATTCGCCAAGCGAAAATAACGTCTGACGATAATGTGCAGCGGGCGGCGGGTCCACCTGCCACCCGTTCGATTTCGCATGCGCGGGCGATAGAATACGGTTGGCATCCGTCCTCACGGCCGACCTCATTATGCCGACGATATCCGTCTTCGGGAGCGGTGGCTGGGGCACGGCCGTGGCCGTGCTGCTGGCCCAGAAACCGGACATTTCCGTTCGGCTTTGGGGCGCCCGGGCCGGAACGGTGGCCCGACTAAACGAATCGAGAGAAAACCTCAGTCAACTTCCCGGCGTCACCATTCCCGGCACCGTGCGAATCACGGCCGAGCCGTCCGAGGCCGCCGACGGTGCCGACGGTTGGGTTACCGCCATCCCGACCGCGTTTTTGCGTCCCACGCTCGAACGACTACGAAACGCGTACCGGACCGGCACACCGATCGTCAGTTTGACCAAAGGAATCGAGCACGAAACGTTCCGCCGGCCGAGTGAGATTATCGCAGACGTTTTGGGGGCATCGCCGGTCGCGGTCCTCAGCGGGCCGAGCCATGCGGAAGAAGTGGCCCGCGGCATGCCGACGTCGGTCGCGGTCGCCAGCCCGGATGCTGCCACGGCCACGTGGATACAAGAACTGTTTGGCACCGACCGTTTCCGGGTTTACACGAACGCAGACCTCATCGGGGTCGAATTGGCGGGGGCACTCAAGAACGTGATCGGCATCGCCGCCGGCATCTGTGACGGGCTCGGGTTCGGCGACAACGCGAAGGCCGCTCTTCTCACCCGCGGGTTGGTCGAGATGACCCGGTTCGGCGTGGCCCATGGGGCAGACCCGGCCACGTTCGCCGGGCTGGCCGGTTTGGGCGACCTCATCACCACGTGTTACAGCCCGCACGGGCGGAACCGCCGGGTCGGCGAGCGGCTGGCGAAGGGAGAACCGCTGTCCGCCGTGACCGCAGGGCCGCAAGTCGCCGAGGGCGTATACACGAGCCAGAGCGTGTTCGACCGCACCGCCCGAATGGGGGTGGACACGCCGATCATGGCAGGCGTTTACGACGTTCTGTATCGCGGCCGTCCGCCACTCGAAGCGGTGCAGGCCCTGCTCGCCCGAACGCAAAAGCGGGAGAACGCAAAGGGATGACCGTGCCCGATCCGCCGGTGGCGTTCAAGGAGTGGGCGGCGGTCTGCCGGGCACTGGCGCTCGGGATTCAAACCGTGATTTTGCGGAAAGGCGGTATTGCGGAAGAGGGTGGGACTTTTCGGCCCGAGCATCCTCGATTCTGGCTCTATCCGACGTACTATCACGAACCTCAAGTTGGAGGCATTCGACCCGAGTACTTTTCGCTCCTCACCGAAGCCGAGGCCGACCGGCCGCCGGCCGAGACGGTTCGCCTGACTCACGTCGCAGAAGTTACTGCCGTGCAGTTTCTCGATTCAATTGACGCCGCCCTGTCACTCCATTCACGGCACATCCTCGCGGAAGCAGCCGTTCGCAAGAGGTTTTTCTACCGCAATCCGGGCCTCTATGTTATCGACGTCCGAATCGCGGTGGCCGGGCCGATCGAAATCCGCGAGTGCCCCGCGTTCGCGGGCTGCAAAACGTGGGTGCGGCTAGGTAATTCGTTGCGATCCTCCAGTTCATGAACTCAGATTCGGACTCCGAATGGACGGCGTCGGCAGACGAGAACCCCCGGCTTTCTTCATTTCCCACCAGTCCGGCTCGTAAACTATCTTTCCACCATTGCCGCGATCCGGCCCTCGTTCCTTCGCGCCGTTTCGGAGACCATACTCCATGCGCCTCATCCTCTCCCTGGCCAGCATCGGATTGTTGGCCACAGTCGGATACCCTGCCCCGCCCGCACCGCCCGAAGAATTCGCCGGGCAGCAATCCCCTCTCCGTCCCGTCCCCTTCCCGATCACTTACCAGGACCAGGGTAAGTTCGATCCAAAACTCAAGGGCTTATTTGCCCCGAAAGGGTTCAAAGTCGAGATCGTCGCCGACGCGCCGACCGTCGTCAACCCCGTCGGAATGGCCTTCGCCCCGGACGGCACGCCGTTCGTGCTCGAGTGGGCCGTGGACCCGGTGACGAAGGGAGCGTGGTTCGAGTTCAAGGAAACGTTCCGCTACCGGGACGGTTCGACGAAGCGGGTCGCGACGATGAAGAAGTTCGTGATGGACCCGGTGAAGGTGCTCCGTCAAAATCCGAAGACGGGCGTTTACGACCGGTCGGAAACGGTCATCGCCGAGGAACTGCCGTCGTCGCTGATGTTCCTCGACGGTTGGCTGTATACGGCGAGCCGGGGCACGGTTCGGCGATACACGCAAAGCCGTCCCGGCGGGCCGTGGGACATCCGCGAAACCATCGCTCAGGGGTTCTGCGGCTTCCATCACCACCAGGTCTCGGGAGTGACACTCGGGGTCGATGGATGGTTGTACCTGACGAGCGGGGACGATGATAATTTCGCCGAAGGGTCCGACGGCAGTCGGGCGACCGTCCTGCGAACCGGCGTAGTGTTCCGGTGCAAGCCGGACGGGTCGCACATGGAGGAGTTCTCACGCGGCTATCGAAACCCGTACCGCGACCTGGCCCACGACACGGCCTACAACTTCTTCCACGCCGATAACGACAACGAGGACGGAAGTAAATTCACCGGCTGCCGGCTGGTTTACGTCGCGGAAGGCGTCGATTACGGCTGGCGGCTGAAAGTCGGGGCCCGATGCTGCCAACCGGATTTTCTCCGCGGTGCGGTGGGGGGCGAGCTACCCGGCAAAATGCCGCCGATGTTGAAGACAGGCCGCGGGTCGCCGGCCGGCCTGATGATTTACAACGATACGCAATGGCCCCAACAATACCGCGGCCTGCAGTACTACCCCGACGTGTTCCGCAAAGTCATTCGGGCCTACACGGTCGAACCGCAGGACGCCAGCTTCAAGGTTACGCACGAGTTCGAATTCCTGAAAAGCAACGATCCTTTATTCCGCCCCTGCCAGATGGTGGTCGGACCGGACGGGGCGGCTTACGTAGTGGATTGGCGGACCGATTCCGGCGGGGCCGGACGACTGAGCGGCGATGGCATTCACGGCCGCATCTATCGCATCTCCTGGGCCGGTAACGAAACGACCCCGGCCATCCCACTGCGGCCGATGACCACCTGGGCGAAACTCAACCCGAAGGAAGCCCTGCGTTCGTCCGATATGACCGTCCGTGACCACGCACAGCAAACACTCGTTCACCTCGCTCAAACAAATGTAACGGAAGCAACCTCCATCGCGGATTATTTCACCGCGACGGCCAAAGACGAATCGTTACCCGTATCGACCCGCCTCGTCGCACTCGCCGGAGCCCAACAGCTCTGGTCCGAGACCGTGCGGTCGGTCGTAACGGGCTTGCTGGCCGACAAGGAAGCGGACGTGCGGCGAATGGCCGCGGACGCGCTTGCCCGGAACGTCAAACCGAAAGACCTGAAAGCCCACGAAACCCTGCTCAAGTTATTGAGCGATTCCAGTCCTTACGTCCGCCGAGCTGCCGCGCTGGCCATCGGCCGGGTCGGGGCCGAGGGGGCGGGCGACGTGCTCGTGAACGCCTGGCGGGCCGAGGAGTGCAAGGATCCGTTCCTGATCGATGCATATCTCCGCGGGTTGGAAATGCTTGGCAAGCCTGGGATTGATGCCCTGGTTGTGCTGGCCAATTCCGGCCAGAATACCGAACGAAATCGCGTCGTTTCGGCATTTCTCGCCTTGCGAACCCGGCCCGCGGCTGATGCCGTGATTCCCCTGCTCGATAACCCGCATCTCACCCCCGCCCAGCGGGTCGATCTGGTGCGGTCACTTTCCTACTACCAGTTTGACCCCCCACTTTCGCTTACGCCGCTGGCCGAATATTTGACGAGAAAGGCCGACCTGCCGCCGGAATTGCAGATCGCCGGATTGGACACGCTCGCGGCCGGCGGGGGAATGACCGACCCCGCGGCGGTGAAATTCGTCCTGTCGCTGCTCGACGCTCCGGCGATCGAAACCCGGTCCGCGGCCCTGTCGGCGGTCGAGGCCGGCCGCATCGCGGCCGCGGCCGACAAACTCGTTGCCATGGCCCGCGACACAAACAAACCGACTCCCGAACGCGCCGCCGCACTCAAAGCCCTGCGCGCCTGCGGCGACGCCAAGTCGGCCAAGTCGTTGATCACAATTCTCTCCTCGTCGGCGTCCTCCTATGTGAAAGCTGAAGCCCTACGGACGGTCAACGGGTTCGACCCGCCCGCCGCCCTCGCCGCCGCGGAACCGCTCCTCGCCGCGTCGGATCCGGCCCTCGTCGCCGAGGCCGTCGGTATTCTCGGCAGCACCAAAGCCGGAGCCAGGCTCGTCGGCGAACGATTGAAGGAGAAAAAACTGCCCCGTGAATTGCTCCCCAAAGTCTCGGCCGCACTCCGCAATTTCCCAGACGATAAAGCCCTTTCGGCCCTGCACGCCGAGGTGATGAAAGGCGGACTCCTGCTCGACAAGAGCCCGGCCTCGGTCGAGGCGTTTTCCCGCAAGGTGGCCGAGAGTGGCAATGCCAAGCGGGGCAAATTCGTCTACCTCAATACCGCCGCCGTGGCGTGCGCAACGTGTCACAAACTCGAAGGCCTCGGCGGTAACGTCGGGCCCGACCTCACCCGGGTCTGGGACACGCAGACGGTCGAAAAACTGGTCGAATCGATGCTCGACCCGTCGAAGGAGATCAAGGAAGGGTATCAGTCGTTCCGCGCGACGACCCTTTCCGGGGCAACGCACGTCGGCCTCAAGGTGGCGGACACACCGCAGGCCGTTACCATCCGCGACTCGAACGGCAAAGACGTGACCATCGCCCGAAAGGATTTGGACGACCTCAAACCGAGCCCGGTGTCGCTGATGCCCGACAACGTGGTGTCGCAACTCGGGTACGAGCAGTTCATCGACCTGCTTGCGTTTTTGAAAAGCAGGAAGGAACAGGAATCTCTACGCGGCACCGTATCGGAGATGCTGGTCCTGGGCGGCATGGAGCCGGACATGCGTAAGATCTATCCGGTCGAGAGTGCGAAAGACATGAGCCGCTTCCCCTGGCAACCGATATCGGCCGACGTGGCTGGGGTGGCGAATTTGAAGCCCGTCCTCGGGGCTGCCGGTTACGTGCTGGTCTACGTGCATGCGGCCAAGGCCCAAACTGCCGCGATCAACCTTACTCCCGACGCCCCCGCCAAGGTCTGGGTCAACGGAACTGCAGCGTTCGAACGGGCGAATTCCCGCAATCCCCAGGCACCCGAAGCGAGTTTTTCGACCGACCTCAAGGCCGGCTGGAACCGGGTGCTGGTCAAGGTGATTTCGGCCAAGTCGTTTTCGCTGCGAATCGCGGGGGATGGACTGAAAACGGCGGTCAAAACGGAATAAGACGGTTTTGCGAACGCGAGCGCGGGGCGCGCTTCGCGCTCCGCTTTGACCCGGGCCAATCGCGACCGACACACATCGTAAGGTTTAGCGAACAGTCACATCTTGCCCCGTCGGCGGGTGAAAAATTTACCGGCCGGCAGCGGCGGTCAACCCGACGGGCAAATAATGCCGACGCAATACATGCGGCGGAAGGACCGCGGCGACCGGACCGGCTGCCGCCAGCCCGCCGCGTCGGCTCGCCCGGTCTACGGTTCAGGGAGGTACACCATGACGACCACACGCCTACGGGTATTTCGGATGCCGGAAGACGACACCATCGACGTGCTCGACGGCCCCCCCGCCCGGGTCCGGGTCCGCCTCGGCGACTTATTGCCGCTCGTCGCCATTGCCCAAAAACTCAATTTCATCTGGCTGAAAGACTTCCTCGACGACGAAGTGGCCATCACCGAAGACCTGCACGAAGTGATTCAAACCTTCGGTGGCAGCCGCCCGGCCGCGGGGTAAACACTTTTCTCGTTCCCACGCTCTGCGTGGGAACGAGAAAAGATGTTACCGCGATCCCGCGAGAACGTCGCGGTAGATGTTGACCACTTTTTCCGCCTTGGCCGCCCACGTGAAGTCCCGACCGATCCGGTCAACCGCGGCTTTGCCGAGGCGTCGACACTCGTCGGGGTTAGCGATCAGTTCCTCGAGCTTGCGTCTCAAACTGGATACGAGTTCTTGCCGGGGCCGTAAGGGTAACCGTACACCCGCGTCACCGACCAGTTCGCCGGGGCCGCCGTAATCGACTACGACGGGCACCACCCCGGCAGCCATCGCCTCGATCACTACTCCCCCTCCGAATTCTTTAAGGCTCGGAAAGGCCAAGAGTTGGGAGGAGGCCAGCATGCGGCCGACGGCAGACTGCTCCAACCATCCGCTGAACTCTACCCCCGTCAATTTTTCTTGCTGTTTGTAGGATTCGAGCCGGGTCCGCTCCGGGCCGTCGCCCACGATTACGACCCGGCAACCGCGTAGAGTGGCTGAGCCGGCCACCGCCTCCAATACCAAATCGAATCCCTTGAGACGAACCAATCGACCGATGCAGACGATGGTGAAAGGTCCGGTCGGCTCCGGCCAACCTTTCGCCAAGGGGAAACGGTTCGGATCAATGCCGTTCTCCGGCAAGTAGTACCGTCGACCGTGGAACCAGTTCGGAATCTCGGTGGCTGTATACCGGCTAGCCGCGATGACACCGGCCAGATTCCGGTAGGTTTTGCGGAAGTACGGAAGCAAGCGGTACGCCCGGCGGAATGGCACAAGCCACTCCCGCTCCCGGTGCCGCAGGTCCGGATATTCCTTCGGCCACGGAAGCCCCCCGTTGAGTGGGCCGACCAACATTGGAACCCGCGTCATGGACGCCAATGGACTAGGATAGGTCGGAGTGAGAGGGGTAATGCGATGGATCAAGTCGTACTGGCCGCGGCGAAGGTCAACCGCGAAGCGGTGGTAGAGTTGATGCTCGAACGCTATGTACGACGGCCAACCAAATGCGGTGCCCGTCGTCCACCCGATCCCGGATCCGCCCCGGATCAATTCCGCAAGGCGGTGCACCGGCGATGCGAGCCACTCGGTGTCCAAAAAGACGACCTTTGCCCGGGCGGTGATCGGGTCCGCAGCCAGGTTCGGACGGTTGCGGATTTGAGTGACGAGAGTGACGTCCAAATCCGAACGGTCGGCAAGGGCCCGGCTGAGGTTGTAGCCCACGAGAGGCACGCTCGACCAGCCAGGATTGCACGCCTCGGCAATCACCATTATTCGAAGACGGCTCATCCAGTGTCTTTCCCATTGCCGGGATGCTCTTGCGAAATTATTTTGATATTCATTCGTCAAGGCGATTCAAGTTGCACGGTACAGAGTGATCCAAACCTACGGCGGCAGCCGCTGGACGTGGGACAGTCCCCGGGGCCCAATTCTCTTTCTCACGCTTTGTGTGGGCATGCAATCGCCGACGTTTCGAGTAGGCCTTACGATTTTTTTGTATCTAAATCGCAACACAATTAACGCATCAATAATACCAATCGCTACGCCGAGTGGAATGCCAAAGTTAATAGCATATATCTCATTATTATCAAATCCGCTTTCTTGCGGATTGATCCAAGACATAAACTGATACAGCAAAATGGTCCGAAAAAAAACAATAATTATTCCTATTGCGAGATACCTTTTTCGATGGTGCGATTGACTCATATCGATACTTCCAAATGCGACAAACCTTGATCTACCTTGCTCACGGCAACTTCGATATTGGCAAACTCTTCGCCTTCTGATTGGGTATCGTAAAATTCGACCACATTGCGAAATCTAGCTTCGTCCCAACCGGGAGGGAATCATTTTCAGTCATGATCTCGGCCTTTTCCAATGAATGAAAGCAATGATACCTGCAATAAGTCCAGCGGAGCTTCCGAGAACACCTCCGTAAGCAATTGCATATATTCCATTCGCGTTGAAACCACCTCGCGGCTCGTTTCGCATGATGAATTCCAGTATGCCGTAAATTGCGAACGGTGCGATGATCAAACCCAAAATCACCCCGATGAAGGCAAACAACGCGAATTGGAGAGTTCTTTTCATTTCTTTTTGAGACACACGATAGGAGTTACGCAGTTGGCTCGAAACGGCCTTGCGCCACTGGGGTGCCGGGTGTAGAACGGGGGCGATGAACCCGCCCCGGGCCACGGCCGACGACTACATCCAGTTCCTGCTCGGCACCCCCAAGGTGGCGAGCGCGG
>DASXPC010000055.1:0-7810 GCA_036493815.1 Fimbriiglobus sp. | reverse complement strand
GGCCTGCCAGGCCTTGATCGTCCGCTCGACGTCGCCCCCGACCGAACTCCCGGTGTCCAGCGCCGAGCGGACCACCGCTTCGATGAACTGCTTGTTCCGGCCCCGCTGGTTGTCGTCCGTCGGCTTCGTCTGGTCCAGAATCTGGTCCAGCAGACTTTTGCCTTCGGTCGTCGTGGTCGTCGTCCCGGCTTGTTTTTTCTCGGCGGCCATGGGTTATTCCCCCCCTTCAGTTTTAGCGGGGGCGTCACCGTCGCCTTCGATTCCCATCTGCTTGGCCAGGTCCTTTACCTTGTCCGTATTCGCCAGCACGTCCTGCAAGAGTCCTTCGAGCTGCTGGTTGGTGCTGATCTTGGCGAGCACCTCGTCCAGCCGCTTCCGCATGTCGAGAAGTTCCTTGAGCGGGGCCACCTGCTCCGCCACCCGGGCCGGCTCGAAATCGTCCATCGACTTGAACTCCAGCCCGACCCGGAGCTGACTCCCGTCGTCCGCCAGCGTGTTCGGCACGCTCAGTTGCAATGCGGGGGCGGCCTCGGCCATCACGTCGTTGATATTGTCCCGGTCGATCTCGGTGAACTTCCGGTCCTTCACCGGCGGGAGCGGGTCTTTCCGCTGGGCGGACAGGTCCGCCAGGACGCCGACCACGAAGGGAAGTTCTTTCTTTTCCATCGCCCCGTTCGTTTCCACGTCGTACGAAATCTGAACCCGCGGGGGGCGGACTCGGTCCAGTTTTTTCTGATGACTTTCCGGCATGTTTTCGCTCCGGGATCACGGGTGGCGGCTCGGGCCCCCGCGGTCGAGGTGGTTCCGACTCTCCGATCAAACTCGGAGAGTCGTCGGCCACACTTACTAAATGCCGCGGCGCGGGAAATCGCAACAAAAAAATTACCCCCGGGTCAAACCGGGGGTAGAGGTGGAGACCTTGCGGGGAGCCATTACTCAAGGAAACTGGAACCGGAGCCGAGGCCGAGGGTCTGCGTGGCCAACCCGCCGACGGAAACGCCGTCCCGGAGAGTAGATATGGGCGGACTGATCGGCGTGGGGTTCAGGGCAATAATATCCGTACCGGGAAGGACCGGGTTTCCGGGATTGTAAAGGAATTTCAGGGCCTGGTCGGCGATTCCCCGCGGCGACCCGACGAGGATGGACTGATTCGTGCTGCCAACCGACCCGTTGGCTCCGACGCCGAACGCCACCCCGCCGACGCCGAGATTATTACCGGAGTCGCCCGGGATGGGAGAATTCAGCGGGGGGAAAGCCAGGAAATTGGCCAGGAGGGCACCCGGGGTCGTGCTCGGGTCGAGGAACGGGTTGACTTTGATCGCGGCCCCACTGATGACGCGGATGTGGGGTCCGCCGCCGAGGCCGGGGCCGGTCAGGATGTCGGCGAAATTGTCGGAATCGTACGACCCGGCGGCGACGAACACGCCGCCCCGGAACCCCGAATCGTAGGCGAAGAAATCGGCCACTTCGGGCCCTTTGATGGCCAGGTTCCCGTCTATTGCATTTGCCTGAATGGTCGACCAAGGGAGTGCCCGGACCCGCGGGCCGCCGCCCGGCCCCGTCCCGATAACGATTTCGTCACCGTTGACCCCGTCGACGTTTCCGACCGCGACGTTAACCCCGCCGCGGAATGTGTATTCGTACGCGAAGAAATTCGCCACTGGTTTCATGGCCGTGAAGGGGGACGTTGCGTTCGGGTCGAATTTCCAGACGCCGACGCGGGGCCCGCCTCCGTCCCCCGCACCGGTGACGATTTCGTTTCCGGGCAGGCCGTCCACATTGCCGGCCGCGACCGATACCCCGCCCCGGAAACTCGGCTCGTAGGCGTAAAATTGGGCCAAGAGACCGTTGCTGCTGTTGAGCTTGGACAGGTCAACCGGCGACGACGCGTTGGAGAGGTCGAATAGCCGCCTCCCGTCCACGACCGTGACCAGCGGGAAGTCGTCCTGACCGTTGCCGATGATCAAGTCTGCAACGTCGTCCCCGTTAATGTCGGCGAACGCGATTGTAGGCTGTTGGAACGGCTCCTGGGGACTGCGGAGGGCGGGGGAAATCACGAAGGAGTTGGGAGCCAGTCCGGTGCCCTGGACCGGTGAACCGACGAAAAATTGCTGAATCTGGGCGTTGATGCGAATGGCGTAAGACTTGCTCGGGTTATACGGGTTTCCGGTTCCGTCGGAGGGCGTGGGAATTTGTACCACGAACGAGTCCGCGCCGACACCACCGAGTTGTTCGATCCCGGTGTAAGTGATGGATTTTCGGTTTGTGAACGAATAGGTTCCCGCACCCGTGCCTCCCGGCGTCAGCGTTAAGCCAGTTATGCCTGTCGTGTACAAGCTCAACTGGTCGCCGATTTTGTTGGCGTCGAAGACGGGGTTGTTCCCGTTGACCTGAATCGGTGTCGTCGCACTCGGACGAATCGAGAACAGGTCGGCGAACACGTTGGGCCGGTCTGAGGGGAGCGTACTTTGCGTGCCGAACGTTGCCGAGGCGGCTTTGATTTCGATGTTGAAAATCACGCCGCCCCCGGGCGTGGTATTCGGGTTGGCCGGGGCATTCTGGCCGGGCAGGACGGTGAGGCTGCCGGTGCCGAGGTCGATGAACAATTTGGCGAGGCCCGACGCGTCTTCGGCGAGGAACTCGTTCCCCGCGACGAAGAGGGCGTCCCCGTTTTGGACTTTGATCCCGTCGAAGCCGGCCCGGGTGTCGATCCGCAGGCGGTCTTTGTCCTGGAAGGTCAGTTTTGCCCCGGGGCCGGTGATGTTGGCCGACAGGCCGAAGTCGTTCGGGGGTGTCGGAAGTGTCGGATCTCCGACGTCGTTTTTGGCCGTGTCGAGAATGAACGCGCCGGATCCAGTCAACCGGATTCCGAACGCCGTTAACGACCCGGCCGACGTTTGCGTCATGCCGTTCGTGAAATTGAAGAGTTCGGTGTTCGCACTGACGGGCGCGACGAGGTTCGTGGTCTTCGCGTTCACTGTCAGTGCGTTCGGTCGGGCGGTGCCGCCGACCGCGCCCTGGAAAGCCACGACGCCGGTGCCGGCATCGATCGACAGATTCTTGTTCCCCTTGGAGTTGGCGTCGAGCGTACTGGTAAAAGTAATCGGTCCCGTCGCACTCGTCAGTTGCGTGTCCGCTGTAAACGTGACCGCCCCGGTAAACGTCTGATCGGCCTGAGTATTGACCAGTCCGCCGGAAATCGTGGCGCCGGTTTTCGTCGCGAGGGATTTCAGCCGGCCTGTGTCGCCGACTTTCCCGCCGAACGTCACGCCCGCGGCGGAATTAATGACGACCGCACTCGCGTCGGCCACATTGCCGTTCAACTTGCCGAACACAATCGCCGCCGAGTCGGACGAGAAGTTATTCGTTCCCGCGGCTTTGAGCAGGACGTCACCATAGGCCTGACTGCCAGTCGAGGCCACCACGTTGCCGGACAACGCGGCATTTCCGGTGCTGAAATTGGAGAGTTTGACGCCGGCCCCGATGTTTTTTCCGAAATTGGTGGTCCCTGCCGCGTTCACGGTGAGTCCGCCCGGGCCGTCCACCGTCACGTTGAAATTGGTCGCCCCCGACGCGGAGATGGTGCCCGTCTTTCCGGCGTTAATCGTCACACCGGCCCCGTTCGCGTCGAACGTCGTGGCCGATAACGTCGAATTTCCGAGCGTGAAGGCCGTCGCGTTCGTGAACGCGAGTGCCCCGGAACCGACCGTCGCGCCGTCCGAAACTATGGTTGATCCGGCATTGACGGTAATTGATTTGGAATAATTGACCGAACCGGTGAAGGCGGCCGTCAGACTGTTGCTGATGTCGAGGGATTCGACGTTCGCCACGGTGACGCTTAACTTTCCCGTCCGTGTCAGTGTTTTTCCCGAAGCCGTAACGACCCCGCCCGTGCCGTTGAATGCAATCTTGTCCGACCCGGTCTTGCCGTCCACGGTCAATGCGACGGCGTAGCCCGAAAGGTTAAAGGTGTCGTCCTGGCTGTTCCCGGCGAGGGTGGCCGAGTTGGCCTGGAGGTCGGCGGAAATCAGGTCGGCGGTTCCCCCGTTGCCGTCGGCGGAATTGGCATCCACGGTCAGTGCAATGGAAGTGCCGGCGTGAATTTGCCCCCCGGCCGCGACGGACAGATTGTCCCCCGCCTGGATCGACACGTTCGCCGCGGATAGGACTTTTCCCGAAGCGGTCAACGTGATGTCCTGACCGGCCGCGGACGCGTCCGTCGTCGCCAGGGTGAGGGTCCCGCCCGTCGAGAGCGTCCCGGAAATGCCGATCGATCCTCCGGTCAAAATGTCCGCCGTCCCGGAGAAGTTATTGACTCCTGGAATCGTTATGGCGTCCCCGGTGTTGCTTCCGGTCCGGACCGTCAAGTTGCTGACGTTGTGTGCGTTATTGGCCGAGGTCAAGGTGATCTTGTCTTTCCCGTCCACGGCTGTCGTGTCGATGGTTAGGTTGGTCGTGTTCCACACGGCAACGGACTCGAACGCCACCCCGCCGGACGAACCTGAGAGTTGAAGGGCCTGGTTCGTCCCACCCGAAAGGAAATCGGTGCCGGCCGTGACATCGACCACGTCGTCCGCGTTGGGCAGGTTGAGGGTGAAACTCGCCAATCCGCTGACGTCGATTGGAGTCAGGTTTTTGAAAGTAATGGTATCGGCCCCGACGGTCACAACGCCGTCGCCCTTGTTCGCGGCGTCGGGCAGATAGGTAGCGATTTCGGTGCCCGAACCCACAATCGTCAGGCCGTCGTCCGGGTCGCCGCCGCCATCGAACGTAATCCCGCCAGAGGGTACGGGATCGCCGCCCGAATAATCCACGATCAGCGAGTCGGCCCCTGCCAGGCCGTTGAACGTAATCTGTTTCCCAGGGATCGGGGTAAACCCGCCATTGTTAATCTGGAAACTCTTGACACCCGCGATCGTCTTGACTTCAAACACGTCCTTCCCGCTCGTCCCGGCCACGCTCGATCCGTTCGCGTTAACGACGCTGAAGAGCGTCGGGTTAGCGAAAGTGGTTGTTGCCTTGCCCGGGGTTGTGGCGGTGCTCGCGGTCAGTACCGGGCTCGTACCCTGGGCGTCGAACGTGTGGGTGTTGGTTCCCGCCCCGCCGTCTACGAGGAGCGTGGCCGTCGTGCCGGAAACGGTAAAGGAATCATCATCTGCCCCACCCGAAAGGGTGGCTCCGCCAGGGGCCATCAGGTCCGCGCCGACGGTATTGGCGACTCCGCCGACCCCGGCATCGGCCGAGGCGGCGTCGATCCCCAAGGCGATCGAATTACCGGCCTGCACCAAAGCCCCGGCCGAAATTGTCAGGTTGTCTCCAGCCTGAATCGAGACCCCGGCCGTGGAAATCACTTGGCCCGTCCCGGCAATTGTGATGTCCTGTCCGGTTCCGGCCGCGTCCGTCGTCGTCAAAGTGACGGCCCCGCCCGCCGAGATCGTTCCCGCAACGCCAATCGTCCCGCCGCTCGTGATGTCCACCGTCCCGGCGAATGTGGCGGACCCGGGAACCGTAACGGTGTCCGCGTTCGAGCCTGTTTTTACAGCGAAATTGGTGATCCCGTGGGCATTGTCGGCAGAGGTGAGGGTGACCGTGTCCGTTCCGTCCACGGCCGTCGTGTCGATGGTCAGGGTCGTCGTGTTCCAAACGGCGACGGACTCGAACGCCACCCCGCCGGAAGTGCCGGTTAACTGAAGGGCCTGGTTTGCCCCTCCCGAAAGGAAATCGGTGCCGGCGGCGACGTCTACGACGTCGTCGGCGTTGGGAAGGTTGAGGGTGAAACTCGCCAGACCGGACACGTCGATCGGGGAAAGACCCGAGAACGAAAGCGTATCCGCTCCGATCGTAATTACACCGCCGCCGGTCGTCGTCGAGTCGGGCCGATAGGTCGCTGTCTCGGTTCCCGTTCCGCGAATGGCCACGCCATCGCCCGCGTCGCCACCGCCGTCAAACGTTACCCCGCCGGAAGGGAACGGATTCCCGCCCGAGTAATCCACGACAAGCGTGTCGGCCCCGGCCATTCCATTGAATGCGATGGACGTTCCTGCGATGGGAGCGAACGCCCCACCACCGACGCGATAACTGGGGACTCCGCCGATGCTTTTGATCTCGAACGCGTCGTCGCCCGCGGTGCCGTTGAAGGTCTGCCCGGTGGCGTTCGTGAGGGAGAACGAAGACGGATTGGCGAACGTGGTCGTTGCCTTTCCGGCCGTCGTCGCGGAGGACGCGGTCAGTGTGGGGCTGGTAGCCTGGGCGTCGAACGTGAACGTGTTGGTTCCCGCTCCGCCGTCGACCGCAAGTGCGGCCGTCGTGCCGGAAACGGTAAAGGAATCGTCGTCCGACCCACCCGTAAGTGTGGCCCCCGCCGGAGCCACCAAGTCCGCCCCGACGGTATTGGCGGATCCCCCCGTTCCCGCGTCGGCTGCGCCCTGGTCGACGAGAAGGGAGATGGACGCACCCGCAAATGTTGTCTTGACGGTCGAACCGACTGCAAGCGTAAGCGAATCCCCCGCGTCGAGAGTCACATCCCCACCGGTGGTCGAGATCGTGACACCGGCGGCTACGTCCAGGTCATTTCCGGTCCCGGCACCATCGACGGCGGCGATCGAGACAATTCCTCCCGCGGACACGTCGGCCTGGACCGAAACGGCGGGTGCGGAAAGGGCGACTGCACCGGATGCGGTCACGCCGGTTCCGGAAACGGTCAGAAGGGTTGCCCCGCTGAATACGTCGAAGTCGCCGGCGGTCGCGGTCCCAGAGACGTCGGCGAAATCGTTCCCCGCCGATTGAAGATCGATGCCCTTCGCCGATCCGGTCACGGCCGAGGCCGTGATCGACGCCGACGCATTTTCCACTACGTTGCCCGAGACAGCTGTCAAAGTGATGGGTCCCGCCCCGGCGTCGATGTCGGCATCGATCGTGATCCCGTCGGCGGCGGAAAACGACACGCCTGTCGCTCCTCCACTCGTGTCGATGGTCTGTTCGATGCTGGCGGTTTCGATGCCGGTCGAATTCACCCCACCGGTCAGGATGAATGAGTTCGCCCCGGCGAAAGTTACGGACTGGCCGGTGTTGGCGCCGGGGTCCTGGACAGTAACGGTTGTCACCGCCGAAAATGGACTGCCTGCTACAAGTGCCGCGAAACCCGAGTCGCTGGCCACCTCGATTTGATTGGTCCCGTTGACCCGCAAGAATGCAGTGTCGTCGTTCGCGTCCAGGCTCACCGTCAGAACGCCAGCCGCAAAGGATGCCGTAACTGTTGGTGTGGTACGGTCTTCCAGCGTCACGAGCGTCGGTTTTGCGGTTGGACGGCGTATCGGCCGACGCTTGGAAAACAACGAGGAGAGCCAGGGGCGACGCATAGGGGAAACTCCGGGGCGAACTACGAGCCTACGGGTCCGACGAACGGGAGGATGTTAAAGTCGGCGGAATCGGCAATCGAACCCTAAATTAACGTCGGAAGGTCGGGGCGCAACTTTCCCGCGGGACCAAAGTTAAAGATGCCTGTACCATGGGTCTGTTGACAAGTTGAAAGCGTAAGAGTATCCGGGGTTTTCTAATCGGCCTTCCGGTATATTCCCCCCAAATTGAAACCCGGTATCCCGGACGAGAAGATTTCGATTCCGAGTCCGAATAGAATAAGATCAGTCCGAAGTTCGTCCCGACCCCGGAGGGGTACGATGAGTCCGTATCTGCCGAGTTCGCGGGGGATGATGGCGGCGGTGGTAGTTGGGGCGGCGATGGCCGCCGGCGCCACGCCCGCGCGAGCCAGCGCTTCCCCCGCATCAGTGACCGATATATCCCGTTACTGCCA
>DASXPC010000054.1:0-27837 GCA_036493815.1 Fimbriiglobus sp. | reverse complement strand
GAAAAACGACACCCACTCGACGAAATGAATGGACCCGAATGATCGACGACGTACTCTACACTTGCGTCAATTGTGAGGATCAAAAACCTGGCTGGTTTTGAAGCGCCCATCTGTGGCTGGTTTTAAAGCGCCCACTGACAGTTCGCCCGCGACTTCGGCTCCAGAGGCTGACCCGACTCATGCAACCGCCGGATCGAATCGACCCACGAGGAACTGGCCCCGAGGACCTCGGCGATCTCCACGCTCGACATCCCCTCCGCGATCAAGGCGATGACCCGATGGCGATACTCCGCTGGATAAGATCTCATCAACCGGCCCTCCTGACGGAGGGCCGACCCTACCCGATTCCCCAATATCGCGCAAGAATGAAATTGAAAGTGCTCTAAATACTACACCCGGAATTCTGAAAGGACGGGCTCATTATGGCACCGATCGCAGCCGCCGACAAGTTCCCCCTCTGGTGCCACCCCACAGGACAGTGGGCCAAAAAATTCGCCAAAGGGTTTTCTACTTCGGCACCAATCAGGACGCGGCCCTGGCCGAATGGGTACGGACGCGAGACGACTTGCTCGCCGGCCAGACGACCCGACCGAAACCGGATGAATCGGTCACGCTCCGGGTCGTCGTGATCGTCTTCTTGACCGCAAAGCGCTCGGCCGTGGAATCGCACGAACTCTCGCCCCGCCAATGGCAGGAATATCATGCGACATGCGAGACGATCCTTTCTCCTTTGGGTCGGGCAGCGCCCCATCGGACCTCCGACTCGAAGACTTCGGCACAACCCGGGCCAAAGCCGCGAAGCGACTCGGCCCGTTCGCCCTCGGCAAGTCCGTGCAGATGGTTCGGACCCTGTTTATCTTCGCATTCAAAAACGGATTGATTGACGTTCCGTCGGCCGAAATCGAGCTGCGAACGGAAAAAGTTCACCGCCCGTCATCCATAGTCCCGCCACAAATGCTCAGTGCTTGCCGAAGTTCTGCTCGGCGTCGCTTGTGTAATCCTCCCCTCAACTCCCAGTCTCCTTACACGTCTCGGCTTGCCGTTCTAGAAGTTCACATCTCAAGCCCACCACCGTCAGCTCGTGTCTCGCCTGTCACGACCAGAAATCACCGCCAGCGGTTGATAGTTCGCGTCCCCTCACTCGAACTGGATGCCGTCCAGCCAGACAACGAACGGATCGCCGCCCCAGGAATCGAAGCCGAGTGAGAATCGCTTGATGGACTTCGGCAGGTCGCCCTCTGTCGTCCAAGCGGCATCGCCGCGTAAGGGGATTGCTAGGTGCAGCCAGCCCTCGCGGGCCTCGCTGTCCGCCGGCGCGGTCGCCAGTTCATGCTTCGGTTTAATACGATAGACCGAACCGTCCGGGCCATAGAGTGTCACGAGTGGATTGCCGTTCTGCCAACCGGGCACGTTTGGATTCCGCATTCGCAGCCAGAGCGTCAATCGCGATTTTTTCGCCGGATCGATGGCGGAGTTGCCGGGAAGCGTGTAGCGTAGCGCCGTGCGCCCACCGCTGTATGGTGGCCCCACGTTTGCTTTCAGGCTCGACTTCCCGACCAGCTTGAATTTGTCGTCATCGGTGAACACGACCTTTGAACGCGGATCGACCCAGTCCCACTTCGCGGCATGCCCTTCGGTCCCAACTTCGGGGCCATCCGCGACGGCGTACAGGTTCCGCCAAGCAAGGGCAGAAAGCGATCCATTGGTGGTGGTCACGCCCACGCGATAGAACCCCGGCTTCACGAAAGTATGTTCCACCTCGGCATTCTTGGAGACGGACTCGTCGTCGAAGTCCCAGCGATAGGAAAGCGGTTTGCCGGCAGGATCCTTGGTGAGGCCGGCGTCGAACTTCATCTTCTGGCCCACGCGCACGTATTCCGGCCCCGTCGTCGTCATTAGCGGCGCCGCAGTGACGCCGGGGACTGCCGGCCGCTCGGTGAAATTCGTGACACCGGCGCCCTTGTGAATGTCGCTTGTGTTGTCCTTGAAGACGTTGGCGCCGGCGTCGATCCAGTCGACGTATTCGGCGAAGATGCCCCAGCGATTTCCTGTCAGTGTGTTGGCATCCACTATCCAGTGGTACGCTTTCCAGTTCTTCCCCTGGCTGCCTCGGTCGCCAATGGCGGCGATGCCGGCACCGTTGTTGCCGGCGCATGTGTTCCCGCGGACCACGACGTGCGACGCCGAGCCGAACATGAACACGATTCCGGCATGGCCGTTCTGGGGAAGGTGAGGCGAGTTGTGGTGGCCTTTGGGATTGCCGTTGAACGAGGCTTCGTTCCCGTCCAGAACGGTGCGGTCCGAGCCGCCCATCCAGAAACCGTAGCTACAATGGTTCGCCTTATTGCGGTAGAACGTGTTGCCCGGCGACCAGCACTCGAAGCCATTGTTGTTGGCATACGAACAGTCGTTATTCTGGAAGTGATTGTGGGTGCTGATCCAGTTGTTGAGCGAGCGGATGAAGATACCGTCGCCGCCATGCGTGCAAGAATTCTGGGTGAAGAAGTTGCGATCAGAGCCGGTTTCGACGAGGACGCAGGTCGAATCGCGGGCGTGGACCTCGCCGGGTTTGATGCGAATTCCGTAATCGAGCTTGTTGTCGCTGATGCGGTTGTCACAGGCATGCCAGAGCTTCAAGCAAGTATCTGAACAGCGGGAGAAATCGTTGCCGCTGAGAGTGTTGCTGTCCGAATGATCGAGGACGCAACCGTCCCAGACGCGGTTGGCCTTGCAGTTTTTGATTGTGGACTGGCGAACATTGACGAGCACCATGCCGCCGCGCCGCCCGTTCTCCCCCCAACCGAATTCGGGGTCGTGGAAATTGTCCGAGAAATTGCAGTTATCGACCGTCCACCCCTTGCCAGCCTCGATCAGAAGGCCAGTTTCGAAGCCGCGGACGTTGGCGTTCTTCAACGTGACACCGGACACGCCCTTTCCTTCGATGCCGACGCCCTTGTAGGTTTTCGGATTGCCGCCATCGACGCCGATCACCCAAGCACCCTTGGCGTCGATGGCGACGTTGGATGCCTTCACGATCACGCGGCCATACGTTTTCTTGGGGTCGAGCGTCGTGTCCTTGGTCACTTCGAGAACCGCCACGTCTGGTCTGAAGTCGACACGGATACCGGCCGAGGCGATGTCCGGGGTGAGGAAGAAGGAGCACAAGACGATGAAGGAGTGCTTCACGATGGAACCTTGCGGGACGTTAAGGGTGAATGATATCGCATCCCTCGAGCAGACGCGACGATCTACGCCTTTCACGGCGAGAATGAAACGGCATTGAGAGTCGGCACGGTCGCGGGGTTTCATAAACCCTGGGTCATGGTATGCCACAGCCTGCGCACGTACCTAGTCCAGCAGTCTATTCCATCGCCCGCGGTCCGGTGTGAACGCCACTCGAAAAGGGCGAAGTCGGCCCGGTCGAAATGGCGACGTGTTGGGAACGATCGCCCGTGACCGACCCCGAGTTGGTCACCTCTTAAGGTTCGTCGGCATTCGCCTCGGGACGGGTCAATCCCGACCGCCGGGATCGGGTCGAACCGCGGAGTCAGAAGCGACGGGCGAAGAAATATCCCGACATGAAAAAGCCCCGGGCCGAACGCCGAAAGCTACTGATGGCGAAAAAGGTTGCGGCTTAACTTCACGCCATTCCGGGAGACCCGCTTTTACGCCGCCGTCAGCATCATCCTTCGGTGAACAGAACCCACGTCCGGCCGCGAGCAGGGATTTTCACTTTCAACGTCGCCGTTTCCGACCGGTCGAGTGCAATCGGTGTCGGTGCGGCGCCATCGATCGAGCATTTCACTTGATCGGTCAGACCGGCGTAATGGAGCGGGATGCGAATCTCCCGTTCGATCGACTCGGCGAGAGGGTTGTAGAAAAAGGCCATACCTTTTTCCCTGCCGGCGGGGTTGACGTGCAGCCAGCCGTCCCAGTCGCGGCCGTTGGCTCGCCGCAAGTGGATCAGGTCACCGTCGAGCACTTCGCGGTGCGTCTTGTAGAACGAGACCCACTTCTTGACGACCGCCTTCGTTTCGTCGGTGTCGTAGAGTCGCGGCCCGCGGTAGCAGGCCTGCACCCCGGCTCCGAGTAGGTTGGCCAGCCTCGATTCGTAGTGGTCGAGATGCTCGTGGAGAGGTTCGATGGTGGCGGCTGCCCCGCCGCCCTGGTAGACGGTTAAGGGCACGAACATCCAGCCCATGGACCCGGTCTTCGTCCACGTACCGTCGAAGATGTTTTGCCTTTCGATCAGTACTTGCTCGGCTCGTGGGAGCGACCAGTTCGATTCGCGGTAGCCCATCCCGCACTTGTTGCCGCCGGCGAGGAAGTACCAGTCGGGGATGTTCAGGTATACGCCCTCGGTCCGGCACTTCTTGTAGAAGTCGGTAATCGCCCGCCATTGAACCCACTGCGAGTCGGCCAGCCCGCGGTGGAACGGGTGTTCCGTGCTCGTGCACAGGTCGCCCGGGTACGATCCGTCGTTCTCCAACACGCCGAGGCCGGCTTCCGAAATGAACGACCCGAGGTTTTCGAGGTGGGTTTTGCCCCAGGCCGAGCCGAGACAAGGCATGACGCCGTACATCGCCTTCATCCCCTGCGTGTTGTCCTTTGGATCCTTCGCCCCGCGGGACGCGAGCAGGGAATAGCCACCGAGGGCGAGCTTCTTTTCCTTCGCTTCGGCGGCGAGCTTCTGGAACGTGCGGCGGTAGGCGGGGTCGGTGGATTCCATGTTAAACCCGCTGCCAAACGTCATGATCAAGAGCTCGAACCCGACCTCGGACGCCTGTTGGATAGCGAAACGGATCGACTTCTCGTCCGCCCGGCGAACGTGGAACATCAACGGATTCTCAGTCGTCCAGGGAGCAATGGTGCGGTACATCCGCCGTTGAGCCAGGCCGCGTCGTTCGCGATCAGTGGAATCAAGGAGTAGTTCGAACGCACGGAACGATTCCAGCGTTTTACCGACCGCCACGTCCACGTCCGGCCCCAGTGGCGGCTGGCAGAGAAGCAGACACGGTGTCTTGCGGTCGTAGTGAACCTGCGTCTGATATTCGGGGTCGCTCACCAATTGGACCGATTTGTTCATAGCGTGCGGAGCGTCCATCGCTCCGAACGCATAGCCCGTTTCCACCCAGAGATTGGGCCGTTCCCGGTCGGGGACGGCCTCGACGTTCGATTCCACCTCCGCCAGGCGAAGTTCTTCGCTGACGAACGCGTTCACCCGAACCGGCTTCACGGTATCGTTGCGGACGACCAGCCATTTCGACAGGAGTGGCAGCCCGTCGTAAATCTCATAGTGGATTTCGACGGTCGGCAGGGAAGGGGGCATGGTCGCCAATTTCGCCGGGGGCGTGAAGGTGAGTACGACGTGCCTTCCAGGCGGCGGCCAAGGGAGGTCGCGGGACATCCACTCGGTCCGCTTCTTCCAGGGGAACCGGGCTTCGATCGGCCCCTCTTTCCAGCTTGCAAAGTGGTACGCGTCGGGTGAATCCTTGAGCGCTTCGATCCACTCGGCCTTCAGATAGTTTTTGACCGGTTGACCGCTCAGTCCCCCAACGGCGTACGCGGTTCCGTTAATTGTTAACCTTGCTTCGGGTCCGACGGCCCGCAACAGGCTCTCCCCCGTCGTCGTGTTGTCCAAAACAACCGTGGCCGCGTTGGGCGACAATCGCAAGGTTCGACAGACCAGCCCATTGTTCAGGACGAGTTCTTTCCGCCCCTTGTCTTCCTTCACGACGGCCTTGAATGGCTCGGGGTTCACCAGCCAATCGACGGGTGGGGCGGCGTAGACACCCCCGGCGGAGAGCAGCATACATGTCGCGACGGCAAGAAGTTTCATTTCGATACCAGCCATTGGAGGGGGAGAGAACACGCCGTCCCGGCCCAGTGTGGACTTACCACGGCCGGCTTGAATAACGAAGGGCCATAGGGAAGACTCGTTACGAAAACCCTTTCCTGCGTTTCGGGCAGGATATAGTCGCATGACTACTTCTATTCATCTCGGGAGAGGAATGATGCAAAAGTCATTTCTCGTTCTTTATTATTGCGTAATTATGGATGGGAAAGCGAATACCATTTTCGCGCTTGAACATGCCAGTTCTTGACGCGTGAAAATGAGGACAGGAAAGGGGAAAGAGTGAATTAATCGTGACCGACTTGTGAACCTGTAACGCCGCTCGAATGGCATTTACATCTGTGTAGCGCGCTTTGCCCCGGCTCCGCCGCGAACGCCTGCGGTTACCCGGTGCGTTTGGCCCACAGCAATACTGAAACATCCCACCGATTGGCCGGCGGGATGGTATACAAGCACTAGCTGCCCAGCCCCACTCGGGAGGCGATGACGCCAGCGGGTCGGCCGCCGGGCCAGACGCCGCTCGGCGGCACACCCCGCCAAGGAATATGCTCATGGCAACGACTCGCCGCGAGGCCCTGCTCGCCTCGGCCGCCGCGACACTAACCCTTGGGGCGAGTGACGCCCGGCAGCCCGCCGGCAAGGTCTACCGGATCGGCGTGATCTCCGCCGCGATTCACGGCAAACCGCAGCCCACGAACGGCCACACCTGGCACTTCGCTCAATATCTGCACCCCGAGGTCAACCTCGACGCCGTCAAGAAGTACCTCGACCCCGGCTCCGCCGATTTCTTCCGGAAGTACGTCCGCAACCCGAAGTTCACGTTCGACCGGCTGCCGTTCCCGGACACCCGCATCACCCACTACTACGACGCCGACCCGAAGGCGGCCGGCCCGTACTGCGAGGCGTTCCCCGGCGTGAAGCCGGCGATGTCGCCCGAGGAACTTGCGGACCAAGTCGATGCGGTGTGGCTCGGGGACGCGTCCGGGTTCGGCGAGGACCACTTCGACCTGATCGCCCCAGCTTTGAACCGTGGCCGGCCGACGTTCTGCGACAAACCGGTCGGCGGGACCGCGGCCGGTACGCGGAAGATCCTGGAGTTCGCGCGGCGGCACAAGGCCCCACTCATGTCGAGCAGCCTGTTCCGCCACCACATGGGCATGGAGGCGGTGATCCGCGCGCGGGACGCGGGTGAATTCGGCCCGATCCGGTACGTGATCGCCGCCGTGCAGGGCGGGTACTCCGCGGACGGCTGGCTGGTGTACGGCCAGCACCCGGTGTGGACCGTGGTGACGCTCCTCGGTGCCGGTGCGAAGGCCGTCAGCATGTACGCCCGCGAGGACACGTGCCACGCCCTGGTGACGTACCCCGACCGAATGCCCGCCGAGATCTGGTTCGGCCGCCCGAACGAGCAGTGGGAGTACTGTCACACGAGCGTGTTCTTCCGGAAGCGGCGGTACGAGTTCACGCCGGCGATCGAGGGCGACTTCTGGTACGGCCACCATTACGAGATGTTCCGGATGGCGGCGACGTTCCGAGACATGCTGCGGACTGGGAAGGAGCCGGTCCCGCACGACGAGATCCTGGCCGTGACCGGGATCGTGCGCGCCGCCGCGAAGTCGCTCGCCGAGCGGAGCCGCCTGGTGGATCTGATCGAGGTCGGGGGTTAATGACGCCGGTCCCCGACTTCTCGGCATCGCCAGTTGAGTTGGGGCTGGCCGAGACCCGTGACTTACTTCCGCCTGTACGAAACAATAAACAACGACGATAACCTCGATTGTGCGTCTAGGTCTGGCACCACCGTGTTGGCTAAGCCGGTCGATGAAACGAATGGCACTTAGATCGCGGTAAACCCTCTGGCCATCCTGCGTTTGATCTCCTTCCGGGGGACTTGTCAGCCATCCTAATGATAGAGCTGGCCGAATCGAGAGGTGGTGACCGAATCGGCCAAGGCGCTCAGACCAACTCTTTGATCGGCCGGGCGTCGTCCTCGACGAGGAATTGGGGCCGCCCTTCGATATCCGAAACCGTGGTAGAGGTAACGTCGATGCCGAGGTTGTGGTACAGCGTCGCATAGAGTTCACCGAACGTCACCGGCCGCGACACGGCCTCGCCGGCGATACGGTCGGTCGCGCCGATCACTTGTCCGTGCTGCATACCACCGCCGGCCAAGAGCACGCAGTTCACCTGCGGCCAGTGGTCGCGACCGACCTGGGGGTTGATCTTCGGCGTCCGCCCGAACTCGCCGAGGATGGCGACCGTGCAATCGTCGCTCAGCCCGCGTTGGTCGAGGTCTTCGACCAAGGCACTCACGCACTGGTCGAACACGGGGAAGTCTTCCCTCTCGCGGAGGAAGATGGAATTGTCGGCCCGCCCCTCGGTGTTGCGGCCGCCGTGCCAGTCCCACTTGCTGTAGTTCACCGTCACGACGCGGGCCCCGGCCTCGACGAGCCGGCGGGCCATCAGCAGACTCTGCGGCACGCGGGGGGCACCGTTACTATCCATGAACACCTTCGGGTCGCCTGTCCCGTATCGGTCGATCCGCTTCGGATCTTCCTTCGACAGGTCGAGGGCCGTCGCCAGCTTCGACGACGTGAGGAGGCCGAAGGCCTGCTCGTTGAACACGTCGAGGGCCCCCATTGCCCCGGTGGCGTCGGCCTCGCGGCGGGCGGTGTCGAACGTCTTGAGTAAGGTTTTGCGGTCGGCCAATTGGTCGACGCTGATGCCGCGGAGGAGCATGTCGTCGCGGCCAGGCCCCATCGGGCGGAACGGGGCGAGTGCCGGCCCCAGGAATCCCGGGCCCGGCTCGTTGTACGGCCCGTGCGTGCATTGATAGCAGAGGCTGACGAACGGCGGTACGGCCGGGTCGGTCGGCCCTTGCAGTTTCGCGACCGTCGATCCGAGTTGCGGCCACCCGCCGCCCGGCTTCGGCTTCTGAGGGTTGCGGCCGTTGAACACCTGAATCGCGTCGTGGTCGGCCTGGTTGCCGACGAGCGAACGGATGACCGTGAAGTTGTCCATCATCTTGGCAATACGGGGGAACGCCTCGCAAATCTGGATCCCGGTGACGTTCGTGGCGGTCGGCCGCCACGGACCGGCGATCTCCGCGGGCGCATGTGGCTTCAGGTCGAACATGTCCTGGTGCGGCGGGCCGCCGACGAGGTAGATGAGGATGACCGACTTCGGCGACGCTGTGACACCTGCCTTTGCTTCCGCACGGAGCAGTTGCGGCAGGCACAGTCCGCCGAGGCCGAGGCCGCCGATCTGGAGGAAGCCGCGACGGGACGGACGGTGAGCAAAAGGCATCGAGGTATCTCGGGACCGAGCAAGGGAAGCGAGAAGACGCCGGCGGCGGGATGAGTAATCTATACCAGAGATTCCCTTGGATCGCAACCGAATTGCCTCTCTCCGATCGGGCGGATTTGTCATGAACTCATTACTCTCGATCGCTTTCGTCCTGACGGCGCTCGCCCCGGCGACGGACCCGCCGACGACCCTGATCGTGCCGCCGCAGCCCGGGTTCCGCGAGCACGCCGCCCGGTGGGCGGAGAAGGTCGACCCATGGCAGGAACGGCAAACGGGCGGAAAGGAATCGGGCGTAGGTTCCAAGCGGGATTTCGTTCCGATCAGTCTGATCGGGTACACCGAACTTCGGACCAACTTGCCCGGCGGACGACACGCCAACGTCCGCACCATGAGAGCGATGGTCGTCAAGACCGACGGAACCGGCCGCCGGCCCGTGGGCGAGGAGTTGGCGAAGGACCCGGACACCTGGACGCAATTTGCCGGCTGGTCGCCGGACGGTATGACCGCGATCATTGGTGTCGGTTGGCAGTCGCCCGAAAACGCGAAATGGGAAGAAAAGAACAAGCAGTTCCGGATGGAAGAGGGCCGGTGGAAACTCGATTCGTGCCTGCTCGATATGACTTCCGGCAAGGTCTCGAACGTGACCGCGGTGGACCGCGTGAGTCACTACAACGGCGGGCTGTTCTTCCTCCCCGGCGGAAAGGGGTTGGGGTTCACGCCACTGATCAAGGGCGTCTCGAAACCGTTCGTCATGGACCCGGACGGACGGAACAAGCGGGACGTGTCGGGGACGGGCGGCGGCTTCGCCTATGGGTACGGCACCTCGCCGGACGGCAAGCACCTGAGCTACCACGAGAACTACCAGATCTACGTGTCGGACGCGGACGGTGGGAACAAGCACCACATCCAGACCGGTCACCCGTTCGATTTCGCCCCGACTTGGTCCCCGAACGGGAAGTGGCTTCTGTTCGTGAGCGGCGTGCACTACGACTGCCACCCGTACGTCGTTCGGCCGGACGGCACCGGCCTGAAGAAGCTGGCCGACCGCAACGGCTACCGGGGCGTAATCGAATTCCTCGACGTATACGACTTCCACGCGGGCAGCAGTGATGTGCCCGTCTGGTCCGTAGACGGCTCGTCGGTGTACTTCACGGCGAGGGTCGGCAAGAGCGTCGAACTGTTCCAGACGACCCTTGACGGGAAGGTCACGCAACTCACCCGATCGGCCGAGGGCACCCTTCACTACCACCCGCAACCGTCTCCGGACGGGCGGTTTCTGGTGTACGGTGCCATGAGGGACGGGGCCCGGAATCTCTATGTCATGAATTTGGCCGAGCGCACCGAAAAGCGAATTACCGACCTGAAACCTGGCTCCGGGGCCATGTGGCCATACTGGCAACCGACCGGTGAGAAGTCGAAGTGAATGACGCTTGCGCAAAGTACGTTTGGAGACGAGGTTTGGCTTTGCGGTCAAAGGCGGGGCTCGCCCCCAGCGATCGGGTGAACCCGGCGAAGAACTCGCATAACCAACGCAAATCAAACTTCCAGCAAACCGGTACTGTCGCCAAGTCGATCCGGCCGAACGCCGGCCCGATCGAGTAACGCGAGGAGCAGGTTCGTCACGGGCGTGTTCTTCCCGTAGTCGACGTGTCGGCCGCCCTTTACGCTACCGTTCCCGGAACCGACTACGAGGACCGGCAACCGGTCGTGCGTGTGGCGGTTGCTGTCGGCAATGCCGGCCCCGTACAGGATCAGGCACCGGTCGAGGAGAGTTCCGTCGCCGTCTTGCGTCGACTTGAGCCGGGCCACGAACCGGGCGAACAGTTCCATGTGGTACGTCTGGATCTTGACCAGCTTGGCGAGGGTCGCCGGGTCGTTCTTGTGGTGCGACAACTGGTGGTGTGATTCGGGCAGGCCGAGGTTGTCGTAGCTGCGGATGCTCGACTCCCGCCCGACCATCATCGTGGCGACCCGGGTCTGGTCGGACTGGAACGCCAAGGCGAGGAGTTCGTACATGAGGCGGGCGTGCTCGGTCGGGTCGGCGGGAATGCCCGACGGCGGTTCGCCGGGCGGTCGTTTGGCCGAAGCCGATTGAACGCTCTTCTCCACCTCCCGGACCGACATCAGGTATTCGTCGAGCTTGCGTTGGTCCGCGGGACCGAGGTCGGATTTTAGCCGCCGGGTTTCTTCCATGGCCGCGTCGAGGATGCTCTGCCTGTACCGCTTTTTCCGCTCCAGGCTGGCCGGGTCGGCTTTCCCCTCGGCCGAACCGTAGAGCCGTTCGAACACGTGCTTCGGGTTCGGCACGGGCGGCAACGGCGTCGTCGGCGTCTTCCAACTGATGCAACTCGTGTACGCGCAGCTGTAACTCCCGTCGCACAGCCCGACGATGCGGTGGTCTTCGAGGCCCAGTTCGAGCGAGGCGAACCGCGTCTCCCGGCCGATCGCTGCCGCGGCCACCTGGTCGGCCGAGACGCCGGCCCGAATGTCCGACCCGGACTCGCGCGGGTGGGCCCCCGTCAGGAAGCTGGCGGCCGCACGGGCGTGATCCCCGCCGCCGTCCCCCAGCGCGTTCGCGTTGTAGTCCATCAGGCGAGATAGCACGAGCGTCTGATCGCGAAAGGGCTCCAACGACTTGAGAATGGGCGTGAACGCGAAGTCCTTCCCCTGCTTCGTCGGCGTCCAACTCGGCATGACCATGCCATTGGGGACGTAAACGAAACCGAGGCGGACGGGCGGTTTCGGCTTTGCGTTCTGGGCGAACCCCAGGGCCGGGACCATTGCATCCAGGAACGGCAAACCGACGACTGCTCCGGCCCCCCGCAGGAAGGTCCGCCGAGACAGATGCTTTCGGGAGATGATCATCGGTCGCCTCGTTCAATTCCCGTTTAGGAACGCCTCGCTTCGCACGACGCCCAGAATCAGGCTGGAAATCCGGTACTCTTCCCGGGCCAGTCGGCGGGCGATCTCGGCCGCGGCTTTCCGATCGCTTCGGTTTAACCCCCGGCCGAGGGCATAAATGTAGAGCTTTTCGGTCAGGCATTCGGCGAAAGCCGCCCGTTCGGCCCGGAGGATCGTCGCCAGGCCGTCGGGGCCGTTCACCGCCCGGCCGTCCGTCAGCTCGGCCGCGGCGTCCACGGGCACCTTGCCGTCCTTGTCCCGCCAGCGGCCGATCGCATCGAAGTTTTCGAGCGCCAACCCCAACGGGTCCATGCGCGCGTGGCAGGACGCACAGGTGGCGTTACTCCGGTGTTTCGCCAACTGTTCCCGGAGGGATACCGTCTTGCCGATGTCCTTTTCGTCGAACACCGGCACGTCTGGCGGCGGCGGGGGCTGCGGGGCGTTGAGCATGTTTTCGAGTATCCACTTCCCCCGCAACACCGGCGACGTCCGGTTCCCGTACGACGTGACGGCGAGGACGCTCGCCTGCCGCCAGACGCCGCCCCGATGGCTGCCCGTTAGATCGACCTTGCGGAACGCGTGGCCCTTCACGCCTTTAATCCCGTAGAGGTCCGCGAGCCGCTGATTCACGAAGGTGTAATTCGCGTCCAGGAAATCGAGCACGGGCCGGTCTTCCCGCAGGACGTGTTCGACGAACAATTCCGTCTCCCGCTTCATCGACATGCGAGTGTAATCGGTGAACTCCGGAAACTTCGTGCGGTCGGGCGTGTGCGATTCGAGGCTGCGGGTCAGGAGCCATTGGCCGCCGAAGTTTTCAACGAGTGCGCTGGCTTTCGGGTCTTTCAGCATCCGTCGCACCTGGGCGTCCAGCACCTCCGGCCGCGTGAGTTTCCCCTCGTCGGCGGCGCGGGAAAGGTCTTCATCCGGCAAACTGCTCCACAGGAAATACGAGAGTCTGGTCGCCAGTTCGTGGGCCGTCGGCCGGGTCGATCGCTCGACGCGAAAGAGGAAGTGCGGCGAGATCAGCATTCGCTGGATAGCCAGACACAACCCTTCCTCGAAGGTCTCGCCGTCCTTCCGGACCATGTCGATCAGGCCGACCAATTCGTCGACTTCCTTCTCCGTCACCGGCCTGCGGTAAGCCCGGCGTGCCAGATCGGACACGATCCGCCGCACGGTGGCCGCGTCGTGCGGCCCCTTCGAGGGTCTGGTTCCGAAGATTTTTCGGGTCGATTCCGCCGACGGCCCCGTCGGTTGCTTGTACGGCCCGACGACGTGGAGGTACATGGGAAAGAACGCGTCCACGCCCCGCCCCTTGACCTTTTTCCCTTCGACCTTGGACGGCTTAGGGCCCTTGTACGCCGCGGGCAGGCCTTCGTACATCTTGAGAATTGTGACCGACAGCCAGTGCTCACCGGCCTTCATAGGCGTGCGGAACTCCGCCCACCGCCCGTTGAGTTCCCCCGCGTTCCGTCCGGCCTCGACCTTGGTGGGGACGTCGACCTTGTCGGTATGGACGAGTTTGCCGTCGATCCAGAACCCGAGTTCGACGGGGTCGGACCCGGCCGGCCGCACCCCGCGCATCACGGCCCGGAGCGTGTACTCTCCGTCGGTCTCGAACCGTTGGGTGACGTGCAAGGCGCTGGGCAAACTCATCCCCGTTTCGTCGTAATCGAACTTCACTTCGACGTTCCTGGAGAACGCGTCGGCCGCGCAATACGGCTCGTGAACCACCCGTTCCAACTTTTTCGGCGCGACGCCGAACACGGCCGTGCGGGCCACTTTCTCCGCGGCCGCGAGGTATTTCTCCATAAGCACCGGCGAAAGAGTCATGGTCCCGGCAACGGTGTCGAACCCGTAGCCCGGCGTGTCCTGTGGGAAGTCCTCGGCCGGTCGGACGTCCACGCCGAGAAGGTCGCGGACCGTATTGTTGTACTCGGCCCGGTTCAGTCGCCGGATTCGGACCTGGTCGGACCGGGCCGCCTTCTCCCGGCGGTCGGCGTAGGCGTCCAGCCAGGCGAGCGCCTGCTTGAGTTCTTCGTCGCCGGGTTGCGGCCGCGCCTCGGGAGGCATGGCTTTCTTCTCGAGCATTTCCAGCGTTTTTTCGACTGTCTTTGCCCGGTCCGACAACGACTTATCGTTCGTGAATTGATCGAGACGCACCCCCCCTTTGGCCTTTTCGGCGTGACACTCGAAGCAATAGTCTGCCAACAGGGGTTGAACCGCTTTCTGAAACGTCTGCCAGTCCGTCACCGACAGTTTGCTTTGGGCGTGGATCGGGGTAGGGGAAAGTGCCGCGAGCAGGGCGCAAAGCCCACCGACGATGACGACGTTCCACACGTTACAAAGGAGCCAAGGCATGACGACCCTCGACCACGATTGACAGAAAAAGACAACAAACAGTTAACGAGGAAGGGTGGGTGGGAAACCAATCATACCTCCGTCTCGGCACCAATACCAGTGTTTCCGTTTCGCACGCGGACCCCACCGGACTGGTCACCGCGAGAACAGTTCTCATCGTGCACCCGAAGTTATTTCGTCGCGATCGTCTGCCGCTCGAGCTGTCCGGCGAGCGAGCCACGGCCCTCGGCATGGCCGCTTGTGCCCAAGGTAAGAAGGTCCGGTTCTGGCGGGTGACGGAGTTGATCACCACCCTCCGCGTGGCCGATCAGGATCGCCAACTGCTCCGCTTCCGCCACCAACTCGGCCGGCTCGACCTGCTCATCCTGGATGAACTCGGGTACGTCGCCGCCAGCAAAGCCGGGGCCGAACTCCTGTTCGACGTGATCGCCTCCGCTTACGAACGCTCCAGCGTCGTCCTCACCACCAACCTGCGAAAGCTACCGGCTCCAATACGCCAAGCGGCGCAAGAAACCCTAACCCGACTTCCGAACGGAGACGCCGCCACCTATACTTCTACCGACTTAGCGCTTTACCCTTCCCCCAACCTGCGTCGAAGTTCGGGTAGCCTATTCTCCGTAAACTCTAATCGTCCGATCTGCGGGCGAGCCATAAGCGTAACATGTCGCGAAACCGGTGAGGCCATTTTGCCATGAAAACCCCCGAGAGTTCTCGCCGTACGTTTTTGAAAACTTCGGTCGTCCTCGCGGGGACGACCACACTGGTGGAAGAAATGACCCCGGCGAAAGCGGCAGACGGGGCCGCCCTGCTGATGGCCTACGTCGGCACCTTCAGTTCTCCGCTTCGCGATACGCTGCCGACTCAGGTGGACCTGCCGCCCGGGAACGGTCGCGGCATCCACCTGTTTCGCGTGAATCGGGCAACCGGAGCATTGTCGCTAGCCGGCGTTTATGAATCGGGTACGAGCCCGAGTTGCCTGGCACGGAATGCCGCCGGAACCCGACTCTATGCCGTCAATGAAACGGATCGCGTCGGAGAATCCAAAGCCGGTACGGTCAGTGCCTTTTCCGTTAATCGATCGGACGGAAAGCTCGTTTTACTCAACACCATCAGTTCGGGTGGGGCCGGGCCGACCTATCTGAGCATTCACCCGTCCGGACGGTTCGTTCTGGCAGCCAATTATTTCGGCGGGTCCGTCGCGGTGCTGCCCATCCTTTCCGACGGACGATTGGGCCCAGCCACAGATATCAAGTCGGACTCAGGCAAGATTGGGCCGACCAAGGCGACCCATTTCCCACCGGGCAGCTTCGCCATCAGCGGACACGACCGGACCCACGCCCACATGATCCACGCCGACCCGACCGGACGGTTCGTGATACACGTGGATCTGGGATTGGACAAAATATTCGTCTGGAACTTCGACGAAAAGAATGGCAAGCTGACTCCGGGCGATCCACCGGCCGTATCTCTGCCGCCGGGGGATGGTCCCAGACATTTCCAGTTTCACCCCAACGGCCGATGGTTCTATTCGATTCAGGAGGAAGCTTCCAATCTTGTACTGTTCGACTACGATGGCAAGTCGGGTCGTTTGAAGTCTAGGCAGACCATCTCAACCCTTCCGTCCGGGTTTGCCGGCAGCAATTTCTGCTCCGAGATTCTGGTTTCCGCCGACGGTCGGTTCGTTTACGCCGGCAACCGGTTGCACGACAGCGTCGCGATTTTTTCCGTCGGCGAAACTGGCACCCTGACTTATGTTGGCGAAGAATGGACACGCGGGAATTACCCGCGCAGTTTCAACTCCGATCCCACCGGTCGGTTCCTCTATTGTTGCAATCAGCGGAGCGACAACGTCGCCGTCTTCCGTATCGACCGCAAAACCGGTGGCCTCGGATTTACCGGTGATTACGCACCCGTCGGTAATCCGTCGTGTATCGTTTTCCTCGATCTGGCAAAGAATGGTTGACCCCGGTCGAGCCAAAACCCGAAAACTGCGCTGACCCGGGCGTACACACGGCATCCCGGAAACGATTGCCGACATAGGTGAAGAATCGCCAGTCGGAAGACGGCGGTATCGTCGGGGGGCGGGGCGTGAAAGAAGGTAGCCACGAGAAACGAAGGAAGATCCGCCGGAAGGTGAGCGTGTCGGCCCCGCAGCCATTTTCGCCAGTGTTGGTTACGGTCCTTGTAATGGGTGGGATATTGGCCTCGGTGAATGCCATCATGTCCGACGACCACATTCTCTGGGGAGTCATCGGCGGCGGGTTATTCTTGGCCGCCCTCTTTCTGGTTGCGCGTTCATTCGTGCCCGTCAAGGTCGTTCGCTGACGCGACCAAAATTGGGCCCGCTCGGATTCGAACCGAGAACCAAGGGATTATGAGCGCGATCAGGCCAACTATCAAAACCCCCGTTTTCACCCGGGAATTCAAGGATTTTATCAACTTGGCTGGTGTTTGCAAACGGGAATTAGGCTTGCAAAATACCCCTACGAAATGCAGAAGTCGGAGGTGTTTTGCTGAAGAGTTCCGCAAAACTGTCGGGGGTGTGTCACCGCGCGATTGAACGCCGATTGCCGGCCCCTCTTCCCGGACCTACACCCAACCACTTGCAACTGAAGCTTGTCGCATTCGTCCCGCCCGTCGTGTTCCACCCGGCGGTGAGCGACGACCGGGTGAAGCTCTTGTCCATACCCTCATTTCCGGCATTCGTGAACCCGATCGCGTCGAGGACGTTGGCCGTGGAGAACGTCCCGGCGGCGTAGATCGCGAACGAGTCGTTGCCGTTAAACCCGATGACCGAGGTACTCGTCGCGTTGGCCGTCGCATAGCTCGGCAAGGTCGCAAGGGGGTGAGACAAGAGATAGATCCCGCCGGACGCCAAGGTGCCGGACAGTGTGAAGGAACTCGTCGGGGCGGTGTTGGACTTGTACCCCTCGGCGTTGGCATTGGACCAGACGCCGGCGGTGACCGTGCTCAAGTTGACGGACGACGGACCCGCGTTGAACAGTTCGATCCATTTATTGTTGGACGTGCCTTCGTAGTACTGGCTGATGACGACTTGTCCGCGGCAATTATCGGCCAACCCCAGGACGAGCAGGCCGGCGAACACGCTGCGGGCGAATTGGCGGGTAATGCACACGTTTGGAACTCCGGGAGCTCGTCAGGGTGCTGAGGTGGTTTTAACGCTCGTCCGCACGGCGGACAGCTTTCGCGACGGAAATGACGGGTGAAGATTCCGAGAAACGGTGGGGATGGACGGGCGCCGGAAAGAACCGTTTTCGTCACAACTCGGGGACCGGGGACGGTCCCATTCTCGCCCGGCGGGCGGACATCGTCGGCCGTATGGCGTTAAGGCTTTCCGGCCCCCCGACATTCGGTGCGGCCGGCGACCCCGCCCCTCGCCTTCGGAGGCGCCCGTTTGCGAATCCCAGTCGGGTAATCAGTCGAAAGCACCCTGGTGGGTCATGGCCCTCCTCTTCGGCACCGACAACTGCCGGGGGGCATAGCACACGTGACCGGCAGTCGTGTGTGAGCCAGTTGTGCACAGGGGGTTAATAAATCCGGTCGAGGTGACCGACTCGCCCCCAAGCGGGCTCAAGCACCAGGTATCCGATCCGGCCGGTTCCTCCGAACCCGGTCTCCCGCCTGGCTGTCCACCTCGGTATTGTGGTGCGAGGCCAATGTGGGAACGGGAGGGCGAGCCAATGGCCAGCGGGGGACTTCCGACCGAGTGGGAGGCGCTATCGCATTCGGCGCGGGTGAGCAAGGCGGTGGAACTCGGGCGGAAGTCGCGTGCGAGCGCGGCTGCCGCGCGGTTGCTCCGCGAGTGGGGTGCCGGCGGGTTCACCCAGCGCCTGCTGGCGACCTTCGCTTGCCACGGCAGTCGCGACTCCGACGCGCTCCTGGCCTTGACCGCCGACCCGTCCCGTACGGTTGCCCGCGTCGCACTCTCGGTGCTGTGCGACGTAGGGGACGACGACTCCCTCCTCATGGCGCTCCTTACCCTCCCGCCCCGGCGTGCCGCGAAGGCTCTCTTCCGGCTCCGCCGCCACCAACCCAAGGTGGTCGACCGCTTTGTCGCCGAGCGGGCTGGCGAGGGTGACGCCACCGCCTGGCCGCTCGTGCCGCTCGGCTCCGCGGCCGTCCTCGATCGATACTTCGTGGTCGCCGCCGAACGTGGGGGAGACGTCTTCTGGCGTCGGCTCGCGGCACTGCACCCGGCCCGCGCCGCGGCCGAGGTTGTCACCCGGCTCGGCTCGGCCGCGAACCCCGACGGCCTCCTCTTCACGTACGCACGGACCGTGATCGCGGTCCTGTCGGGCCGCGAGCCGGACACCGCACTGACGGTCGTGGCGGCGCTACGGCGGCACGTCTCGCTCGCCGCGATGCCGCTCCAATCGCTCGTCACACGCCGCCCGGTCGCGGTCGCCGACCTCGTTACCGTGGCGACCGAACCGGCGTCGGCGCACTTCCAGCGGGTTGCACACCGGCTCGACTTGCCACGCATCGTCAGGCTCTTCCGCCGCGGGGCGGACTACCTGGGCGACCCCGCCTGGTGGCTCGCGCGGCTGCCGGCACCGGACCGTGAGACTGTCTACCGCGAACTCGCCCCGGCCTGGACCGCCGCCGACGGCGTCGTCAGCCTCACCGTCCTCCGGCGGCTCCCGGCCGAGACCCGGCAGGCGGAGGCGCGCCGGGTGGCCGCGCTGCCGGTGCTCGCGGCCCGCCCGCTCCAGCGGCTCCCGTTCGTCGGCCTTCTGCCGTGGGACGAGGCCCGCGCGGAGTCGAAGTTGTGGCTGGCACACCCGGAGGCCGAGAACCGGGCCGCGGCGATCGTCTCACTGTGCGAGGCGGCCAGGTTCGACCGGGCGCGGCTGACCGACCTGCTCGAACTCCTCACAGCCCGCAAGCACGAGCAGGATCCGGTGCGACTGGCGTTCCTCGGCGCGCTCGCGTCACTGCCGCCCGGCCGCTGGAAGCCCGAGCACCTACCCGGGCTCGCCCAGGTCGTCCGCGACGCGCTGGACGCCGGCGACCTGTCTTCCGGCAGCGTCGCCGCGCTGGGCCGGCTCGTCTTCGCCCTGCTGCCGTTCCACCCGGGGTGGACCGTCGAACAACTCGCGGAGGTGACGCGAGAGCGCGGGTTCCCGGGCTGGACCGGCCGGGTGTTCACGGCCGAGGACGTGCGACGCATCGCCCCGGCGCTGACGCCCGTCGCCGAGGCGTGGCTTGACCGCGAGAATGAGGGGCGCGTCGTCTCGCTGGCGTTCACCGTCGGCCGCCGACTGCCGGACTGGCCGGAGCTGGTCGACTTCCTGGAGCGACTCATCCGCACCGGGCGCGACCAAACCGCGGCTGCGGCGATGGCCCTCATCGCGCAGCACGTTCACCCGGAGCGCGAGCGGGTCATCACCGCGGCGCTGGCGAAGGACGAGAGCTGGGTGCTGCAACCGCCGGTGATGAACTTCCTGCACACCCGGCGGCAGGACCTGCTCACCCCGTTCCTCGGCCAGCGGTCGTACGCCGGCCGGTTCAGCACCGGGAAGGTGCGGCACGTGCTGCCGCTGGCATCGGGCTTCTTCCGCTGGACCGACTCCCAGCAGGAGACCTTTGCCGGGTCGCTCGCGGAGCTAGCGGAGCCGCCGTCCCGGAAGAAGGACGCGCAGGTGGCGTGGGACGTGCTGTCCGCGGTGCGGCGACTGCCGGCCCTGCCCGCGGTCGGGCCGGAGCGGCTGGTGGCCTTGGCCGGCGACAGGCGCCCGGCGGTTCAGGAGACGGCCGTGCGGGCCCTCGGTCGGCTCGACGCCCGGCAGGGTATCCCCGAGCTACTCGACGCGCTCGGCGACGCGCGGGCGCGGTGGGCCGTGTACGCCCTGCGGCAGGCGCTGAACGACCTGCCGCCGGCCCGGGTGCTGGACGTGATGCGCGGCGTGCCGCTCGTGAAGGTGACGGTGGCGAAGGAGGCGGTGCGACTCGCCGGTGAGTTCGGCGGCTCCGCGGCGCTCGGCTGGTTCGGCGAGCTCCACCGCCAGGACCTGCACCGCGACGTCCGCGGCGCGCTCCTGCGGGCGCTGTGGGACCACCTCGACCGGCCGGAGGCGTGGGCAATCCTCGACGCGTCGGCGGCGTCGCCCGACCCCGGCGTGGTGATCGGGCTGGCCCGCATCCAGGTGGGCCGGGCGTCGGACGCGGCCCGCGAGCGGGTCGCGGACCTGCTCCGCCGGCTGCTCGACTACCCGGAGCCGACTGTCCGGGTCGCGGTGCTCGGCCGGCTCGCGGCACAGCCGGTGCCGGACCCGAAGCGGGTGCTGCTGGCGGCGACCCTGGCGAAGCTCGCGTCCACCGTTATTGACGAGCGGACCGCGGGGCTCTCCGCGGCGCTGGCCGGCGCGACGGACGCCGACGCCCCGGCGTTCGCGGCGGCATTCATCCTGCTCCTCCCGCAGCGGCGTGAGCTGGCGTCGTCGGTGGCCGAGTTCGCGGTCGCGACCCGGCCCCTCGGCCCGCGGCTGGTGGAGGTCCGGTCGGCTGTGCTGGCCGCGGTCGAAGCCGACCCGGCGGCGGTGAGCCTGCAGGTCCGGCTGGCCGCTGCGCGGCTCGCGGCAGAACCGTTCGCGCGGTGGGTGCTCGGGCTCGTCGGCACGGCCCGGTGGCACGCGGCAACCCAATCCGCGGCGTTCGACGCGCTGTGTGAGACGGCGCAGCCTGCCGAGGACCTCGAACGGGCCGATGAAGTGTGGGCGGCGTCACCCGACCCGGCCGCACGGTGGCTGGCCCTGCGAACCCTGACGCACGTCGCGAGCCAGCAGGGGTGGACCGACGCCCGCCGCGGGCGGCTCGACCGATATCGGGCCGACGCCAGCCCGATCGTCGCTGACGAGGCCGCGCTGACCTTCCCACCCGACCCGGCGATCCGGACTGAAAGCTGACCCGACATCACCCGTACCGACGACCCCGGAGGTCCGCCCGTGGGACTGTTCGACCGCCTGTTCGGCAAGCCCGAGCCCCCGATCCCCGACCCGGACCGCCTGCGGGACGCGTTGTTCGCCGCCGCCCGGGCCGGGGACGCCCGCCGCCTGGAGCGCCTGGCCCGGGCAAACGAGGCGGCCGTCCTCGCCCACTTCCGCACCTGGCAGAAGGTACCGGAGGCGGTCCGGGCCGACCCGGCCGCGGTCCAGCGGTATGTCCACTCGATGATCGCCGACCTGAACGCCTCATTAAGGCTGGAACGCGACCGACTGCTGACGGCGGAGCAAAAGTGCGGCCGCCGGCCGAATCGGGCTGCGGCGTAGGATATCTTCCACCCATACTTGCCCGTTCGCCTTCTCGGTCTACCTCAGCCGTCCCGTTGCCGGCCGCCGTGTAGGATTCAATTCATGTCGCGTTAAACTCAGTTCCCCGCGAGCCGTTTTCAGAGTCGTGGTACTTGCGGGGACGGCCGAGACGAGGGAGTCGAGGGACGAGGGGAAGGCCACGGGTAGAGTTTAGCAGGATTGTCGAACTCCAGAACGCAACGGAAACGAGTTGCGGGCCTCCAATCGACTGGATACCATTCGCCGATTGCCGTGTCTTCCGCCGGGAGACGCCGTCGTGCCGAACAAGCTGAAGCGGGTCATCAACGACAAGACGAAATTCCTTGACGAGTGGTTCGCCCCAAAGGTGGCCAAGGCAATTCGTCTTTTCATCAACGACGCTATTATCTCCGTGGCATTCACCATAATCCTTGGTTCTGCCGGTTGGCTCATCCTCCAGTACTTCAAACTTTATCCAGAGGAAAATTCCCGACAGATTCGCTTCATGCACGAGTTTGAGTTCTACGTCTTCGTCATCGGCATGTGCATGATAGGAACATCCCTGCTGTATCACCTCGGGATGCTTCTCTTCGGAGGGCAAGACGATGACGACGATGGTGGAGGCGGTGGAGAACAGGATGAGTTTGTCCTCATCGGGATGCTCGAAAACGGACGGTATCGCGGCTTCTACATCCCGTTGAGCTATTTGCTGAATCTCACCGTTTCATTGGCCCTGAAGCAAGAACACCGCATCAGCGACAACGATGTCTTCTGGGTCGCTGTATTGGGGCACCTGCTTGTGCTGCTTTTGTTCTTCAAAGGACCGCGGTTCCTACGATCGCTGTTCCCTGTGTTCTTAGCGACAAAAGCGTGAAGCCCTCTTGAATATATTGTCCAATAAAGCCATCACGGGAGCGATCCACGTTCCGAATGCAATTCTCCGTTGCCCATCCCATGAACTCTGGATGCCGATGATCCAGTACTTTGTGGGAGACCCTTTCTTATGTCTGAAGCCGAAGATCAGCCCGCCACTCATGCTATTGTTCTGCTTCAGTTGAAAACGGAATTGGACGGTGGCCGGCTTGGTGACGACACTTCCATTCTGGAGGTTCGTCATGAGCGTGTCCGAGCGTCGGCATTTTACCCCGGCGGCCAAGGTCGCTGTCCTGCGGAAACACATGCTGGAGGGCCACCCGGTCTCCCAGGTGTGCGAGGAAGCGGGGATCGCCGTCTCGCAGTTCTACCTGTGGCAGAAGACGTTCTTCGAGAACGGGGCGGCCGCGTTCGAAAGTACCCGATCCCGGACCGCGGCGGCGGACGCGAAGGACCAAAAGGTCGCCGCGTTGGAACAGAAGCTGGCCCGGAAGAACGAGGTCCTGTCCGAGCTGATGGAAGAGCACGTCCAATTAAAAAAAAGATCTTGGGGAACTCTGACCGGGCGGTGGGTGCCGCCGGACGTCCGGGAGGCGGTCGTCGACTTCGTCCGCGACTGGTCCGCCAAGACCGAGTTGACCGCCAAGCGGCTACTCGGCTGGGTCGGCCTGGCCGCGGCCAAGTACCACGCCTGGACGGACCGGTACGGCAAACCGGAGCGTGTCCTCTTTGAAATCGAAGATACCGGTCATGTCTTCGGTGGGAAATACCTTGGAGGCCAAGTCACTTCGGGTCAGTTCGACGACATCCCACGTTCCTTCCAAATCGATTTTCCCTACCCCGGCTTCCTTGGACTCAACCGCGGGTTGAGCGCGAATCCCCCGCTCAACGGCGAGGCCGACGCCGACGGGATGAGACCAGTGAGCATCAGGTTTCGTGTGCTAAGTCGTAACATTTGGATTCTCCTCTATGCGGGCAAAATTCGGTCAAGTGATTGCACTGAGTTGTCTCGACTGAAATACCCCGCACCATTGCCCCCACCATTCCCCGTTATTTCCCCGATTAAAAAGTTACGCCCGACATTGTATTCGGCCGTTCACGTGCTAAGGTGTCTACCGATTCAGGAGAGCACCAATGGCTATGCCCCACCTCATCGGTTTCGGCGATGCCGACTCGTTCTACGCCTCGGCCGAAGCCGTCCGCCGTCCGTGGCTGGCCAATCTGCCGGTCGGCGTGCTGGGGAACCAAGGCGCCTGTGTCATCGCCCGCAACTACAAGATGAAGAAGTTCGGGGTGAATGTCGGGGAGCCGATCTGGGAAGCCAAGGTGAAGTGCCCGGACGGAGTTTACGTGAAGCGGGACTTCCGCTGGTACGAGACGATCAGCCGGAAGATGCACGGCAAGATCGGCGACCACTCCCCCGCGGTCGAGTACTACTCCATCGACGAATTCTTCTGGCAGGCGATTCCCGAGCGGGGCATGTCCTACCAACAATCCGCCGAGACGATTCGTGGCGAGATGAAGCGAACGGTCGGGGTGCCGATGACCGTGGCGTTCGCTCGGACTCGCACACTTGCCAAGTTATTCGCCGACACGGCCAAGCCGTTCGGGGCGAAGGCGGTTCTGGACCGGGACCACGAACGCGAACTACTTGGGAAATTGCCCGTCACCGAAATCGCGGGCATCGCGGGCAAGCGGGCACGCCGATTAGAACCCTACGGAATCCGCACCTGTCTGGACCTTGCCGACGCGAAGGGGCCGCTCATTAGGCAGGTGCTGACGGTCACGGGCTACGACCTGTGGCACGAATTGAACGGCGTGCCGGTGACGCCAATTCGAACGAGTCGGACCCCTCACAAGATGCTTTCCCGCGGCGGGAGTCTGGCCGGCCGGGTGAAAGACCCCTGGTCCTTGTATGGGTGGCTGGTCCGAAACGTCGAACGGCTCATCGAGGAACTTCACTACCACGAGGTGCGGACTTCCGAACTCGTTGTTTACTTGGCGCAACCCGGCGCGGGATCGTTTGCCGGAGTGGTGAGTCTCGGCGCACCCACGGACCGGTTCGATGCTTTGGTCGCCGCCGCCCGGGTCGCCTTGAAAAAAGCCTACAAGCCCGGGGCCACGGCCACACACATGCACGTCCTGGCGTCGAAACTCGTCCGAGGAGGCGGGTGGCAACAAAGCCTGTTCGACCCGCCCAACCCACGACTGGACACCGTGGCGGCGGTCAAGCGGGAGATTAACGACCGGTATGGCCGGTTCGCCCTCCGGTCCGGGGCGACGTTGTTCGCCAATGCCTTCTACGAAGACCCGGCCAACGAACACGAAATCTGCGACGTGCGGGGCAAGTTCTGCTTCTGAGGCTGCCATGTGTACTGGAATCGCATTAGCCGTGACCGAACTACCGCTGGACCTGACGTCCGATCCCCGTCTTGCAGGCCGGGAGTACGACCACGCCGGTGAGCGGGAGTACCGTTTCCTCTGGTGGCAGAAGCCACCGTTACTCCCCGTCCTCTGGGACGGCCGGTTGTACTTGCTGCCGTGGGGAAGTCAGAATCGTCGCGGTCCACTCCCCTATGGCCCGTGGATCCCCCAGGAAAAGATCGACGAAGGGGCATTCGCCGGGGCCGTGCCCGAACCGGTCGTCATCCCGGCCCAGTTCGGACACCACAAGGGTACGTGGTACCTGATTTCGGAAGGCGTTCGAGGAGTCGTGATTCGAGGTCCGGATCGGCGGCCGGTCGTGTACATGCTCACAACACCAAGCACGAACTATTACAAAAACATGACCGAACACGAAGCCTGGATGCCAATGCTGGTAGGTCAGGTGATTTAAGAGACCGTGGATAATGACCACCACCCGGCCAATGACTTATCCCTTGGACTCCGGAGATAAACCTTACCACTCGGGTCGAACGCATGGTAACAAAGTGCGGTCAGGGAAGTTGAATCGATTCCTCCGGCCGTTCTCGTTTTCCGCGGCAGGTCTAAGCAGTTTACCTCTTTGGCCGACCGCCACTCGTGTACAATGTGTCGTCGCCCCGGCCATATCGCCCCGGGGGTTGGTGATGAAACCGCTACACCGAATGACCCATAAAGAGTTGAAGGAGTACATGGAGGAGTTATCCGGCCGCGTCGAGCGGCTGTTGCCGCAAGGGCCGACCAAACACGGAAAGTGCCAGTTCGCGTTGGTTCTCGCGGGCGAAGACGGGAAGGCTCATTACGTGAGTAATTCGAAGCGGCGACGGATGGCCAAAGCGGTCCGTAAGGCGGCCGACCGAATCGAAAGGAAGCGCCAGACCCGTCGTTTCGTCGTCTTAAAAGCCCTTCCGCTGGAAACAGACGTCTAATGTCAGTCGGTTTGGGCAGGACGCCCCATTCACTTCCTAGCCCAACGCTAACCAGGCCGCCCCGCCCACAATCTCCCCTCGCCGGCCGGCCGTCAAGCTTGCCAGGCAGCGGTGCGGTGGCGGACGCGGTTCGCGTCGGGACGGGTGGCTGGGATCGAGACGGACGCGCCGCGGGCCGGCCGAAAATCCACGATCCCGACGGCGGTGATCGAGGCGATTTTGCGGAAGACGAGGCAAGAGACGCCGGCCGACGCGACCCACTGGAGCACGCGGACGATGGCGAAGGCCGTCGGCGTCATCAAGGCGACGGTGAGCCGGATTTGGCGGGCGGCCGGGCTGAAGCCGCACTTGGTGAAGACGTTCAAGGCGTCGAACGACCCGCAGTTCGTGGAGAAGGTGCGGGACGTGGTGGGGTTGTACCTGAACCCGCCGGACAACGCGTTGGTCCTGAGTTGCGACGAGAAGAGCCAGATTCCGGCGTTGGACCGGACGCAGAAGAGCTTGCCGCTGACCCCGGGCCGGCTCGGGGCGCGGACGTACGATTACAAGCGGAACGGGACGACGACGTTATCCGCGACCCGGTGATTGCCGAGAGGTTGACCTGCGCGAGGGGTCCGTTAGCATTCAGGGGGGCACGCTCACCGGCACGAACGATTTCCGACTCGTAGAGGGCGACGTGGACATCATCACTAGTCTCCTCGCACCGATCGGGTCGGTTACCGGCGCGATCGGGGGTACCTACACCGTCGCGAACATCCTGATCGAGCACATCGGGAAGCGGTGACGTAACAGGAAGGCCGTTGAAGTCATGGCTTTCCTAAGGGAACTCGGCCTGAAAACGGACCGGGACGTTCGCCAGGCGGTCGAGAACTGGTCCGCCCCCCCGGGGTTCACTAAGCAGCACAAAGAAGAGTTGGTCACGTTGCTCGCCAACCTCGTCCGCAGCGCCCGGTTCCACTCGACTAATGGCACACCGGCCAGCAGCGTCCTGCGGTCCGCGCATCTCATCGAGCAACTTCTCCAGAACGTGCAGCCGAAGCGGAAGTCGGGTGAGAAGATCGCCGACTGGCGGCTCACGTCGTTCCTTGGGATGGGGTCGTTCGGCGAAGTGTGGAAGGCGGCAAACCCGCTGCACCCGACGCCGCGAGTTTACAAGTTCTTCACCATGGACGCGGCCCGCGAATGGCTCCAGCGGGAGGCCAGCGCGCTCATGGCGGTCACGCAACACCTCGCGAACTGTCCGAACGTCATCGACTACTTGGACGTGGAGGCCCACGCCACGCCGTACCCCTTCCTTGTGTTGGAATACGCCGCGGGCGGGTCGCTCGAAGACTGGATCTTGAACCGAGCGGACGAGCGAGTGACACTCGATACGTTCGAGCTGATGCACGGGATCGTCCGCGGGATGGCCGCCGCCCACGAGCACGATATTCACCACCGCGACCTCAAACCGGCGAACATCCTCTTGACCGCGGACCGGGAACCGGTACCCAAGGTCGCCGACTTCGGCCTCAGCACTGTTGAACGTCAGAACGAATCCCAGTCGTCCTCCGTGTGGTCGGAAATAATGCACGTCGGCACACACATGTACCACCCGCCGGAGGTGTCCGACCCGTTCCGCAAGCGGAGCGGGGCCCAGGACGATGTGTTCGCCCTCGGCGTCATCTGGTACCAGGTGCTCACCGGCGAGTTGGTCCGCCCGCCATACGATTTCGTCGATCGATTGACCTCGGCCGGGGTCGAGTCGCGTACCGTCCGAATGGTGTCTGTTCGGCGACAATTAGTTTTCCCCTTGAGCGACAATCAGAATTCCCTTCCGAATCGCGTCAGGTCTGGGCCGTCGGATCGGCCTCGGGGGTCGAGGGCTTCGCCGTCCCTTTGGCCGTTTCCAGTCGGTAGCTCGGGA
>DASXPC010000053.1:0-6903 GCA_036493815.1 Fimbriiglobus sp. | reverse complement strand
CCGGGGCCCACGTCCAAAGCGTGCTAATGTCCGTCCTCCGCACCTGCACCCAGCGACTCCTCGAACCGTTCCAATACCTCAAGAACGCCCTCTGCGCACCCAAGCCGATCTTGGTTCCTGTCGGACGGTAAACAAGTACTTCCGACTTAGCAGGATGCTTGAACCATCCACATGAAATTACCTGATTTCGTCTGCACATTCACCTCCCTTCAACTTGACATCAATCTACAACTCGACAGACAATCCGGTTGAATTCTGTTCGGTGGAAAGGACTCCCATGGCCGGGTTCCGGACGCACGTGACCGTTTCCACCGCACTCGGCGTGGCCGTGGGGGGGGCGGCGGTGAACCCGTTCGGGTTCGCTCCCGAGGCGGGATTTTTGGCCGCCTGCGTCACCGCCATCGGCGGTATGCTCCCGGACCTCGATTCCGATTCGGGTAGACCCCTCCGCGAGACGTTCGGCCTGGCCGCGGCCGTGGTGCCCCTCGCCCTACTTCCCCGCTTCGATCAAATAGGCTTGTCGATGGAGGGAGCGTTTGCAGCGCTGGTCGCCGTCTACATCCTCGTGCGATACGTGGGGGCCAACACGGTACGCTACCTCAGCGTCCACCGCGGCATGTTTCACAGCATTCCGGCCATGCTGATCGCCGGGTTGGCCATTTACCTCGCGTACAATTCCCCGGATCGGAACGTGCGAATACTGTTGGCCGCCGGAGTCATGCTCGGGTTCTTCTCCCACCTGCTCCTCGACGAACTCTACAGTGTCGACTTCAACGGCGTATCGTTGAAGTTGAACAAGTTTGCCGGAAGTGCCATCAAGTTCGTTTCCCCGTCCGTTCCGGCCACGCTGGTTTGTTACCTGATCCTCGGCGTCTTGGGCTATCTGGCCTATCAGGAGTTCGGGCACTTGCCTTCGGGGCATTTCCGCTGGCCGAAATAGATTGGAACCGGGTCACGACCACTACTTGCGTCGCTCGAACTCCACGTCCGCACCGAATTTCGGGCCGATCTCCCCTTGCTGTTTACAGCTTCCGGGGCCACAATATCCTCCGTCACCCACGATCCCATCGATGCCAGAGCCCTAGGCCGCCGCGTCGGGGTGCTGGGCGAAGGTGTCGGCTGCAGGCCGTCGGTATACCCGGCGACTTGGCCCACCTGCCCGGCAACCGGTTCGTGGCGTTATGCCTGGGGCGATTTTATTGGTAGACGGTGGGCTTCGGTTGGCGCCGCGGAGATCGGCTTATCGGTCGGTGCCCCGGGACTGATTTCTCCCCGCCGACCGCTGCTATAGGTTCGACGTCCCTGGCGGGCTGCGAATCGAATTAATGGAGTAATGCCATGGCTGCTGCAGTCAAACGCGACATTGGCAAGGACTTGCTGAAACTGGTCGACGCCATGACCGAGGAGAAGAAAATCTCCAAGGACGTGATCTTCGGCGGGATCGAGGCGGCCATCCAACAGGCGGCCGAGAAGCACTTCGGCATCACCGAAGAAACCGCCGGAATGGAAGGCGTCGCCGGGGTCTACGTCCACATCGACCGGGCGACCGGCGACATTACGGCCAAGCACGGCGAAGACGAAATCGACCCCGAGACGCTCGGCCGCATCGCCGCCCAGTCGGCCAAGCAGGTGATGATTCAGAAAATCCGCGAAGCCGAATCCGACACCGTGTTCAACGAATACGCGACCAAAAAGGGCGAACTCGTCGTCGGCACGATCCAGCGGATCGACGCCGGTACGGCCATCGTTTCGCTCGGCAAAAGCGAATCGCTCTTACCCCGCAGCGAGCAGATCCCCGGCGAAACGCACCACGTCGGCGAGCGGGTCAAGGCCGTCGTGCTGGACGTCCGCAAGACCGGCCATCGGGTGAAAATCGTTCTCTCCCGATGCCATCCTGACTTCGTTCGGTGTTTATTCGAAGAAGAAATCCCCGAGGTGGAGGACCGCACGATCGAACTCCGCCGGGTCGCCCGCGAGGCCGGGTATCGCAGCAAAGTGGCCGTTTCCAGCATCGACCTGAAGGTGGATTGCGTCGGGGCCTGCGTCGGCGTCCGCGGCAGCCGGATCAAAAACGTCATCGAAGAAATCAACGGCGAGCGGATCGACATCGTCCGCTGGAACGATTCGCTGCAAGTGCTGATTCCGAATGCCCTTCAGCCGGCGGAAATCAGCGAAGTCTTCACCTATCCCCGCCTCGGCCGGGCCATCGTTCTCGTGGCCGAAGATCAGCTCTCCCTCGCCATCGGCCGCCGCGGACAAAACGTCCGCCTCGCGTCCAAACTCGTCGAGTGGGACATCGAAATCATGACCCACGACGAGCTGGGCGAGTCGCTCGAACGGGCCGAACGCTGGTTCGGTCAACTCCCGCACATCGGCGAAGAACACGTTCAAGTGTTGATCGAAGAAGGGTTTCTATCTTACAACGAACTGACGTTCATCGACGCGGCGGAGTTGACGGAGTTCACCGGCCTGACGGCCGAGCAGGCGGAAGAAGTGTTGGCGTACGCCGAGGAATACGCCGACACGATGGAACAGGCGGCGGTCGAGGAGCGGGAGGCGGCGGATGCCGCGGCCGCCGAAGCCGCCGCAAAAGCCAAGGCCGAGGCGGCGGAGGCCGCAGCCGCAGCCGCGACGGCTGCCGTGGCGGAGGACGAGGCCGGCGTTCCGGCGGTTTCGGACGTCGTCGAAACGGCGGAACCGGAGCCCGTGCCGACGACCGAACCCCCACCCGCGGAAACGAGCCAGGAGACCGAAGGGGAGACGGCGGTATGACTACCGCCGATCCGCCCCTTCCCAACCCATCCGGAAGGGTTAGAATAATTTTCCGGTTGCCACCAGGTCCCCGTGCGACACCGGTCGCGGGGGAAGGGGGGTGTTCTCCGCACCCCCGAAGGAGTCCCGCTTGTCGAAGACTGCTCAAGAAAAAGTCCGCGTCTACCTCCTCGCCAAAGAGGTGAACGTCGATTCCAAACAACTTTTGGACTATTGCAAGGAACTGGGGTTCGCCCAGGTCAAGAATCAGTTGAGCGGATTGGAGACCGATCAAGTCGATGCGCTGCGGGAGCGGATCAAGAAAGGCCCGAAAGCCGGCTCGGCATCCGCGGCTCCCGCCGCGTTGAAGCAAGCCCTGCCTCCTCCCAGTAAGATCGAAAATCGCGTTCGCACACTGCCCCCGCCCAAAATGGCGACGAAGCCGGCCGCGGAACCGGTTGCGACCGTCGCACCGCCCGTTGAAGTCGTAGAAGAAGCCGTAACCGCGGAGCCCGAACCCGTTCACGCGCAACCGGAAGCCGAGCCGACTGCCGAAGCGCCAGGCGAAAGTGTACCGGCTCCGGTTGTGGCCCCGAGCTTGTCGTCAATGACCGGCCGGATGCCGAACCTTTCCGGCCGGCCGCCGACCCTCGGCAACAAGCCACCCTCCCTCTCGGGCAACAAACCGCAGGTCGTCCCGCCCCGACCGACTCCGGTCACCCCGCCGCGACCCGCGACCCCTCCGTCCGGTTCGCACCCGGGCACTCCGAATCGGCAGGGCCCGCCCGTCGTCGTGCCGCCGCGGCCCGGCGTACCGCAGCCCCAGGGTGGTGGTGGCCCGCCAGCCCGTCCCGCCGGCCCCTCGCACCCGTACGGCCCGCCCCGCCCCGGCGGCCCGCGATCGCACGGCGGACCCCGCACCGGCGGCGGGTCCCACGACGGCCCGCCGCGGTCCGGCGGCGGTCCTCGCATCGGCCCCCCGCCCAAGCCGGGCGGTCCGGTCAAGCTGTCGGAAGATCAGATCAAACGGCTGCGGGAGTTGAGCCAGCGCGGCCAGCGGGTGACGAAGGAAGCGATCAACAACATCATTTCGGACAAGCCGGCCGGCGGCCCGCCGGGTGCGCCGACCGACCGCACCGCAGCCCCCGGCGGCCCCGCCCGCCGCACCCCGCCGGGCGGGCGGCCCGCACCAGCACCCGACGCATCCGACGACGACAAAGGCGGCGACCGCCGCCGCCCCGGCGAAGTCGCCGGGCGCGACGTCCGCGCCAAAGGCCGGGCCACCACGGGCCGGGACCGCAAGGTTTCCACCGACCGCAACGCCGTCGTCATCGGCGTCGGCGGGTCGGTCGACGTCATCGAATCGAAGTTCGGGTCCCGGAAAGGCCCCCGGGCCGCGCTCTTCGCCAAAATGAAGCGGCGGCAGCAGGGGCAGACCGCGCCGAAGAAGGAAGGCCCGGTCGAAATCACCGTGCCGATCACCGTCCGGTCCCTGTCCGAAGCCATCGGCATGAAGGCCGGCGAAGTGATCCTCCGGCTCAAGAAGGAAACCAACGCCCTCTACTCGATCAACTCGGTCGTCGAATTCGAAGTCGCCGAACTGATCGCGGTGGAAAAGAGCATTCAGCTCGTCATCAAAAAGCAGGCCGACCTCGAACGGGACGTCATCGAGGACGTGTTCGAGAATCAGGAGCAGGACGAAACCAAGCTCGTCCCCCGGCCGCCGATCGTCACCATCATGGGCCACGTCGACCACGGCAAAACGAGCCTGCTCGACAAGATCCGCGAATCGAACGTGGTGGACACCGAAACCGGCGGCATCACCCAGGTCATCCGCGCCTGGTCGGTCAAATACAACGACAAGCCGATCACGTTCCTCGACACGCCGGGCCACGAGGCGTTTACCAAAATGCGGGCCCGCGGGGCGAACGTGACCGACATCGCGGTCATCGTGGTCTCGGCGTCGGACGGCGTCATGCCGCAGACGGAAGAGGCGATCAGCCACGCCTTGGCCGCCGAGGTGAAAGTCATCGTCGCCATCAACAAGGTGGACTTGCCCGACGCGAACGTCGACAACACCCGCCGGCAGTTGTACCAGCTCAACCTCCTGCCCGACGACATGGGCGGCGAAGTGCCGTTCGTCGAATGCTCCGCCAAGACCGGCCTCGGCATCGACAAACTGCTCGAATCGATCCTCCTCGTGGCCGAACTCGAAGACCTGAAGGCCGACCCGACCCGCCCGGCCATGGGCACCTGCCTCGAAGCCTACCGCGACGAGCAGCAGGGCGTGATGGCCACCGTGCTGGTCCGCAACGGCACGCTGCACAAGGGCGACGTCATCCTCTGCGGCTCGATGTTCGGCCGGGCCCGGGCCATGTACGACGACCTCGGCCGCCCGATCGACGAAGCCGGCCCCAGCACTCCGGTCAAGATCACCGGCCTCGACGACGTCCCCGACGCCGACGACCCGTTCTACTCGCTCGAAGAGATCGCCACCGCCCGCAAACTGGCCGAAAAGCGCAAAGACCGCGGCCAGGAAGCCGCCCTCTACAAGTTTGCCCCGGTCAGCCTGGAAAACCTCTCCGACGTCCGGGCGAAGGCCAAGATCACCGAACTCAAGCTCATCCTCAAGGCCGAGGCCCGCGGCTCGGTCGAGGCGATCAAGAAGGAGATGGAAAAGCTCGTCCACGAGGAAGTACGTGTCCGCATCCTGCACACCGGCATCGGCGCCATCTCCGAATCCGACGTGCAACTCGCCCTCACTTCGCCGGACGACACGCTCGTGGTCGGGTTCAACGTCACCGCGGACGACAAGGCCCTGAAGCTCGCCGAGCAGCGCGGCATCACCGCCAATCTCCGCGAATACGACATCATCTACAAGCTGACCGACGACGTGAAGTCGGCCCTCGAAGGCAAGCTGAAGCCGGTGGAAGAAGTCGTCCACCTCGGACGGGCGATCGTGCGCGACACCTTCAAGATCTCCAAGACCGGCACCATCGCCGGCTGCTACGTCACCTCCGGCACCATCGAACGCTCCGCCCGCGTCCGCGTCATCCGCGACGGCGTCGTCATGTTCCCGCCCCAGGACAAGGTCATCGGCCTCGACAGCCTCAAACGCTTCAAGGACGACGCCAAGGAAGTCCGCGAAGGCTTCGAGTGCGGCCTCAAGATCACCGGCTTCGACGACGTCAAAGTCGGCGACGTCATCGAAGCCTTCAAGATCGAGATCCGGTACCGGACCTTGTAATCCAAGTTTCACGTTTTCCGGTTTCAAGGGGATCCCTTGAAACCGGAAACGTGAAACGGATTGAGATATGTACGTCGGCAGCCTCCACGTCCGATTGCTCCTTCGCCAGAGCCGAACGCTGAAAGACAAGCGTCAGGTCGCCCGATCGATGCTCGACAAGCTGCGGAACTCGTTTAACGTCTCCGCGATGGAAGTGGACAACTTGGACGACGTCCGCCAACTGACCATCGGCATCGCGCTCGTGGGCATGGAATCCGAATCGGTCACGCAGACTCTGCAGTCGATTCAAAATGCATTGCGGAGTCACCCGGTGGCCGAGTACGCGGACGGGCAGATGCACGTGGACCGGGCCGAGGATTAACCCCGGTCGGCTTCTCGCTTTTCCCGCAGTTCCTTGAAGAACCTCACCGAATCGAACACGTCCGCATTGGCCTACTTCAACCAGCTCTGGGGGAAAGCGGCAAAGTGAATGGCATGTATCCGTACCCGCAAGCTTGACAGGACCGGGTTTGCCTTCTTTTGATTCCTCTTCCTGCAATCAGGCTTCGTTTGCAAGTACAGTGGCGACGTACTGTCGGAGTTCGGAGTCCGTAACATCCTTTGCAAAAAAGAAGACCGCAAAGTTAACTCCACGAATCGGCTTGTCCCAAGTGCCACCGGTAATGTTCTTGAGAATGCCAGTTGGGTTGTAGCCCTCTTCGAGCTCGATGCAGATCCTCTCAGCCAAATACTCGGGTGCGTGCCCAAGCTGTTCGCCATTACTGCGCAACACTTGAGTTGCAAACATGCTGTAAGCGTTGTAGGCGTCGTGGCGTAGCGTCAATTGCTCGCCAACACTGCATCTTTGGATGATTTCTTGCCTTTCAGAGCCGTCGTCATTCGAGAATGTGACTCCGGCGACTTTT
>DASXPC010000052.1:0-5230 GCA_036493815.1 Fimbriiglobus sp. | reverse complement strand
CGTGCGTCAGTTCCGACGTGGTGGTGGCACTCGAAAGCAGGTTGTACGCCATGGCCAATCCGCTGTTCGGGTCGGTATACCCGCACGCATTCGGGTAGTTGGCCGAGACGGCCGGCGAGGTGCTGGCGTTGAACGACGTGTTGTACGGCCGCACCTCGGTCGTCGGGGTCGACGCCGCCGTCCCGCTGTACACCATGGTGTATGGGTAAAACAGGGAGTTCTTGAGTGTCGTCCAATCCTGACTCATCGGAGCGCGGATTTTTTGGTTCAACGTGGACGGTTGACTCCACAGGTTAATACCCACGTAGTCGTTCGGGTGGTTGTTGCGGATGTCGTCGAGGACGGAGTTGATGGCCGCCTTGAGCTGCCAGCACTGGGCTTCGTGGCAAGTCCCGGGCATGAAGTCGTACGTCGTGTTGCTGCCCATTTCCTGGATGAACTGGATCATCGTGGTAGGGCCGAACCAGAAATGCGACCGGGGCCGGCTCGGGTTGTCGGTGTAGGTCATGTAAGGAAGGGGGTCGGTGACGTTTGACGTCCCAGAATAATTGGACACGTACGCCGCTGTGGCCGTCGAACTAATGGCGGGCGTCACCCCCTCCGGCCAGCCCTTGGCCTCCGTCCCGGCAAGGTAAGCATCCGTGTTCCAGGACGTGTTCGCCCCAAAGACGTAATCGATGTAGTTTTTCCAGAAAACCTTGTCGTAGTCCGCAGCGGTGGACCCGCTCGTGGTCACATTGTTCGGGATGGAAGTGTAATAGACGATCCGGCCGGCTCGGAGATTGGGCGGCAAGGTTGAGGGCCCGGACTTGATCCAGGCGAGAACGGCGGGGTAGTTGATCTTGTAATTCGCTTGGATCGTGGTCAACCCCGTGCCGTTTTTGAGCAGTGTGGTGTTCACGTTCCCGGACTGGGGGTTGAATGCAGCACTGCCGGTGGTGAGGAAGAACCGACGCCGCCAGTCGCAGATCCAGTTGCCGCTCGTGTCCTTGACGCCGGCGAAGGGCCCGGTGGTCGCCGGTGAGGTCGGGTCCGCTCCGGAAGTATAACGCGGGTCGGGTGGCCAAATGAAGAACGTCTTGCCGTAGTAACCCGGCCCCATCGAGTACCCTTTGAACTTGCCGTCCGTTTTGGACGAATTGACGTTAAAGGTCGAGTCGGTGGGCGGGTTCCGCGTGTTCTTATCCGTGTCCTTCGTGGCGGTCGGGTCCCACCGCGGATCCCATTTGGCGGAGTTGTCGGCCGCCGTGTTGGCCAGTCCGTCGTTCCGGTGGGCAATGTAATACGCCACGTTGAGGTCGTAGCCGTACGTCTCCCAGGTGGTATCTCGGAAGTTGGCCCACGACCGAGCGCTCGAACCGGAGCCGCTGCTGGCGGCCGCGGTTGGGAGCGTACTCGGCAGGCTCGCCCCGCTCGAATAGTTGCTCACCCATCCCAAGAACTCGGCGGCGGTAATCGCCGCCCCGTTCGAGGTCGTCGGGTCCCACGATGTGGACGTGGTGAGTATCTGGCCGCCCTTCCGGGGCCAGCGGTCGCCAGAATAAATGTTGGTCCCGTTGTCGGACTGGTCCTTATAGTTGTCGGCCGTCGGCAGCGGGGACCGGGTGAAAGCGGCAGATAAGTTGGCGACGACGACCGGTGTCGCGGTTGTGGCCGGGGTCGTCGAATTGCTGGTGTCGTAGTAGAAGTCGTCGACGATCGCCGGGCCGTTGGGCGTTTCCACGGTGAAGTTGTTCGCCGAAGAGACTTCGCCTGACGCCTGCCGGAAATTTGTGTTCACGTAAAGGGGGTTCGGCCGGCTCGCGGGCGTGGAGGCCGTCGGGCTGTTGTTCGGGTCGGTCGAGTAGCCGGTAAACCGTTGATAGTGTCCGAATTGCGGATACCGCGAATCCGCATTCAACGACGAACTGCCCCAGTTGCCGGTCGAGGCGTTCGACATGGATCCGGTGAAGTCCAGAGCGAAGGCGATGTCCCGCGGCGTGTGCACGGCGAGGGCGATGACATGGGCGTCCAGCGAATTGACACCGAGAATTCGGGAAAAGTACGGCCCCTGGGATTGGGCAATGGTGACTTGCATGGCCGTCCACGACTTGTTCGCGTCGGCCGTCGAACGCGGGGCCGGTTTGAAGATAAACTTCCCCGCGGTGCTGTCGTAGTCGTAGAGTCCCGGGCTGACGGTGATTTTGTTCTGCGACGTCCCGTCGTCGACGAACGTGCTCGTGAAAAACGCGCTGCTGTCGACGGCGGCCGTGGCCGTTGTTACGGCCAGGTCTTTGTCGTTGTCGTCCGCCGACGGCTTGTTGTTGAGTTTGCGGGAACCGGCCAGGGCGGCCGCGTCCGCCGCGTTCTGGGCGTGCGTCCGCGCGATGTTCAGCATCCCCAGGTCGATGGCCAGGGCCACGAACGAAAACAGGGCAATCACCACCACCGCAAGGAGCGGGACGATCGTCCCGGCGCGGGTTGTGGGTCGGGTGCGGGTCATGTGCAAAAACCCTCGGTGGGACTGGGCGATGCGGGCGGGGGACCGTCGACCGGTCAGCCCTCGCCGTTCGTTACGGCATACACGGTGATCGGAAACGTACTCTTCCAGAAAACAATGTTTGGGACCACGGAGCGGTACGTGCCGGTGATCTTGACCCCGAGCATCTCCCCGAACGATTCGCTGTTCCAGTAGACCGTGGTCGGGAAACCGGATTTCGCCTGTATGACCGGTGGGTCCTGGGCGAGTTTCGTCATGTCGCACGGGAACACGGACACGGCCCACCCGGTGAGCATGTTGTTCATGCCGCCCGAGATGTTTTTGGTGAAGTCTTTGATGTTCGTGTACGTGGTGTAACCGTCGTTGTAATCCGTCGAGTCGAAGTTGGTCGGTTTGGTCACGTTCACCGAGGCGTACCGGGCCCCCTGCCGGGCCGCCTGGTCGAGGGCCCCCATGACGAACAGAAACCGGCAGTATTCGAAGATGCTGAACAGGACGAACAGCATGATTCCGAGGACCAAGGCAGTTTCCACCGCCGTGGCCCCGCTCCGCCTGGTCCGCAAAGGATTGATTCGCATCGGCTGTCTCCGCAACGGGGTTACCACGAGGGCATGGTGACGTTGACGCTGAACGGGTCGTCCACCAGAATCTGCCAATGGGCCGTGTACGACAAGCTGGTCGTGCCGATGAACCCGAGGTTGATCCATTTCAATTTTTCGTATTGCACCGTAACGGTCACGTCGAACGGCTGGAGTTTTTCCCCTTCGTACGGTTCGGTGGCCGTCAGCCCGTCGGACCGTGGGGCCGTGTACGCGAACGTGACCGTCACGTCGGACGAGGTGAGTTTCGTGAGTCCGGCCCCGATCAGGTACTGGTAGGCTGCGCTCTGCACGCTGGGGTTGCCGGTGTTGGCCTTGAACTGTGTGATGGTTCCGTCGCTGGACAGCGTCTGGGCCTGGGCGGCAAGCCGAGCCCCTTCCCGGGCGGCGTTCGCCACGATCTGTTGAACTTGGACGAGCCGACCGACCTCCATCACGCCGACCAGGATGGGCAGGATCACGGTAGAAAACACGATCGCCATTTCGACGGCGGCGGTGCCGGAACGTCGAACAACGGCGGGTGCGCTAACGATCATGTGCGCGACCTCAACGGGTACGGACCGGAACCGCGCCAGCGGTCCGGGGACAATCCGCACGAAGAGTACTGCGCAAGGGGGGCCGGTCAAATCGACGGGGAGGGATTCCGGGTGAGATTCGTCCGAACGGTTCCGGGCCGGCCGCGTTATTTCGCCCCGGGCGAAATGCCGGACCCGACGCAAAGCTGCACGATAACGACTGCGAACAACCCCAGACTGACTATTGCGTTCACCTGAAAGAATGCGCGGTTCACGCGGGACAGGTCGTCGGGGCGGACGATGGCGTGTTCGTAGACCAGCAGCGCGCCGACGCCCGCGACTCCCGCGAGATAGACCCCTCCCAGTTGGGGCGAAGCGGCATACAGGACGACGAGGAGGAGAAACGCGATCGCATGACTCGCGGCCGCTATCCGCAAACTCGCGGCAATTCCGAACCGGGCCGGCACACTGTGCAGCCCCGTCCCCCGATCGAACGCGGCGTCCTGGCAGGCATAGAGAATGTCGAACCCCGCCACCCAGAAGAGCACGACACCGCCGAGAAGGCTCGGAACGAGTAATTCGGAGACCCCGCGTACGGCGATCCAGGCGGCCACGGGGGCCAGGGCCAACGCCGCACCGAGCCAGACGTGGGAGAGCGATGTGAACCGCTTGGTCCAGGAATATCCTGCAACAAACAGAAGCACGGGTCCGCTCAAGTAGAGCGGCCAGGGGTTGGGCGGCTCGCGGTCGAGGAAGATCAGGGTCGAGGCGACGAATGCCGCGGCACAAAATGCGGTAAAAAGTACGACCGTCGTCACCTGCAGCGTCCCCGCCGGCAGGTGCCGGGCCGCCGTGCGCGGGTTTTGTCGGTCGAAATGCCGGTCCGTCAGCCGATTCACCGCCATGGCGAAACTGCGGGCAAAAACCATGCACAAAAGGATGCCGACGGCATCGGCCGGGCGAAACACGCCCTCTGTCCGCCAGGCCAACGCCGCCGAGGTGAACGCGAAAGGCAGGGCGAAGACGGTATGGCTGAAACGAATCAGCTCGAAGAGTTTACGGACGGTCGATGTCATGGCTGGCTAATTAACCGTCGGTGGCCGCCGCCGGCAACCACCCCGGCCGTTTCCAATTCCTGGAGGACGAATTTTCTTGTCGATTTCTTCCCCCCCTTCGCGTCGTATGGGGGAGGGACGACGGGGACTGGTCCAGGGCTGCCCGGGCACCCGTCGCACCCGATTCTTGAGGAGTCCCATCATGTTGCGGCGGACGATTGTCGGATTTGCGTTGCTCTCGGCGCTCGGCCTGGCCGGGGCCGACGACAAACAGGCCAAAAATGGCCGGTTCGAAAAGATCAAATCGCTCGTGGGCGAATGGGTCAAGGCGGACAAGGACGGGAAGCCGACCGCGGAGGTCGTCACGGTTTTCAAATTAACCGGCGGCGGCAGTGCCGTTCAGGAGACCATCCACCCGGGCTCGCCGATGGAAATGGTCAGCGTGTATTTCATGGACGGGCCGGACTTGGTTTTAACCCACTACTGCATGCTGGGGAATCAGCCGAAGATGAAGGCCGACGCCAAGAGCACGGACAAGCAAATCGTCTTCGATTTCGCCGGCGGGACGAACATCGAACCCGA
>DASXPC010000051.1:0-6036 GCA_036493815.1 Fimbriiglobus sp. | reverse complement strand
TGGAAAACCCTTCGGGCCCAATTGAACGAACGACGGGAACGGCGGGTCGACCGCCGCCGCTTCCGCCGAAATCCCGAGGGCTATTTGAACGACTTGGAAAACCGACTCAACCAGTCGCGATTGCCGGCGTAGAAAAAAAGCCCGGATTGTTGCTACTTCGACTGGATGCATGAATGTCCAATTTCCTCGGCTTCATGTTCCGGCAGTAGGCCGGTCGTCTCAATCTCCGAGCCAGACCCACCTTACCAAAAACCTTCCTATAAAGTCCCCACGATTCCTTCCCTGGGGACTTTCATGGCCCGAACGCTTGCTAGCCGGTTGGCGGAATACGCCACCGGCCTTTCTTTCGACAAACTCACCCGCGAGGCGGTTCAAGAGACGAAGCGGCGGTTGATCGATTCGTTCGCCACGGCGGTGGGGGCGATGCCGGCGGAGGCGTATGCCATTGCGAAAAAGTGTGCTTTGAGAGTTTCCAGTCAACCCGGGGCGTCGATGCTCGGCGGCGGGTCGTCGAGCGTCGAGTGGGCCACGTTCGTGAACGGCCTTCTGATCCGCTACCTCGATTTCAACGACACGTATCTGAGCAAAGAACCGGCCCACCCGAGCGACAACTACGCTCCCGTACTGGCCGTGGGCGAGGCGGTCGGTGCGAAGGGTCGCGATCTCATTACGGCGGTGGTGCTGGCGTACGAAATCCAATGCCGATTCTGCGACTCGGCCAGCCTGCGCAAGCACGGGGTGGACCACGTCACGTACGGGGCCATTTCCTCGGCGGTAGCCGCGGCGAAGTTGATGGGGCTCTCCGTCGAGAAGACCATCCACGCCATCGGCCTTGCCGGGGTTTGTAACGTCGCCCTCCGGCAGACGCGGTCGGGCGAACTTTCGATGTGGAAGGGGTGCGCGTTCGCCAACGCGGCCCGGAACGGCGTCTTCGCCGCCACGCTCGCGGCTGACGGCCTGACCGGCCCCGCCCCGATCTTCGAGGGGGACCTCGGCATCTTCAACCTCGTCACCCGCCAGCCGTTCACCCCCGCCCCGTTCGGCGGCGAACCGGGCAACGCCGACGGGTTCATGATCGATAAGACATACATCAAATTCTGGCCGGCCGAGTATCACAGTCAGAGTGCCATCGACGCCGCGATTCAACTGCGCCGTGAACTGAGCGGCGACGTGTCGAAGGTTGCGAAGATCGATATCGGCACGTTCGAAGCGAGTTACAACATCATCGGCAAATACCCGGAGGCGTGGGCGCCGAAGACCCGCGAGACGGCCGACCACAGCTTGCCGTACTGCACCGCAGCCGCCCTATACGACGGCGACGTCACCCTGGCCACGTTCGACGAGAAGCGGTACACCGACCCGGCCCTCGTCGCGTTCACTGCCAAGGTTAAAGTCCACCACGAAGCCGAACTCGATCCGCGATACCCGAAGGGGATTCCGAACCGGATCACGTTGACGCTGGCCGGCGATAAGAAGCTGGAAAAGTTGGTCGAATTCCCCCGCGGCCACGCGCGGAATCCGATGACCGACGGCGAAGTGGAAGCGAAGTTTCGGGGCACCGTCGAGCCGAAGTTTGGCAAGGCGAAGGCCGACGCGATCCTGGCTCGGTGCTGGGACCTGGAGAAGCTCACAAGCGTGACGGACCTGATACGGATGTTTGACTGGGGAACTATTTTGACAGGATTATAGGACAAGCCGGATTTCAAAATCCTCCATCCTGTCAAAGTCGTATTCCGACGATGATGATTACCGAACGGTTTTATATACGAGCACCTTTGCCTGCTCGACCGTCCCGTTCTCCGGCCAATAGTAGACGACTTTCCCCGCCGCAGCGATTATCTTTGCGTGCTCCAATCGCGGCAGCCGCGAGTGCGGCGACGGACCGGTTTCGAGAATCGCGTAGCTCACCTTTGCCCCCGGCGGGTCGGGAGGAATGTGGTCGTATGTCCGGCCGGCATAATACTCCGCCCAGCAGAACGGGTCGAAGACGGCGTCGGCATCCGTGACGACGGAGCCGAGATATCGACCCGCATAGAAGTGCCCGGCCCGGTTGTCGTGGAGCGGGCGGAACGTGGCCGGGAGGGCGGCGGCGACGAGAACAATCAGCCCGACGCCCGCAGCCGGCAGCCCGGCGAACTTCTCCGCCCCCGGCACCCAGGCCCAGAGTCGGCCGATCGGCTCCAACGTGCCCGCGGCAACCACCGTTCCCAACGCCACGATCAGCATCGTATGCCGTTCGGATACATAACCGTTGTTGTACGCCAGGAGAAACAGCACGCCGATATTCAGTCCCATGAGCGCGAGGACCAGACCGAGCCCCGGGTCGGCGACGGCCCGACGACGGAACAGGAACAGGCCGACCGCCGCCAGGAATGCGGGCACGTAGTAAAACCCTTTCGTGACTTCCTGTGCCACGGCCTTTCCCGACCAAATTTCCTTCGTCCCGTCGTTCCCCGTGAACCAGGTCGCAAAGAGCGCGGTCTCTCCTCCGAGTCGGCTGACCTGGCCCTGGTACAATTGTTGCCTGGGGTTCCCTTTGATTTTTTCGAGGATTTCGTTCGCTCCCGGCTTGGTGGTGAACCCGCCAATGAGGGCCATGTATGGGGCGGCGGCGAGCGCGACGCCGACGGTGAAGGCGGTCAGCCGGGCGACCGCAAGGCGGGCCGGCCAGGTTCGGCGAACGACGAGCAGCCCGGCCGTCAGAAATACGCCGAATGCGAGAAGGAGTCCTTCGGGTCGGACGAGGTAGGCGAGGCCGGTACAAAGGCCTGCGGCCAGTAGGAACGCGGTACTTTGCTTTCGCAGACCGACCACGCCGCACCCGACGGCCGAGACGGCACAGAGGAGGTAGAGGGCTTCGGTGAGCCCGTCGGCCGTAAGGTGGGCGGGTACGGGCAGCACCTGGAATAGGGCCGCCCCGGCGAACCCGGCGAATCGGCCGAACAGCATGCGGCCCAGCAAATACATCGGCATCACGAGCAGGATACCGGCCACGGAACTGGCCACCTGGGCGCTGCGAAGCATTTGTTCCGGCCGCGACGCGTCGTACACTTCCCGCACCACCGCGAACGCGGCAATGACCGTCAGCGGGTAGCCGGGGTGCTGTTTGTTTTCGGGGTTACGAACGGTATCAAGGAATGTGGCCGGCCGGCCGAGGCCGACCGCCTGCCGGGCAAAACCGATGGTGTCCCGGGCAGGGACAATAGTGTGGGCGATGAGCCAGACATGAACGACGACGGCGAGGCCGACGAGTACCAATAAACGAATAACGTCTCCGCCGCGGACCGTCCGTCGCGGGACCACGGTTTCGAGGCGGGCGCCGACGGCGACTTCCATGTGCGGACCATCCCGGGCCGGCCCGACCCGGGACGGGCCGGGGCCGGGCGGGATGGTAGGCCGGACCGCCCGGGCCGTCAAGCCGGGTTGCCGAACGGGTTTCCACCGATGCAAGTATCCGACACGCTGACCATTCCCGACGACGAGTTGACGTTCACCTACGCCCGGTCCGGCGGGCCGGGCGGACAGAACGTAAACAAGGTCGAATCGAAGGCAGTCTTACGGTGGGATTTGGGCGGCAGCACCGCGATCCCGGAATCGGCCAAGGCCCGCCTCAAGGCCCGCCACCCGAGTCGGGTCGTCGCCGACGGCGGCTTTCTGGTCGTTTCCCAGTCGTTCCGGGACCAACCGCGGAATCGGGAGGAATGTCTGCGCAAGCTCGTCGAAATGATTCGGGCGGCACTCGTGGTGCCCAAGGTCAGGCGGAAAACCAAGCCCACAAAGGGGTCGCAACGGAGGCGGTTGGACGACAAGAAGAAGCACGGGGAACGGAAAACGGCACGAAAAGCAATGCGGGACCACGATTGAAACGGCCGTCAATCGTGTCATCCCGATTTATTGGGCATTACTTCACGGTCGTTTTCGGCGACATGCCGAAGACGTCCGCCACGCCTTCGACGATCGGAGCTGACACTTTCGATTGCTGCTTGTTCCCCCAGACGGAGCGGGTCATTTCGAAGCCCATGAGGCTACCGAGGAAAATGACCAGGAACGAGAGGGCGAGCACGACGACCGGGAACGCGGTCCACTTGGCGGGCGGGGCGCCCGCGGTGACGACCGCTTCTTCGTCCTCTTCGTCTTCGACGACGCGGGCCTCTTCGTCCAGCGCCGATCGCGCCCCCCGTCCCCCCGTCAGCATCGGCACGTCATCTTCGTCCACCAGCACGACCTGACTCGCACTCTCGTCGTCGTCCGCAATGACGTCTGATTCGTCGAGTGCCAGGTCGAAGTCCGAATTTTCCAGGTCGGTATCGGCACCGTCGACGGCCACGACTTCGGACCCGGACTCGTCGGCCGCCATCACCACTTCCGATTCCGAGCCGTCCATCTTCGGCATTTCAAAGTCCGTTTCGAAAATGTCTCCCTTGTCTTCCCCTTCGGCTTCCAGCGATTGCGCCAGCCCGTCCGTGACCCCGGAATTGTCGTCCAGCGATAATTCGAACTCGCTATCCGAGTCGGCCGCGGTTTTCTTCTTCGCCGAAGATTTTTGGGGCGGTTCCGGCTCCAGGGCGAGTTCGAAATCCAGCGAATCGTCGTCGTCCCCGGCCGCCGGTTTTTTCCCCTTTTCCAACGACACGCCGCTGTCCGCCGGCTTACTCATGTTCAACCCGCTCTTCGCCCCCCGCGGCGTGCCCGTCGTCGGCGAACCCGCAATGTCGATCTCCTCGCTCGAATCGGTGTTCAACTGCAACTCGAACGAATCGCTGTCCGAATCCAGGCTCAACTCGAACTCGCTCGACGAATCCCCACCCATTTCCGGCCCCGTCGTCGGGACCGGAATCTTTCCCGACTTCGGCCCATCGATCGAGGTACCCGACTTCGGCGCCACGAGCCGACCCGAAGAACCCCCTGCCTTGTTCTTGCCGCTACCCGGACCGCCCACGTCGAGGCTGATTTCTTCCGTGATCGCCTCGTCTTCACCCGAGCCGTCCTTTATCACCTTCCGGGCCGGTTCCAATCGCACGTCGCTGTCCGACCCGGATTTCTTCTTGACGCCCCCGTGCGAGGAGTCGTCCAGTGACAGGTTGAGCGGGACGTCGTCGCTGCCGTCGGACGCGAGCAGGTAATCGCCGGATTCGGGGTCCGGCTTTGGAGCCGAACCGGGCTTGCCGAGTTGTAGCCCCGGATCGCTCGCCGCCCCGAGCGTGCGCGCCAACTCGTCGATGTCCGCGGTTCGAAACCGGAGCGTAGCACCGTCTCGGAAACTTTTGAGCTGTTTGAATTCGGCGTCCGTCCGAACCCGCCGCTTAAACTCTTCGAGTGAAATTCCGATGCGGACGGCGGCTTCTTCCAGCGTATATGTCTGAGCCATGGGGAGTCTCGGGTCCGAGCGGCGCGGAGCGGTACAAACGACCTATCTTCGGATTTTAACCCCTGGGAGGGCAAACACAAGCAAAGATGCCGTCCGCCGCCTGCCCCGCCCCGCCCGCCCGGGCGACCGGGGCCGATCCTGACGATTCCCCGGCCGACCCGACCGGCATCTTCCCGCGTCAGAACTTCGACCCGAAGGGTTGTCGCCCCCAAACCCCGGGTGTATACCTTCCTATCCGATTATTGGGGGCGTAGCTCAACTGGTTAGAGTACCGGACTGTCGATCCGGTGGTTGCGGGTTCGAGTCCCGTCGCCCTCGTTCAAATCCCAGATGCACTTGCGCCGACCCTTGACTTCTACCATGCCGGTAGAATAGAGGCCGGTGCCTCATAAGTGCCTCGTGTTGCAGTCCTGTCGCGCCGTGTGGCAACCTGTAAGGTTCAAAGTCTTTGCCGGGTTGCAAAACCAAGTGTCCACACGCGGAGTGCACCGTTCCATGGCGAATCTCGGAGAAAAAGGCGGGATTTTTGAGACTTCTCGCTGGACGCGACAGGTCTTAACCACCTGCACTGATTGACCTTCTCAAAAAATCCAGCCTGTGCCTCTTTGGGGGTTACCACACCAACCCATTGAGGACACAGGCATGGACGCCGCTCGTGTTCGCGTTCT
>DASXPC010000050.1:0-46255 GCA_036493815.1 Fimbriiglobus sp. | reverse complement strand
CTGGCGGCGAAGCGATTCCCCGAAGCCGAAACGTACGCCCGCGACGCGATTATGATCGACGTGAACAACGAAGACGCCCAGAAAGCCCTGATCGAATCGTTAACGGCCCAGGGGAAGAAGGACGAAGCCGATATGTTGAAGAAGCGGTTCGGGGGCTGAGCATTGGCGATCGATACGGTTCGTTCGGCACCGCGGCCGCTTCCTGCCGGCCGCGGTCGATCGGATTGTGCATACGGAGTCCACGTGAATTCCCATTCCTCCGGCTTCGCGTCTCGGCAAATCGGTCCTAGAATCCTTGCATGTCGATGACCCTCGAAGAACTCCAGGAGCGAATCCGATCCCTGTTCGGCGAGAAGGACAGCCGCCGGGGGGTTGAGGGGACGTTCATGTGGTTTCTGGAGGAAGTCGGGGAACTTTCGGCCGCCCTGCGGGCCGGCAGCCACGAGGAACGGGTTCTTGAATTTGCCGACGTCCTCGCCTGGCTGGCGACTCTGGCGAATTGCGTCGGGGTGAATCTCGACGAAGCGATGACGGCGAAATACGGCCGCGGATGCCCCGGCTGCGGCCGCGAACCCTGCGCCTGTACCGAAGCGTATAAACCCTGATCTCCGAATGAGGGGCGAATGCCCGTAATGCGTTTTTTCCTGGCATTCACCCTGACCGCCACCGTCGGCAGCACCGCACTCGCACAAAAACTGCCGATCAAAATCGACGCCGGCACCCGGATCGGCCTTCCGCCCGTCCCCGGCGAACAGGACGATGTCGGCCGGACTATACCTGTAGTCAAAATAAACACCTGGGTTCCGATCTATCTCAAACTCCAGATGGGCGAAAAGCCGGCCGCGGGGGCGGGCCTAACCGATGCCTATCTGCACGTCGACGGCCAGGACGGCGATGGACTCGGCCTTGGATACCGCCTTGCCCTCGGCGACCTGTCCGGCCACGCCCCGGGCACCACCGTCGAGCCCGGCGACTTCCCCTCCATGCCATACGTCCGACCCACTGGTCGGGGAGACCTCACCCTCACCGTCTGCTCGGCCGACGGTACCCATCTGTCCGAACCCTTTCGCATCGCCGTCCGCGACGCCGACCCGGCTGCATTTGTCGTCCTGTCGCTCGGGTCCAAACTCCCCGGCTTCAGTCTGAAATCCACGACGACAAAACGGGAAACGGGTCCCGGCGTAAAAAAAGGCCTCCGCGACGGCCGGGTCGTCCTGGCCGCTTGCATCGACCCCCTGGAGCTTCCCGATCATTGGTTCGGGTACGCCGCTGCCGATGTCGTCGTCCTTCCCACCGGCGAGTCGAAACTTCCCGTGCTCGACGCTTTGTTTGGCGGCAAATCCGGCGAACCGAAATTCCAAGCACGAAGGGAAGCGCTCTTCGATTGGGTCCGGCGGGGCGGCAAGCTGATCGTCAGCACCGGGGCCAACGCGGACCAGATCGCCCGGTATCCGTTGCTCCAGGAATTTCTGGTCGCGTCCGTCACGCCGGCCGAACCGAAGCGGTCGGTGGCGAGGTTGATACTGGAGGCCATCCAGCCGAGTAATCTGACTCCCGTCTTCGAACCGAAGCGGGCGGCCGACCGGTTTTCGGTCGCGAATTTGACCGTCGCCCCCGACCGGGGCGCCCAGGTTCTGCTGCACGCGAAGCCGGAACAACGCGTCCGTCGGACCGAGCCGGCGGTCGTTCGCTGGCCGTACGGGTTGGGCAAGGTCACGATGGTGGCGTTCGACCTGGACCGAGCCCCCTTCGTCGACGACAAGTTGAAGGACGAGATGTGGGACTGGCTCCTCCGCCAGGCCGCGAACCCGCTGACGTTCCTCGGCGATAACGCCCGGCGGGCCGGTAACGCGTTCGACGGCACGTCCCAGGAAGATAAGTTCGTCGAAGCCCTGCGGAGCGACGCCGAGACGTTCGACGGCGTGCCCGTCATTTCCTTCGGCTGGGTCGCCCTCTTCATCGTCCTCTACACGCTGCTAATCGGGCCGATCGAATACATGTTCCTGAAACGGGTGCTCAAGCGGCTCGAACTGACGTGGATCACGTTTCCGCTGATCGTGGCGTCGGTTAGTGCGGGCGCGTACTTCACCGCTTACGCGATTAAGGGTCGGGAACTGCGGGTGAACAAGGTGGACGTGATCGACGTGGACCCGGTCACGCAACGGGTCTACGGGCGGACGTGGGCGAGCATTTTCAGCCCGCGGATCGATTATTATTCGGTGGGCATCGGCCCGAATCGGGGGTGGGTGCCCGCGGGGGACGCGCAGGACCAGCCCGAACCGCTCGTCGACTGGACGGCCGGAGGAACCGGGGGTGGCGAAACTCTCTGGGGCGGTCGATATTCCTACCGCGTCGACGCCGCGAACCACCAGTTCGCGAACGGTTTGACCCACATGCCGATCCAGGTTTGGTCGGTCAAGGTGGTCGAGGCAAACTGGGAATATCGCACCGGGCCGCTCGTCGAATCCCGCCTATCGCACCCGCCTGGAGTGGACGACACTTTCACCGGGGAATTCATTTCCCGGCTGCCGTTCGGCCAGTGCACGAACCCGGACGAACCCGACCCGGCGAAACGCACATACGCCCTGACCGACGCCGTGGCCATCTACCGCCGCAAGGTTTACAAACTGGGAACGATCCTGCCAAACGTCCCCGTCACGATCCTGACGCTGGCGAGCGAAGAGGACCCCCAATGGTTGGAACGGAACGCGAACATCGCGGCGGTGACGACGATTACCGACAAGTCCGGAACCGCGGACAGCCCACTCTTTGCCGGAACCGGAAACGTCTCGCTCTGGGGGGCGATGTTCCACGAATTCCTCGTCGGCAAGATGAATAATACGTCCCTGTCCAACGCGTCGCTGCGGCCGCTCGACCAGTCCTGGCGTCTCGACGAAAAGAACCTCGACGAGGTCATCGTCCTGGCGAAAATCGGCCCCGTCACCGGTCCCGCGGAAGTCGTCTTCGGACAGGCCAATTCGCCCACCCCGACGCTGCTCTGGCTCAAGGGCAACCCCGCGGACGGCAAGCCCCGCGAGCCGATCTCCGGCGTCCTTCACCAGGAAACATACGTCCGCATCTTCCTGCCCGTGAAGAAAACGAAATAGCCCTCCGGGGCAGAAAGCCGCCAGATGATCGAAACCCGTGACCTGACCAAAAAATACGGCGATTTGTTTGCCCTCGACCGGCTGACGCTGTCGCTGGACAAGGGCGACGTCTTCGGATTCATCGGCCCGAACGGGGCCGGGAAGACCACCACGATGCGGATCCTCGCCACCCTGCTCAACCCCAGTTGGGGCGAGGCGAGCGTCTGCGGGTATTCGATCTATACCGGATCGAAAGACATCCGCCGGAGCATCGGCTACATGCCCGACTTCTTCGGTGTGTACGACGACATGAAGGTGACCGAGTACCTCGAATTCTTCGCCGCCGCGTACCGGATCAAGGGGGCGGACCGGCGAAAAAAATGCGACCAGGTGCTCGAACTCGTGGACCTCGGCTATAAGCGCGACGCGCTCGTCACCAGCCTCAGCCGCGGCATGACTCAGCGGCTCGGCCTCGCCCGAGTCCTCCTGCACGAACCGCAGGTTCTCCTGCTGGACGAACCGGCCTCCGGTCTCGACCCCCGCGCCCGGATCGAGATGCGGGAACTGATCAAGGAACTCCGCGGCATGAACAAGACGATCATGGTGTCGTCGCACATCCTCCCGGAGCTCGCCGACATCTGCAACAAGATCGGCATCATCGAACGGGGCAAGCTGATCTTCAACGACAATGTCGACGCGGCCGTCCGCCAGGTCCGGCAGAACCACGTCTTCCACGTCTCGGTCGGTGACGGCAAAAATGAATCGGCCGCCAAAACGCTCGAATCGTTCCCCGAAATCGGCTCGGTCGAACTCATCGAAAGCGGGATGGCGGTGAAGCTGGTCCTCCGGGAAGGCCACACCGACGGCAGCTTCATCCCCGAACGGCTGATCCACGAAGGGTTCAAACTCAAGAGCTTCAAGGAAGAAGAAATCAACCTCGAAGACGTGTTCATGCGGATCACGAAGGGTATCACCAACTGACGTTCGCCTAATACATGAAAGTCTCCTGTCAAAACTGCGGTGCCCGGGTGGACCTGCCGGCCGGATTCGCGAAGGCGCGGATTCGCTGCACGGGGTGCGGGTACTATGCCGACGTGCCCGACGACGTCCGCGCCGCCAACGCCGCAGTTCCGCCCACTACGGAAGTCGAACCGTCGGAATCCGATGAATTGAAGCGAAGCCCCACGCGGCGGCTGCCGCCGACAAAGACCAAATCGATTCCGGCTGCCAGCGGAGGCCTGCCCGTCGCTGCCCCGGTGAAAGCCAAGCCGCAACTCGACCCCCGCGACTTCCGGCCTATTTTTGAAGCGGACGAGGCGGTCGGCCCGCCGCTTTTGCACGGCACGCAGGACGAGGACGACGAACGCCCCTATTCCGTACCGGGGCCGGGCCTCAAACGGTGCCCCGAATGCCGCGGCAATCTCCCCATCTCGGCCGAACTGTGCGTCCACTGCGGTCTCGACCTGATCACGGGAGAAAAGCCGGACCGCCAGTACCAGCTACTCTTCAAGGTCTGGGAATCGTTCGCCCCGTTCGACAAACGGCTGCTGGCGTTCGTCGTTTTGCAGGTCGTCAGCGTCGCATTTTTCCTGATCACCGTCGTCTGGCAGGGTGTCGGCGCGTTGCCGGGCATCATGTTCATCGCGTTTCAGGTCGCGCTGCAGGCATTTCTCGTCGGCAGTTACGAAACGATTACCGTCCGGCGGGACGCGAAGGGGCGGACGCAAATCACTAAAGTCTGGCGGATCTGCTTCATTCCCACGAAGCCCGCGAAAGTGCCGTGGAAGACGAGCGAAGGTATCGGCATCATCGCCACCCACAACCCGGGCGTCTTCGAGTGGGGGACGTTCCTGTATCTGCTCATGCTCGGCTGCCTGCCGGGGATTCTGTTCTACCTCTTCGTGATCCGGCCCGAACGCTACGAAGTCGCCCTCTGCGACGTCCACGGCAGCACCGACCTGGTGATTTTCCACACGGGGAAGCGGGACGTGGCCGACGACGTTTGCCGAACGGTTTCAAACGCGACCGGGTTGTGGTACAAGCCGGTGCTGTGAGAAAGATTCAGCTCTGCAATTCAACGCCCTCCAACCGCTACTTGTCCTTCTTCTCCCGCTTCCCCGTTATGTCGAACTCCGTCTTATTGCCTCCGGCCTCCACCGCACCTTTCCCCTTGAGCTTGTCCCCGTCTATCGTGAACTTGTACTCGACGGTGATCTTGTTGTCCATAATTTCCCGCACGGCGGAGAAGGTCAGATCGCCGTCCTTCAGTTTCACGTCTTTGAGCTTTGTCTCTTTCTGGTCCGGCCAGCTCATCGTGCCGGCGAGCTTGTCCCCGTCCTTCTTGATTGTCAGCGTAGCCGTCCGATTCAGGTCGCCGATCTTGTACTCGCACTTCCACGTCCCGACCGGGTCGCCCTTGTCCGCCGCGGCCGCAAGGCTGCAGATCCCGAGTACCAATGCCGCCGAGAGGATTGTCTTCATGTTTGTCTCGATGAAATGGCGGGCGTGGAGCCGTCCGACGCGGACCGCCTCCAGCCGCCGATTGCGATTCTAGGGAGGCCGAGGCCGCCGGTCAGGATGCGGCGTACGAAGGGCGTTGGCTGTATGTCGTTGTCGGGCGTCTATCGATCATTTCCGTTCCACGGCGGACTTAATATCGTTCAAGTCTTTCAGGACGGCCTTTTTGATCACGCCCTTGAACAGAAACATCGGCATCGACTTTAATCTTGCAACTTGGCCCTGAGGCTTGGAATCGTGAGTACCCGTCAACGTCATGCCGCCACTGCTCTCGGAAATACGCATGGTGGTTAAGAACAGAAATCCACTGTCTTCCGCTCGAGTTGTGTAGAACTCGTTCTCAATCGCATCCGTAATCCACTTTTCCACGGTCGCCGGCTTGCCGAATAGCAATCGAGTCTCGCGCCACTTGAGTCCCACAATCCCGGTTGCCGGACTTTCGACAATCTCGATCTTTTGAATTCCGCTAATGATTTTCGAAGCGTTCGCGATATCGGTGATCGCGGCCCATATCGCCGCCTTGGATCCGTTGATGGTGACCTGGGCTTCAACGATCATGGTGATTCTTCCTCGGGCCCGGCGGCGTTCAGACGCGGACGGCGTAACGCAGACCGACCACTCCGTTGCGGAACGCTCGCTCTTCAATCAACTCCAGGTCCGACCGCACGCCGTCCGGGAAGAACCGTTTTCCGCTTCCGACGACGACGGGCCAAACGATCATTTGGAACTCGTCGACCAGACCGGCCCGGAGCGCGTGCGCGGCGAGCCCGGGGCCGTTGACGGTGATGTCTCGCTTGGCGCTCGCCTTGAGCTGCCGGACCGCGTCGGGATCGAACGCGCGCTCGATCCGCGTCCGCGCGGTCTGCGGCCCGGCCAGTGTTGTGGAGTAGACGATTTTCTCGGCTGCCTGCCACTGCTTTGCCCAGTCGAGAAGGAACGGCGGATGATCGTGGACCAAGTACGCCGACTCCCAATACGCCAGGGCCTCGTACATCCGCCGTCCGTAAAGATAGGTACCGACGGACGACGCGAGTTCGCTGATGTAGGAGATCACCTGCTCGTCGGGGCCGGCCCAACCGATGCTTCCGTTCCCGTCTTCGACATAACCGTCCAACGACGTATTCATCAGGTAGATCAGCTTAGCCATACGCTTACCTTCCACGCCTACTTGTCTTGGGGAGCCATAAACGGGTTCAGCCATCCGGTCGTCCGACCGGGGGCGACCCGCTCAATCCTGCGACTCGCCGCATCCGAGGGGCAATCAAGTAACGGCACGCGAGTAGCATCACCACAATGCCGACCAGACCGCCGACCCCGATGCCGACGAGCCCGCCTGCCCCGAGTGTCAGGATACCTTCGATCACGTTGGCTGCGCCCTGGCCCGCACCAGCGAGTCCCGAACCCGGAGGGGGCGGCTGATTCAATTGCGAATCCGCCTTGTCGGCTACTAGCACCAATCCAACGTACATGCCGGCATACATGAAGGAGATCACTCCGACGCTCACGAGCAATGTCAGGAGCAGCCACGCCGAGACGGTCAGGCGCCGCCGCCCCTCGGCTCCCGATTGTGACATGTGAGTGCCCTCTGGTGGTCGAACGACCGCGTTCACCTGCCGGGGCCGGCCTTGCGGCCCCGGTCAGGTGCAACGCATGGATACTTCTCATGGCCTCGGAGGGAGGGGCCGAGGTCGTCCTAATGTAGCGAGGTCATCGCCGGAGCGAGCCTCATCGTGGGTTTTTTGCGGTGCCGAAGCCCCGCCACCACGAAGCGGGATCGACTCCGACCCCGCCCCCGGAGGCCACGAGAATGCGATTTTACAATCAGCCGCATTAATACTATTGCGGCGGCGATTTGCATGCAAGGACGTTGTACCTACACGTCCTCGACGCGACCGGTCAGACCCGGTTCGAGAAGAACCTGCCGGCCAACCCCTCGGCCTTCCTCTACGCCGTGCAGCCGTTTCGCGACGGCCTGGTGGTCGGCGTCGAGTGTATGTTCGCTTGGTTGATGCGCATCCACGACGGAGATGTTGTGCACACCGTGGGCGGCCCGCCGGCCGAGCCCGACCGGAACGGAGCCGATGCGGTCCGCGTGGCGACGACGAGTTCGCCGGGGTCTCGATTCCCTGCGAATGCTCCCGCCGCGGGGGCCGTGACCCGCGAGGGATCGAGTTTGTGGTTTTGAATGGCCGGACCGGCGGAACGGAGAGGTTTCGGGGACGCCTCGGCGACGAGGCCATCTACGACTCCGCGAGGGGTTGCGGGTGCCGATCCCGGAGAAGTGTTTGGCACCGCCGCGGCCCGCGAAGGCCGGAGGAGCGAGTGCGAAATTCGAATCGTCCCGATGCGGCATTACGGTGGACGCAAAATCTTCCCGAAGGTCAACCAAAACCGCCGGGGGATTCGTTCAGGAATCCACCCCCTCGTCCGTCGTTTTCACTTGACTCGGGGGCCATGAGAAGTGACTCGGGGGCCATGAGAAGGGTTCGGCGGTAGCTGAATGCTGTCAGCCGCGTTCGGCCCGGCTGCCCTCCTGGGTGCTGACCCAGAATTCGTTCGCGCTGAGGTCTTGCAATAGAATGAAGCCCCCGACCTCGCCGCTCGCATCGACGCAGAGCCACACCCTTGCGCCAACCCTCGGCTCAACCCGCTCCCAGCGGTTGTGCTTCCCGGTCCAAGTGCAGTCCGCCGGCAGCTCCATGTCGCCGCCCCCGTGGCCGGGGTTGATGCTCGCTATGAGCGTCGACCCGCCCTCGGATTTGATCCGGCCCGAATTCCGGTTCGGGTGATCGTAGTAAGGAACAGGCGTCATCCATACCCCTCGGGGCAAGCAGGAGATCAACCTCTGACGCCGAACGACCCGCTCACCTGCCCGGCGGGCTGAGGTAGCTCTCACCCACGATACAGCTTCATGCCCGCCGGGTCAGGTGGAGCGAACTGGTTCGGCCTGCCTTTGCGACCTCAACTCGTTGCCGAAATCTCGTCCGGCGCGGCCTCATAGCCCACCTCGCCGACAGTCCCTTGTCCAATGCGACTCGCCAATGCGTACGCCGCTACGCCGATGGGAGGGAAAATGGCCAGCGTATACACGCGCTGGAGCAGCCCACGGTACTCGTACCTATCGAGGCCACTCAGCACATTCCTGAGTGTGAGTAAAGCAGCGAGCAGGACAAGCGTGACCACGAAGTAAACCTTCAACCCAGTGCCGACTTGCCTCCACAGTGCTGCCGTCAAGAGGACCGGCAGGAGTGTCATGGCGACGATAAAGGGCATGTGTCCGCCATGCCTGGGGTCTGGGATCGGGTAGTATCCAGCCCAGATGTGCTGGACGCCATTTATCGCCAATGCGACGGCGGTGAGTGCGGCGAGAGCCGCGTTAATCCGCATCCGCCTGAGGGCGAGAAAGAAACCGAGCGAGGCGGCGAGACTTGCCACGCCCTGGACCATGATACCTGCGTTGAAGATCACGGCGTGCTCCGACCGGTCCGACCCCAGTTCGCTCGCCGTGTTTCCTAGAACGCTAAAGCCGGGGTAGAATGGAGCGGCCAGAGCCTGGATGCCGTAGTAGATCAGCGGCACCGCGATCCCAAACCTGAGCAGCCACAAGATCGACTTCTCCGCCATCGACTGCCCCTTCGGCGCATGGACGAACTTGCTCTGGGGCGATTCGACCGAAAGCACTGCTCCGCGAAGGAGCCGGTGCCGCAGCGAAGTCGCCCCTGCCGCGAATCGGCGTTACGATCGGTCGTCCTCCCAATGCCGAACGACAAGGATAAGCTGCCGGGGCCGCCTGCGACAACTTCCTGCCGTGCGAAACCGGTATGGCGGCCCCGGTCAGCTTGATCCGTTTGTTATGCCGCGATCGCAACGCCAGGTCGCGACCTCGTACACGACTTCCGACGCATTGAAGTCATCGGGCAGATACCCGATGTAATTGTCAATCACCACGCCTGCTGACACGTCTACAGAAATCAGAGCGATGAAGCGGTGGGCGCTCGGCCAGATTGTTTCCAGCATACGCGCGGCGGCCCGAAACTCCACTTCAAAAACTGGCAAGTCGGGCACGTAGAACCCGTCGTCCTCAAACATAACGCCATGCGGTGGCCGGACAGCAAGGTACGCAGGTCCTTCACTCAACTCCGCTGCATCGTGAAGCGAAGCAAATACCTTCGCTTCCCAAGCAAACTCACGAAAGGAATAACCGGACGGGTAGTGCTGCGGAGTGCCGATTCCGGCCGCGGCTATCGGCAGGAACCTCTGCAAGAGCGCGTCGGATTCTGGAGTGAAAACGCACTCCCTCGCGGACAAGAGCTCGCACACATCCGGGCTGGCCGCTTGCAGGAACTTTTCGCGTTCACGTCGCTGGGCGTTCGCGTTGGCTTTCTCGAAGATCAGCCGTTTTCGTGTTGCGGTATCCATCGGGAAACCCAAGCGGCATAACGACCCAGCTCACCTGCGGCGGGGGCACCGGGGAGCTGTGGTCGAGGAAAGCCGACATGCCCCCGCCGTCAGGTGCAGCGCCTGGTTCGGCGTGCCTTGCATCCGGGGGCGACGAGCTAAGACTCCCCCGCCGGCGACCACGAGTAGATGTACAGGTACTTGTGCGGGGACCGCTGCCGGGCGCGCAGCTCCGGCGTAAGCGACAGGCACCGGCCCCGTGCCGTGGCCTCCTCGACGAACGGGTTCGCGCCGGCCTGCGCGGCGGCGTACGCGAGTGCCAGCGGCTCGTAGTGGGTATCCTCGTGGACGACCCACACCCGGTCGTGGTGTCGGAACCGACCCGCGACCCCCCGGCTCCCGCCGGCGGTCGCCCCGTCGAGGCGGATGTCGGTCGGGCTCGCGGCCCGCCGGGGCAGGACCACCGCCTGCATGAACGCCGGGAAGTCGTCGTGGACCCCGCCCCCCGCCGCCCCTGCGCCCGTCCCCAGTGGCAGGGCCGTGTCCCGCAGCGCCGTGTCAGCCAGCGGCTGTGGGTCGGCCGGGGAAGGCTCGACGGCGACCAGCCGTAGCACGTCCGGCTCGCTGCCCTTGTCGATCAGGAAGCACTGGCCGCTCACCGGCCCGGCCACCACCCGCATGACCAGCTTGTGCGGCTCGACCCGGTCGAACCACACCACGTCGCCGCGGCGGATGGGGTCGCCGATCTCGACCTCGTCGCCCTCGCCGGCGAACGCTGGGCCGTCCACTTCGAACCGCATCGTGCGCCCTCTTCTTGCCGAACGGTGTTTATCCTAATCCACAGATGACTTAACACTACCATCCCGAAAGAGCAAACGGGAAACAACTTTTCTGATCGACAGGCTTTAGGCAATTCCGAGACCTGCTTTCTCGAAAGTAAAAGTGATCTACAGTTGTGGGCATGAAACTCCTCGAACGATTGGCGGCGGCCTGCCGAACCATGAACTTCGCCCGGTCGACGGAAGAGTGCTACACCTCCTGGGTCGTGGACTACTTGCGGTTCCACCGGCGTCGGCGGGGGGAGTGGTGAATCCCCAAGACAAGCGTAAGCCGGCCGATGTAGCGGGAGAGCATGTCTCGCTCGATCTCAACCGCGGCCCGGCCGGCGTCGTCAGTCTGCTCGACCAACTGGAACCGAGTCCCCGAACCCCCTTGTGCTCTGGAGGATTCTCTCCAAAGTATTAACAAACATCAACTTGCGTCGGTATAACTTCGTTAGCGGGTGACTACTGCGCTCTTGCGGCCTTTCGCTCTTGGCGAGACAGGAAGTTGAAGAGAGAGACTTTACGCCATAACGACCCCGTTTCGCGCGTGGAGCATTTCCCCCGCACGGGACTTTCTTAACTGCAGAGCGGCCCCGATGAAGTCGCGGAAGAGCGGGTGCGGCTGGGTCGGCTTCGACTTGAATTCGGGGTGGCACTGGACGCCGACGAACCAGGGGTGGTCGGCGAGTTCGATCACTTCGACGAGCGATTTGTCGGGCGTGGTGCCGGAAACGACCAGGCCCGCCTGGACGAGCCGGTCGCGATAGTCGTTGTTCACCTCGAACCGGTGGCGGTGCCGTTCGGAGATGAGCTCCGCCTTGTACGCGACGTGGGCCTTCGTGCCCGGCACGAGGGCACACTGGTACGCCCCGAGTCGCATGGTGCCGCCGATTTGCGTGACCCGTTTCTGCTCGTCCAGCATGCAGACGACGGGGTGGGGAGCGTTCGGGTTGAACTCGGTCGAGTTCGCTTCCTCCAGGCCGAGGACGTTCCGGGCGAACTCGATGGTGGCGCATTGCAGGCCGAGGCAGATGCCGAAGAACGGGACGTCCCGCTCGCGGGCGTAGCGGATGGCCTCGATCTTTCCGGCGATGCCCCGCTTGTCGAATCCGCCCGGCACGAGGACGCCGTCCACGCCGGCGAGGGCCTTGTCGGCCCCGTCGCGGTCGATCGTGTCGGAACTGACGCGGTCGACGATGACTTTCGCGTGGTGGAAGATGCCGGCGTGGTCGAGGGACTCGAACACGCTCTTGTAGGCGTCGCGGTGTTTGACGTATTTGCCCACGAGGGCGATCCGCACTTCGTGGTGCGGGCGGCGGATGCGGTCGAGCATCTCTTTCCAGTCGGCGAATTCGAGTCGGCCCGCCGGCAGGGCGAGCCGCTCGACGATCAAATCGTCCATCTTGTTCTCGGCCAGGCTCTCCGGCACCTCGTAGATGCTGAACTCCCGGTCCTTCTCGACGATCACCGCCCGCGGTTCGACGTTGCACATGAGCGCGATCTTGTCGCAGTCGTCCCGGGGGACGTCCCGCTCGGCCCGGCAGACGAGAATGTCCGGCTGAATACCGATCTTCCGCAGTTCCTGCACGCTGTGCTGGGTCGGCTTCGTCTTCAATTCCCCGGCCGCCTTGAGGTACGGCACCAGTGTCAGGTGGATGAACAGGCAGTTCGCCTTCCCCACTTCCAGGGCGAACTGCCGAATCGCTTCGAGGAACGGCATCCCCTCGATGTCGCCGACGGTGCCGCCGATTTCCGTGATGACCACGTCCACGTCCGGGCCGGACACTTTGCGGATGCAGGATTTGATTTCGTCGGTCACGTGCGGAATGACCTGCACGGTGCGGCCCTTGTAGTCGCCGCGGCGTTCCTTGCGGATGATCGTCTGGTAGATTTTGCCGGTGGTGAAGTTGCAGTCCTTGTTGAGCGGGGCGGCGGTGAAGCGTTCGTAGTGGCCGAGGTCGAGGTCGGTCTCGGCGCCGTCGTCGAGGACGTAGACTTCGCCGTGCTGGTATGGCGACATGGTGCCCGGATCGACGTTCAGGTACGGGTCGAACTTCTGCATGCGGACGCGGAGGCCGCGGCGTTCGAGCAACAGGCCGATGGCCGCGGACGTGAGCCCCTTACCGAGCGAGCTGACCACCCCGCCAGTGACGAAAATGTGTTTAGCCATCCGTGTGCCCCCCGGGAAATGAGTCGGGCCGACCCCTGGGGGCCGGCCCGTAGGTGTAGTGTATGGCGCGGGACGGCGGTCGTCATGCGGCGATTGCACCGGACTTCGCGAACCACGCCCTAACGAATCTGGCGTAGTCGTCGGGGGTGTCGATTCCGACGGCTGCGTGCGCGATGATGCCGACGGCGATCGGGACGCCGGTGCCGAGGAGGCGAAGTTGTTCGAGTTTTTCGATTCGTTCCAGCGGGTGCGGCGGGGTGCGGGTGAATTGCAGGAGGGCGGGGGTGCGGAAGGCGTAGACGCCGAGGTGTTGCAGAATGGTGTCTTTAACGAAATCCGGGTCGCCGTCCCGGCCGAACGGAATGGGTGCCCGACTGAAATAGAGTGCCCGGCCCCGGTCGTCGCTGACCACCTTGACCACGTTAGGGTTGCGGTAAGCAGCGGCCTCGCGGATCGGTGTCGCCAGTGTCGCGCAATCGACGCTCGCATCGCCATTCAGCATGTCCGCCAGCCGATCCAGCCCGGCCGGGTCGAAGTCGGGTTCGTCCCCCTGCAAGTTAATCACCGCGTCCGCCCCGAGCATTATCGCCACCTCGGCCACGCGATCCGTCCCCGACGGGTGGTCGGCCCGGCTCATCATCACTTTCCCGCCGAACGATTCGACCGCCCGGACAATCCGGTCGTCGTCCGTGGCGACGACCACGCCCGAGACGCGAGTCGCTTGCAGCGCGCGTTCGTAGACGTGCTGAACGAGAAACTTACCGGTATGGCGAAGCAGCGGTTTGCCGGGCAACCGGGACGAAGCGAAACGTGCAGGAATGACGACGACGGGCTTCAAGGTCGTGCCTCCGTGCCGGGAAAGAGGGGGATTGTTTCGCAATTGACGACGGGCCGCAAGACGGATTTGTCGCGAGGCAGGAGCAATCACATCGCGATTCCGTAACGGAGCGCAGCGAAAAACTCAGCGGACGTGATTCCGCCCTGGCGGCCCGGTAATGGATTCGATCCGCCTGCGTAATTTCCGGTGCGCCTCGGTCGTGCCCTTCGCTAATTGCACCGCGTCTTTCAGGCTCAACCCGGGGTCGGGAAAGGGGAGGCGGGCGAGGGCCGCGTCGAGGTCGCTGGCGAGGGCGTAGCGGTGGTTCGCGGACGAATATTCGACGCCGAGCGAGCGGAGGAATTCGAGGTCGCGGTAGAAGCCGCGGAGGTCGAGTTTGAGCCGCTTGAGCAGGCCGCTGCGGGACTGGGCCCCGTCTCCGAGGAGGGAAAGCAGGCGGTAGAGACGGGCCGCCCGCTGGGACGTCAGCACGGCAGCGTCGTCGGCCGGTTTCTTCGTCCGGGTCATCGGAGCACTTCCCGCTCATCGTTTTCCGGGCTGGGCGCGCCCGGTAGGGGGTTGGGCATGATGGTAGGTTGGAACCGACGAGAAAGCAACAACGCGTCGGCCCAATGTCATCGACTCAACCGGGACCGCCGGCGGATCATTTCGTCCGCGATCGTGCCGATCAGGAGGATCAGTCCCATGACCCACGGCTCGGCCGAACTGGGTATGTTGCGAAAGATCATCAAATTGTTGATTACGGGCTGGACCAGGGCACCGAGTACGAATCCGATCATCAAACCCTCTCCGCCGCGAAGGCTGCATCCGCCTAGCACGGCTGCGGTGATGGCGTAGAGTTCGAGTGACGTGCCCGCGTCAGACGGGTTTGCCGACCCGGAAAAAAGGAGGAGCAAGACGCCGGCGAAGGCGGCTAAGGTTGAGCAGATGACGAACACGGCGAGTTTCTGCCTTTCAACTTTGACCCCTGCGTACCTTGCCGCCTGTTCGTTGTACCCGATCGCGTACCAATACCTGCCGAAGACTGTGCGGTGGAGGATTACGCCTAGAATTGTCGCGAGGACGAGACAAACGACGAGTTGAGCGGGAAATACTAACGCCCCATTTTCGGCCTTGCCGACGAGCCAAAACCGAAGAAAGTCTAACGTACTGCCGAATTCGGGGTGTAGTTCTCGGACACCAACGAGTCCCGTGTTTTTGGCGGTGACTTGCCGAGCGACCCCACGGTAGATGAACATGCCGCAGAGGGTAACAAGAAAGGCTTGAAGTCGGAGTCGGGTTACGAGCAACCCCTGAATGAATCCGATAATTGTTCCCATTCCCGTCGCGATTAGCATGGCCGGGATGGGTGAGATTGGGGAGGTCGTGAGAATCACGTACCGGTATCCAAAAATCGTCCCACTCAAGTCGATCCCCGATTCCATTAACACCCCAAAAGTGACGGCGGATAAGCCAACGACGGAGCCTATCGAAAGATCGATACCTCCGACGACGATTAGTAAAGCAGCCCCGAGCGTGATGACGCCGAGGGCCCCGTGGCGACTGAGAACTTCGTAGATATTCGATCGATCGAATGCAGCCCCGCCCGAAAAACCGAGAAGCGAAAAGAGGACAATCAGTAGTACCCCAACACCAGTCAATCGAATGAGATTACGTTTCACGTCTGGCCTCCTCCGGTCGCGAGTTGCATGACGGCCTCTTCGCAGAGTACGCTACGTTCCAGTTCTCCGGCCCAGCGGCCTTCGTGCATGACCAACACCCGGTCGGAGATTCCGAGCAGTTCTTCCATATCGCTCGTGACCACCCAAACCGCGACGCCGCGGCCAGCCAATTCGTCGATCAGGGAATAAAATTCCGTCTTAGCCCCCACGTCGACGCCGCGAGTCGGTTCGTCCAGAATCAGAACCTTCGGCCCTCGTGCGAGCCATTTCGCAAAAACGACTTTCTGCTGATTCCCGCCGGAAAGTAGCCCCGCCGGCACGGTCGAGTTCGGAGTTTTGATGCCCAGCCGGGCAATGGCGTCCTGGTAGAGTTTGGTTACGGCGTGTGGTCGAATCAGTGTGGCGAAGTTCAATCGATTCAGATTCGGCAAGCTGAGGTTGAATTCGACGCCGGCTTCGAGAACGAGGCCGTGGAGTCGGCGGTCTTCGGGAACAAGTAATACGCCATGGCGAATGGCGTCGGCAGGACAGCGGAACCGCACGAGATGGCCGTCGAGACGAATTTCTCCGGCCAAACGTTTCCGCAAGCCGAACACCGCTTCGGTGAGTTCCGTCCGACCCGCTCCGACCAACCCCGCCGTGCCGAGCACTTCTCCCGGTCGAAGGTCGAGGTCGATCGGGTCCGGCGGGCCTCCGGCGAATCGCAGCCCGCGGATCGTCAAAACGGGATTATTATTTCCCGGGAAATGCGACCGTGGGAACAACTGGGTCAGGTCCCGTCCGACCATCAGGCGGACAAGTTTCTCGTGAGTGATTTCAGCTTTCGAAAGTTCGCCGACGTTCCGCCCATCTCTCAATACCATCGCGCGGTCGGCACACCTCTTGACCTCGGTCAGGCGGTGCGAAATGTAGAGGACGGAAACCCCACCCGCTTTCAACCCGGCGATCACTTCATAAAGTCGGTCGGTTTCTTTTTGTGTCAGGCTTGATGTCGGCTCATCCATGATCAACAGCTTCGCATCGAGACCGAGAGCCCGAGCGATTTCGACGAGTTGCTTCTGACCCGGAGGAAGCTCGCCTACGGTGTACGTAAGATACCGTCCGGGCAGCCCAACTCGCTCCAATAGAATTCGACCCTTTTCGGCGGACGCTCGGCGGTCCAACAGTTTGACAGGGCCCCACTTTGTTCGTTCCCGGCCGAGAAAAAGGTTGTCCTGTACTGATAGGTTTTCGGCCAGGTTCAGTTCCTGATGGATAAGGCTGATCCCGGCCCTCATTGCTTCGAGCGGTCCGTTGAACCGGATCGGTCGGCCTTCTAACCGTAATTCCCCTACATCCGCCCGATAGACTCCGGCGATGACTTTCATCAGCGTCGATTTGCCGGCCCCGTTTTCGCCCACTACCGCCAATACTTCCCCGCGTGAGACTGTCGCAGAGACGTTGTCAAGCGCGAGAACGCCAGGAAATTGTTTGCGGATGCCGTTGGCGACGAGCAGGGGAGGCGACATGAAATCTCGGACCAAACGAAGAACCGTTGAAGGCCCGAAAGCCTCCAACGGCCTTGGGCCTATTGAGAATAGCTAATTCTCGGCTTTGACCGAATTGAGAGCCTCTTTAACCCGAGTGACATACGCCGTAGCGGAATATTTGTGAATCGTTAACCCGTCGGCCTGCTCCGTTTCGCCGGCTTTTGCATCCTTCACCACGATGCTATAAGGCGTCGGCGAAGTCGGTAGTTTGGACTTGTCGCCTCCTTTGGCGAGCATGGCGAGCAGCTTGACCGCCTCATAACCATAATTGAACGGATCCTGCACGACAGTGCCTTCGATCTCTCCCTTTGCGATGCCGTCCAGAGTAACCCAGTCTTCATCGAACCCGACGATCTTGATTTTGTTAACGAGTTCCTTGGACCGGGCCGCTTCGAGAATGGCTTTCGGGTTATAGGCGTAAAGACCCACCATGCAGACGTTGGGAGTGTTTTTGAGTTGTTCGAGCACGTCTTTCGCGTTGTTCTGTGCCACGTCTTCCTTTGTCTCGTCTTCAACGGGTGATTTACGGAAGAGGGCATAGTTCCCGTATTTCTCCTCGAACTTACCGTCCCAGATCTCCTTGCGGTGAGAAGTGCCCGCGAGTTCGTCGAGCACGCCGGCGACCCGATCCTTGGAGTTGGCCGAGGTAGTGTTGCCGATGAATATGGCCACCGTTCCACCGGCCGGAAGGGCCTTCTTCACCATTCGCCCCACCGCTTCCCCGGCCAGGTAGTTGTCGATTCCCACGTAACACAGCCGACCACAATCCTTCGCGTCGTTGTCCATCGTGATGAGGTTCACTTCCTTTGCGATCCGGGAAAGATCCGGCGATTGTTCCTTCGGGTTGATGACGCTGACCGCGAGCCCTTTGACCCCCAGTTTTTGGACCGTTTCAACAATCTCCATCTGGTCTGTCACGGTATTCGATTTCGGCTGTCGGAAAATGACTTCCACACCGTTTTCGGCCGCGGCCTTCTTGGCCCCGGCTTCGCAGATCGACCAAAATTCGGCGGTGCAGTTCGTCACCACCGCGACTTTGGGTTTGTCCCCGCCGCCTTTATTCCCACACGCCGGGATTCCGGCGAGGCTGACGGCCAGTAATGAGACGAATCCGATCCGAAGAGCCCATGCCCGCATAACGCACCTGCCGTTCGGGGAGGAGAAGGAACCCGATTTTCGCAGGGTACGGGCTGGGACGGGGCGGGGCAATGAGAAATATTCGTCGCGATCCCGCACGGAGGCCGGGCACGAGTCGTTAGCGGGACCATTTCGGTTCCGCGGCCGGCCCGCCGATAGCTCGAGTCGGGTCGACTTTATCCCGGGCGGATTGCACGAGCGGGGACATGCGGGCAAGGGCGTCTTCGCGGTAACCGGCGGCGGTGAGGAGCTCTTTCGCGATCTGTTCCGGTGCGGCGGGTGGTTCATTGACTGGTTTCGGTCTGGCGGTGGAGACGACCTTCGCGTTCGGATCCTGGATCGGGGAAGCGGTCGTGTCGTCTCCGCCGATGTACGCGGCCGCGGGGTCGGCCAGGCCGAGACGGTCCAGATTTCGCCTTTCGGCAATCATCGCCCCGAGTTCCAAAGCGACAACTGCTGCCAGTTCGTCGTCGGTCTGGCATTTCGCCATCATTCCTTCGGACACGAACACGCCGAACGCGTCGGGGTGGGAAACCGCCGGCTCGGCCGTGCTCATCACGAAGAAATTCGGATTCACCCCGGCGAACGGATTCGCGGTGAGAAGTGTCTGGCCGACGTTACTCAGCCGGGCGGCCATCTGAATCGTTGCGTCGGGGACGGAAGCCCCGGCGACCGGAGTCTGCTTCGGGCCGGTTTCGGGATCGCGAAGCCAACCCGTTACGCACCCGCAACTGGAGAAGGCGGCGACGACCGCAATCCATCCCAACCGGGACATGAGTATTTCCCCCCGTGCGGGGCATAGCCGGACTCAAGCTGCAGGTCCAGAGGAAATTAGACGTAAAGATGCCCTTCCCGCTTATACCGGGGGTGGCGTGAAATGGCCGAATGATCGACGGAATGGAAGGATCGATTCGCCCCAGCAGCCGCAATTACGGCATCGAGTGCGTCCCCTCCCGGGTTCCGCATGATCGTTCGCCGGTAAGTTGGGGGGATGTGAACGAATTGTGCCAAGCCCGACAGAATGGCGTGACGGGTGGCGATTCTCTTTCGAGTTAAGGGGCCGCCTGTCGGCTGCTTGTAATTCTGGTGCGGCAGGCCGAGTTTCTTCAGCGTCGAGGACGGACACGATTCGAGTACTACCCGTTCGGCACTCGCCAGTCTGGCGTATTGAAACGGAAGGATGCACGTGCCAGGCGTCCGACAGAGCGGCCCGATCACGTCCCGCATGCCGAAAAACGTCTGATAAATGATCCGGTAATGGTAACAATCGAACGGCGTTTTCGCCTCGGTGTCGGTGGTTCGCCTGACGTGCAGGACGCGGTTCGAAGCTCGCGACCGTCGGACGCATTCCAGTCCGCAAACGTACGCGTCTTCTGCGAAGCCGGCGAGAAATTCAAATTGCTGCAGCCAACGGAAGTTCGGCGGGAACAGTTCCACCGGCAGACCGAACGGGAAGTCCATGCCCCAAACGGCATCGTTCGATTCCGCGACGAGCCGAACGAGGTGTCGGAGGGCCGGTTCCCGCTCGGCTGTGCCGACGAGGGATTCGAGACGATCGAGCGTATCGAGGCGAAGTGTTTTGGTTCCCGGCACGCACCCGGCGATCCAGATATTCCGCCCGGCAAGCTTCGCCCCGCTGAAATCGACGCCGAAGTAACTGCGGATCGTGGGTAACTGCATGGACAAGAGATTATCGCCCCCCAGTGTGGGGGGCGACGGGTGATCCTACTTCCGCAATCGTAAGATGTATTCCCTGTTCGTCCGATCGGTCCCCGGGTATGGGTTCTCACCGTGCAATACGGCAAAGTCGCCGTCTTGTACTTTGTACTCGAACGCCTTCCCGGTGACCGGATCGACGGGCAGCGGGAGGTCGATTTCGCTGAGCGACAAAGGGAGTTTCCCCTTGTTCGTACCGGCCTGCAATCGAATCGCCTCGATCACCCGCAGATATGCAACCGTTTGGTTGAACTGGGCCTGCCGCTTCATCACGTTTATTACCGCCGGGACCAACTCCGCGGAAAGTATCTCCTTCCCCCCGGCCTTCCTCGCCTTCAGATCCGCATCGAGTTCTTTCGCCAGCGGGATCGACTGCCAGACGGGGAGCGAGAACAGCTTCAACGCGTCGTCGCGGGTCGCTTCATATCTCCGCACGTCGGCCGCGAATACAGCCTGGAGGGGGGTAAAAGTCTTAACGGCCGCAGGCTTATTTCCAGTTTCGATGAGGTACGCCCGGGCCGCCGCTACGTCGGTCGGGTTGGCCGCGAGTTGGCGGTAACGCTTGCTGGCGGTACCCGTCGTGACCCGCTTGTTCGGTTTCGATTCGTCTTGTGCCAGTAGCTCATCGATCATCCGAAACGTGGCGGCGAACATGTCATCCGAGACGGGACCGGTCGCATCGACGATCGAGTCATAATTTCCGATCAGAAACGTCAGGCGTTCCCCCTGGGCACACGTTCGGACACTCATGGCCGGGGAGCCGAGATCGGTCAGTCCCCAGTAAAGATTCGGGCACCCCGGTTGCTGGATCATCTCTTCGATTCCGGACAGCGCGTGGCTGGCGATCGCGACGCCGACCAGGTATCCGATGAGCGTCGGGTGCTGCTCCATCATCCGAGTGATGCCGAACAATGTTTTCGAAGTTTCCATCGCCTTCGTGAATTCTCCGGCCCGAATCTCCGCCCGCATGCGCAATTTGAGCACGTAGCCGAGGTTCCGAAGTTTTTGGACCTCCGGTAGGAGCGTATAGATTCCGTCGTGGCTGAGGTTCTGTCGGATGTTCCACTCGACCCGGTCGTACCGGGCGGCCTGGTCCATATACACCATGAGCGAGGCGTAGGGCGGGTTGTAAGCGATCCCGTTGAGAACACCCTGTTTCCTGATTTCTTCGAGCGGGAGTTTATCGAGCGGAAGGGCATTCCACTGCTCCCTTTTCTTCTCGTTCTCGTCGTTGAAAAAGCGGGCCTGCTCCATGAAGCAGCGCAGAAATCCGCTCAACCGTTCGCCGGGCTGCATTTCGGCATACTGCGGTTGGAGCAGGTATCGGGAGGTCGGCTTTCGTTCCGCGGCCGGGGTCAGCGTGACGGCGATCGTCACTTTCCCGTCCTTCGGTTCGGGAGTGGGCTGGGCGGCCGAGGTCGATAAAGTCAACGAAACGAGACACGCCACCAGGACGTAACGCATGAGAGCCTCCGGAAAAGTGGTTATTCGATTTTGCCGCGCCACCCGGCGGTGAACGGGGCGGGTTGAGGACCTTTCGCACCACCGCCACTCGAAGGGAATTTCGGCGGAGCGTCGGGATCGAAATTACGAATGAGTACGGCGTAACTGATCGGCTCGGGAATACTGGTCGGATCGGGTTGGAGTGATTCCGTGGCCACCGGTTCGACGGGCGAGGCCGGACGGGGTTTCGGCGTTCCACCTCCCAACAGCAATGCCAGAGTGAAGACTTGTGAAACGGTCAGAGTTGCGACTGCCCATTTCCACATACCGGGTGTTCGTACCGACGCGCGGCCGGCTTGAAACAACAGTGCGTCTCGATCCAGAGCCGATTCCGGCGTGAACCGGGCGAGTTTTCCAATCACGGGGTCGGACATTTCACCCCCAACCTTTCCCGCAAGAGTGCGATCCCGGCTTCGTAGCGCCGGTGGGCCGAACTGACCGAACACCCCGCCATCGTCGCAGTCTGTTCCAGCGACAGGCTGCCCCAGAGCCGGGCCACGATGACTTCCCGCTGGTCGGCGGGCAGGGCGTCGAGTGCGACCACGGCGTCGGCCGCGTCCAAGCCTTCGATCGTCCGTTCGACGAACCACCAATCCGGCCGGGCCACGGCCGCTTCCCGCCGGGTCCGCCGCCGATCGGCCTTGCCGCGGTCGATCGCGGCGTACTTCGTCGTTCGGAACAACCACCCGGCCGGGTCGTCCGGCGGCACGCGGAGGCCGACGAGTTTGCAGAACGCCTCCTGGACCGCGTCTTCCGGCGATGCACACCACTGCCGGGCGTACAACGTCAAAGCCGCGGTATAGCGGTCGATCAGTTCGGCGATCTGCCGGCCGGTCATTACCCACCCAGACGATGCGGGGACGAGATTTTTCCGCGACAACGGCGGAATTCAAGAGCGCAAGGGCGCAGTACTCATCCCATAACGAAGTTATACCTGCGGAAAGGCTCTGCCGGGGAGGGACTTGCGGAAGAGGGACAAGAGCGCAAGGGGGGAAAAGGGGATATTCTTGCGCTGTTGAGAGGGACGATGGGGGTCGTAGGCGGGGATAGTGTGCCGATCCCTAAATTATGCTTGCAGCCCTGCCATCCATACCGTATTTGGATATCACTAATGCAACGTGTTTGGAGCAAGCCTGAATGAGGTCCATCGAACTTTTTGCCGGAGCGGGCGGACTCGCGATTGCGACCGCCAACGCTGGTTTCAATCATGAAGCTGTGCTCGAATGGGACCAGAACGCTTGCGACACTATTCGACGAAACAAAGCCGCTGGGCTTTCTCACGTTCGTAATTGGCAGGTCGTTCAAGGCGACGTGTGCGCGTACGACTTCAACCAGCACGCAGGCAGGGTCGAGTTTGTATCCGGGGGCCCTCCGTGCCAACCGTTCAGCATCGGCGGCAAACACAAAGGTATGTTCGACCAGCGCAATATGTTCCCACACGCAGTTCGAGCTGTCCGTGAGATAGCCCCGAAGGCATTTCTGTTCGAAAACGTCAAGGGTTTTCTCCGCAAGAGTTTCGCCAATTACTATAACTACATTCTCCAGCAGCTTATCTACCCTGAGATTGTGAGCAAGGGCGACGAGGAATGGACCGACCACCATGCACGTCTCGAAAAAGCAATTACCGGCGGCAAAAATAAAGGCTTGAAATACAACGTTGTTTTTCAACTACTAAACGCTGCGGATTTTGGTGTGCCACAGCGGCGTGAGCGGGTGTTGATTGTCGGTGTCCGGTCCGATCTCGGAATCAATTTTGGTTTTCCGAAGGTAACACATGAAGAGGACGCGCTGGTTTACGAAAAGTGGGTAAGCGGTGACTATTGGGAACGCCACAAGATCGCCAAATGCAATCGCCCTAAGATGCCAGAACGCCTTCGATCTCGGGTGGGGCGTCTAGCCTGCCTTTGGCCGAAGGCGATGCTTAAGCCGTGGAGAACTGTACGCGACACGATCTGCGATCTTCCGCAGATTAGCCCTGGCGAGCGTTGCAGCGAGTTTCCAAACCATTTTTATAATCCCGGTGCGCGCTCGTATGCCGGTCACAACGGGAGCCCTTTAGACGAGCCAGCAAAGACGCTCAAAGCTGGCGATCATGGCGTACCAGGCGGCGAGAACATGGTTCGCCTTCAAGATGGGTCGGTGCGTTATTTCTCCGTCCGTGAATGTGCCCGCTTACAGACTTTTCCCGATGATTGGGTTTTCGAAGGCTCCTGGACTGAATCAATGAGGCAATTGGGGAACGCGGTCCCTGTCAGCATGGCCCAAGTCGTAGCAAATGAAATCCACAAAATGGTCAGACTGGCCGACCACGTTATAGAAGTCATTCGCGGGGGGCGTGTGCTTGGTAATGGGCACCAATTGCGGCGATGATTTGATCTGGTGTTTTGGAATTGGGTTTATTACCCTCCTTGGATGCCCACGCTCGACCAGGGTGTAGAGTATCCCATTCAGATCGGGTATTGCCGCGCGTGCCCGGATCATCGCCGTGCTTGCCGAATCCCTTGCAAATGGCCTGATTCCAGATGGGCCGAAAGTAATTCAAAAGAAAGTCCTCTGCCGCTTTCTGCAAGCCGCTTTTAACGACCAAGAAGCGACAATCAAAGTCCGCGATGTCTAGGTTCGTGGCGTTACCGATGCTCTTTGCGTGCTCGCTCAAACGACCCGCGAGTTTCGCGCCTTGTTCCACCGGTGTCGCGGCGAGCGGAGTGGGCGGGTCCGCCTTGCCCGCGTAGATTGGCGTATCTTTCCCGCTGATCGGTTTGTACGCCCTGTGTTTACCATTGAAATAGATCGCGTAGACTCCGGAGCCGTAGAATTCGTGTAGCGTGGCCAATTTGTGCCGAGGTTGCTCAACCATCGTTTCACCGATCAACCGGCCCAAAACCTTTGGCTGATACGGGTCGAGCATCATCGGCGGTTGCCGAATCGGATCAATGGCGTGTGCGAAGTCCGTCAGTCGGTCGATTGCCGCACGTATTTCGGACACAAGCCGCTTCGCGCGGCGCGGCTGGATTCCACTAGCATCCGGTTCGCCTGCCGGAATGACCGCGAGTAGCGCCCGGAGGGTCATTTCCACTTTGTCCGCGTCGAACGGTTCGCGCATCGCGTCATGCACTCGTGAGTTCGCAATACTCAAAGCTTACTGTACGACACATGGACACGTTGAGCCCGCAAGAACGCAGCGAGAGAATGTCCCGGGTTCGAGCTCGGGATACCGGCCCCGAGCGGGTAGTTCGTTCTTTACTGTATGGGCTGGGGTATCGATTCCGACTGCATGACCGCAATCTCCCGGGAAATCCGGACATCGTTCTCCGTTCTCGCAAGTGTGTCATCCTCGTTCACGGCTGCTTCTGGCATCGTCATGTGTGCTTCAACGGTCGGCGCATGCCCAAATCACGTCTCGAATTTTGGGAACCCAAACTTGTGGGGAACAAACGCCGGGACGCGCGCAATTTAGCTGCCCTTCGGCGGATCGGCTGGCGAGTACTAGTTGTCTGGGAATGCCAAACCCGCGACGTGGCAAGATTGACCGTACGATTGCAGCGATTCCTAATGTAGTTTCCCCGGGTTCGCGGTACCTATGAGACCAGACCCAGGCACCCTCTCCTTTGCCGCCCCGCCCCGCTGTCCGTAAACTTTCCCGGTTGCGGCGCGTGCGGCGTCGCGTTCCTTCCACACCCGGCGAGAGCGATGAGCAACCAGCACGTTTATTCCTTCGGCGGTCAGACGGCGGACGGCAACGGCAAGATGAAAGACCTCCTCGGCGGCAAGGGGGCCAACCTCGCCGAGATGTGCAAGATCGGCATTCCCGTGCCGCCGGGGTTTACCATCACCACGGAAGTCTGCGCGGCCTATTACGAGCAGGGGAAGAAGATCCCGCCCGCGGCCATTCCCGAGATCGATGCCGCGGTCAAGAAGATGGAAGCGACCTTCGGCGGCAAGAAGTTCGGCGACCCGGCCGACCCGTTGCTCGTCTCCGTCCGCTCCGGGGCCGCCCTCTCCATGCCCGGGATGATGAACACCATTCTCAACCTCGGACTAACCGACGCGAGCGTCGAAGGGCTGGCGAAGAAGACGGGCAACCCGCGGTTCGCGTATGACAGCTATCGCCGCCTCATCGACATGTTCGGGTCCACGGCCATGGGCTGCGAACACGAAGCGTTCGAGCACGAAATCCACGCGATGAAGGACGCGAAGAAGGTCAAACTCGACACCGACTTGTCCGCGGACGACCTCAAGGAACTGGTGAAGCGGTACAAGGCGGTTTACAAAAAGCACGTCGGCGAGGATTTCCCGCAAGACCCCCGCAAGCAAATGTTGCTGGCGATCGACGCCGTGTTCAACTCCTGGAACGGCAACAAGGCGATTCAGTACCGGCGGATCGAACGGATCACCGGCCTGAAGGGCACGGCCGTCAACGTGCAGGCGATGGTGTTCGGCAACATGGGAAATTCCTCCGGCACGGGCGTCGCCTTCACCCGCGACCCGAACACCGGCGAAAACGTCTTCTACGGCGATTACCTCATCAACGCCCAGGGCGAAGACGTCGTCGCAGGCATCCGCACGCCGGAACCGATCTCCCAACTCCACGACGAAATGCCGAAAGTGTATCAGCAGTTGACCGAAATCCGCGAGAAGCTGGAACAGCACTACAAGGAAATGCAGGACATTGAGTTCACGGTTCAGGAAGGCACGCTGTACATGTTGCAGACGCGGACGGGCAAGCGGACCGGCACCGCGGCCGTGCGGATCGCGGTCGAGATGGTGAAGGAGAAGAAGATCGACGAGACGACGGCCGTCAAGCGGGTGCCGCCGGACGCGTTGAACCACCTTTTGCTGCCGCAACTGGATCCGAAAGCCGCCGCGAAACCCGTGGCCCAGGGCATCGCCGCCAGTCCCGGGGCCGCGTCGGGCAAGGTGATCCTCTCCGCCGATGCGGTGGTCGCCCACGCCGAGAAGTTCCCGAACGATTCGATCCTGCTCGTCCGCAAGGAGACGAGCCCGGAAGACGTGGCCGGGATGCACTTGGCGAAGGGGATTCTGACGAGCACCGGGGGCAAGGCGAGCCATGCGGCGGTGGTCGCCCGCGGCTGGGGCAAGCCGTGCGTCGTCGGCTGCGAAGCCGTCAAGATCGACGAGAAGAAGCAGGAGATCACGATCGCCGGGAAGGTGGTGAAGGCCGGAGAATTCGTCACGATCAACGGCACCACCGGCGACGTCATGATCGGCAAGGTGCCGACGGTGGCCCCGACGATGACCGGCGATTTCGCCACGTTGATGAGTTGGGCGGACAAGAGCCGGACGCTGAAGATCCGCACCAATGCCGACGCCCCGGCGGATGCCCAGAAGGCCCGGGAGTTCGGGGCCGAAGGCATCGGCCTATGCCGGACCGAGCACATGTTCTTCGGCGAAGACCGGATCGTCGCCATGCGGGAAATGATTTTGGCCCCGGACGAGGCCGGGCGGAAAACGGCCCTCGCCAAGATCGAACCGTTCCAGAAGGCCGACTTCGTCGGCATCTTCACCGCGATGGACGGCTACCCGGTGACGATTCGTCTCCTCGACCCGCCGCTGCACGAATTCCTGCCGCACGACGCGAAGGGGCAGGAGGACGTGGCGAAGGGCATCGGCGTCCCGGCCGCCACGGTGAAAGAGCGGGTCGAAGAACTGCACGAGTTCAACCCCATGATGGGGTTCCGCGGGTGCCGGCTGCCCATCGTCTTCCCCGAAATCGGCGACATGCAGGTGCGGGCCATCATCGAGGCCGCCATCGAAGTGCAGAAGAAGGGCAAGAAGGTGTTGCCCGAAATCATGATCCCGCTCGTCGGCACGGTCGACGAACTGACGATCCTCAAGAAGCGGGCGATTGCCATTGCCGAGGAGTGCATGAAGAAGGCCGGGGTGAAAGTCGAGTATCAGATCGGCACGATGATCGAGTTGCCGAGGGCCTGCCTCGTCGCCGACAAAATCGCCGAGGAGGCCGAGTTCTTCAGCTTCGGCACGAACGACCTGACGCAGATGACCTTCGGCTTCAGCCGGGACGACATCAAGGGGTTCATGCCGACCTACTTGAGAGAGAAGATTCTGCCCGTCGATCCGTTCCAGTCGATCGACGTCAACGGCGTCGGGCAGTTGATGGAAATGGGCGTTCAAAAGGGCCGGGCGAGCCGTTCGGCCAAGCACAACCAGCACCTGAAGGTCGGTATCTGTGGCGAGCACGGCGGCGACCCGGACAGCGTGCACTTCTGCCACAAGATCGGCATGGACTACGTGAGCTGCAGCCCGTTCCGGGTGCCGATCGCCCGCCTCGCCGCGGCCCAGGCGGCACTGGGGGAGAAGGCGGAAGGGAATAAGTAGTCAACGATTCCTAGATTATTCGCCCGACCGGACTTCCGGTCGGGCGAAATCGGTTTTCGACCGAGCTATAATGGCTGTGACATATTCCGGGAGTCTTTACGTGTCTTATTCCACCGACTTCTGCTCCATCCCCGACGCTGTTGCCGAATTGAAGGCCGGGCGGATGATTGTCGTCGTGGACGACGAGCACCGGGAGAATGAGGGCGACCTCGTGGTGGCCGCGGAGGCGGTGACGCCGGAAGTGGTGAATTTCTTCATCCGGCAGGCTTGCGGGCGGCTGTGCGTGCCGATGAGTCGCGAAGTGGCCGACCATCTCGGACTCGAACTTCTGCCCGGACTGCAACTCGACCCGACGGCGACGCCGTTCACTCGAAACTTCGACGCCCGATACGGAGTCACAACCGGCATCTCGGCGGCCGACCGGTGCCGCACCATTCGGGTCTGCGCCGATCCGAAGAGCGGCCCGACCGACCTTGTCCGGGATAAGGGGCACATGGACGGCCTCGTGGCCCGGCCCGGCGGCGTGCTCGTCCGGGCGGGACATACCGAGGCCGTCGTCGACCTCTGCCGGCTCGCCGGGTTCCGCGAGGTCGGAGTCCTGTGTGAAGTACTCAACGAAGATGGCACCATGGCCCGGGTGCCGGACCTGCGGGCGTATTGCGCGAAGCACGGCCTCAAGATGTGCACCATCGCCGATTTGATCGAATACCGCCGCCGGACCGAAAAGCTGGTGAAACGGGACCTGGTGCTGAAACTGCCGACGGAATACGGCCCGTTCGACTTGTTCGCCTACACGTCCGTCGTCGACCCCGAGCCGCACCTCGCGTTGACAATGGGCGGGGTGGGGCTGGAAACGGGTCCGGGTGTCGTGCCGCCGCAACCGGAGCCGGTGCTGGTGCGGATGCACAGCGAGTGCCTGACGGGCGACGTGCTCCACAGTCAGAAGTGCGACTGCGGGCCGCAACTGGCCCATGCCATGCGGCAGGTCGCAAACGCCGGCCGGGGCGTCATCGTTTACATGAGGCAGGAAGGCCGGGGCATCGGCTTACTCAACAAACTGCGAGCCTATCAACTGCAACAGGACGAGGGTCTCGACACCGTCGAAGCGAATCGCCGGCTCGGATTCGCCCCGGACCTCCGGCACTTCGGCATCGGGGCGCAAATCCTCTGCGACCTCGGCGTGCGCCAGATTAAGCTCCTCACCAACAACCCGCGGAAAGTGATCGGGCTGGACGGGTACGGACTGAAGATCGTCGAACGGATCCCGATCGAAATCTTACCCGGAGAATTTAACAGCGACTACTTAAGAACCAAGAAGGAGAAAATGGGTCACCTTCTTCTTGGAGCGGTTTCCAATTTGCCGACGCCCGGCATCGAGACGTTACCGGGAGAGTGACGCGGTCGGCGTACTCATTCAGGACTAGCCGCCCGGCATGCGTTCGGCCTTTGGATTGACGACGGGAATGGGAATTAGATCGGATTCGATTCGGACGATTTTCCAGCTCAACTTTAAAGGTTTCCAGTCCGGTTTCGGGGTGGCAATGTCCGTGGCCTCGGCCGGGTTGGCGGATTCCCGTAGCTTCTTTATTTCGGGCAGGATGTCGGGGTTGCCGCAAACGAGAATGATCTTCCCGCGAGCCGTGTTCGTCGCAGCTTCCCCGCCCGGCAGCGCGAGCTCGACCGGAAAGCGCAACTCAATCTGTTTGTCGCCGATCACCAGCACCGAATCCTTGTCCGTGTTATCTTTCACGAGCGAGCCGGCGACACGAATGTGGCCCTTGTTCCATATGGCCGCAAACGTCTTCCGCATCTCGGCTTCTTTCGCCTTCCGGTCTTCCGGCGATTTCGGCGCGTCGGCTCCCAGCAGCGGGACGAAAACTCGGCCGAACAAGTCGGCTTCGTACCCGAACGCCGACCGCTCGACATACGCCGTCGTGCCGGCGACGGCTAACACCGCATCGGAGGAAATCTTTTCGACATGTTGGGCATAGTTTTGTTCGGCGGCGACCGAGTAGGGCGACTCGATAAATAGCAAATACCCGCGGTCTTGCTTGGACGTGTCCTGGACAAAATTCAGAAATCGCGCCGCGGCCTGGGAGGCGTCCAATTTGAGTTCGTACAGGCGGCGGCCGTAATCGGTCAGCTTGGCCGACTTGAGCAGGCCCTGGGCGTTGGGAACGAGTTGCCACTCCCGTCGACCGGCTTCGTCCGTCGTCGCCTGCATCGTCACGTTCAAATCGTAAATACCTTCCGGACATTCGAGCGTACACGCCAGCGTCGCGTCGACTTTGGCCGGCTCCTGCATCGTTTTGGGCGTGGTTATCCAGTTGACGAGTCCCTGCGGTGTAAACTTGCACTCCCCGCGGTTGCGATAGCAAATGGTGATCAGGTCGTTTTGTCGGAAACCGGCCAATTGATTTCCGAATCGGCGGTCGATCGAGCCAAAGTCGGATGGTGAAACGCCCTTTCGCAATCCCGGCGGCATCGTCTTGATGAACGCCCGATATAAGTTCGGGTCGAGCGGGTTGGACGGATCGAGGTCGTTCAAGCCCTTCGCCCATTCGACAAACTGCTTTTCCGCATCGTTCCGAACGGCGAGGGAAATCGCCATCAGGTACGACCCGTACCCCAAGCCGCCGACGAGGCCGATCCAGAACGCAATCACGGCCAGTTTCATGCCGGTACGAGTGCCCTCGGAATTCCGGATGTGCATTCGGGCCACCAGCGCGAGCACCAACGTCAGGATCGGCAGCCCGACGAACATGTCGTAAATCAGCGGTTGTTTCTTGTTGAACGATTGGATGCCGTAAAACGCCAGAAGGATGATGAAAAGTACGCCCGTGGCGAGCGCCCCGACGGCTGCCCACGACACCGGGGAATACGGCTGGGTCTCGCGGGCAACGGGGAGGGATGGCGCGGTAGGTTCGGCCATGACAGGCCCTGGTGGCTAGTACTGGGTCCGGGACGTTATTGTTTTACGCCGGAAATGGGGACGCGGTTCGACACTGCCAAATTGCGACGCGGAGCCTTCGAAGTAGGGTGCATTCTCGCCTGCACTCCACTCCGAAAGCCCCACGTTGCGGTGAAACAAGACTCAATCGGTCGTCGCAGACGCCGCGGCCATGCTCATCTGCTGGAATACCGTGCCGGTCATATTCGCCGACGTCATCGGGTTGGTGGCTTGCATTTCGCCCGTGACGTCGAGGTAAATCTTGTCCAGACGGATTTCTTCGAGAACGATCTTAAGGTGGTCGGTCGACTTGATGTCGACGAGCGGTTTGGCCCCGGTATTCAGGGCAACCATCCGCTTTTGGATCAGGGTGGACAGTTTGAATCGGCCGCCCACTTTGTTGACGATTTCTTCTTCTTTCAGGTCGTCGTGCATATTTCGTTCTCCTGGAACGCTCGGCGAATCAGAACTCCCAGCACCCGGGCGGCGGCGGCCACATCGGCGTTGAACGCCACCCGGTCGAACTCGACGGCCCTGGCTATTTCCGCCCGGGCCGTCGTCAATCGTTTCGAAATCCCGGCCTCGGACTCCCCCCGGCCGCGAAGGCGGGTGGCCAAGTCGGCGAAGGTCGGCGGAATCAAAAAAATCGACAGGTGATCGCCGGGGTACAGCCGGCGGACCGTTTCGGCCCCCTGTACGTCGATCACCGCCACAACGCACACCCCCGCGGCCCTTGGCGGATCGACTTCTGCCCGCGGCGTGCCGTAATAATCCGTCTCGTGAACCAGGGCATGCTCGAGCATCCGACCGTCGGCGATCGCTTGCTCGAATGCGGCCGGGGACCAGAAGTAATAGTCCCGCCCGTCCGTTTCGCCCGGTCGGGGGGCCCGCGTCGTGGCCGTAATCACCCGGCGGATCGGCCGGTCGAAATCGGCCATCAACCGCTCGACCACCGTCGTTTTCCCCACTCCACTCGGTCCGGATACGACGATCAATGGGCCGCGGGTCGAACGGAGGGCGGACTCCGGAGTTGGCCGGTTCGCCGCCCGCGGCTGGTCTTCACTCCGCATGCCCTTATTCGAACTCCGGCTATTCGACGTTTTGCACCAGTTCCCGGACTTTTTCCAGTGCGGCCTTTATCTCGACCACGTGCCGGCTGACAAGCGCGTCCCAGGCTTTCGACCCGATCGTGTTCGTCTCCCGCCCCATCTCCTGCACGACAAACTCGAGCTTTCGCCCCGGCCCATCTGTCTCCATACGCACGATGTCCGCGAACTGGTTCAGGTGGCTCGCCAGACGGGTCACTTCCTCGCTGACGTCCGCCCGGTCGGCGAACAGGGCGACTTCGCGGACCACGTGCTCCGGTTGGAGCGTAACGCCGGCGGCGTCGACCACCTGCCGAACCCGATCCAATATGCGTTCCCGATAGCTTTCCACCACACCGGGCAATATCGCTTGGATTGCCGCCAGTTGAGTCGAAACCGTGCGATGTTGGGCAAGAAGTTCCTCGGCCATTGCCCGCCCTTCGGTCGCCCGCATTGCGTCGAGTTTCCCCAGCGCCTGTTCGACGACCTTTTCGACCAGCGGCCATTCGTCGTCGGGCGGCCCGCCGATAAATCCGGATTCCGGCGCCACGCCGGGGAGAGTCAGCACACCGGCAAGTACGCCGGGAATCAGGTTCTCCGCGCCGCGGCAGGCAGTCCGAATCTGATCGACGTAGGCCGTCAATACGGCGGTGTTTAGCTTCGTCCCGCCGGCTTTTGCCGGTCGGTCTACCCGTACGTTGACCAATACCGTTCCCCTCCGGACCCGCTTCCGGACGATTTTCTCGATGTCGGATTCCAAAAGGGGATAGGGGTCGGACCCTCGGACGGTGACTTTCAGGTGCCGATTGTTGACGGCCCTCAATTCAACAACGACGGATTTTCCGTTCGCATCCCCGCGTGCCTCCCCGAACCCGGTCATGCTCGACAGCACGGCGGACTCCTCGGGTTAGGGTGGGGTGGGTTCGTTCGTGTCTTTCTGGGTCTGTTGGATCGGCTTCACCACGTCGTAGGCCTGGGCCACTTTCGTTTGGATCATGATGAACAGGCACCAGACGGCGGCCATGTAGAGTGTGATTTTCGTAAACGTGTCTCCGGCACGGGAGCCAAACGGGCTCGACCCGCCGACGCCACCGAGGGCCCCGATCAATCCGCCCCCCTTCCCGCGCTGGATGAGGATGACGAACATGAGCAGGACGGTCACGACGAGCACGAGGACGTTGAGAATGATCGTGCCGGTTGCCACTTCACCGAACAGGGCCACGGGTCGGTCTCCGGGATTACCGTGCCGGAAAATATCGAACGGTTACTGTATGTCAAGCCGTCGAAACGGGTAGGGTCGGTCTACCCTGCCAGTGCGATGATCGCAAGAAATACGTCTGCCTTCAAACTCGCCCCGCCGACCAGGGCTCCGTCTACGTCCGGTTGGTGTAACAACCCCCCGGCGTTGTCCGGTTTCACAGACCCGCCGTACAACATGGGAAGCCCGTCGGCGATTTTCTCGCCGTACAGCGACCGCATTTTCGACCGAATGTTGAAGTGGGCAGTCTGAGCCTGTTCGGGTGTCGCGTTGTGCCCGGTTCCGATGGCCCAGACCGGTTCGTACGCGATGACCAGCCGGGCGAACTGGTCGTCCGTCAGCCCCGCACAGGCGGCATAAACCTGTCGCTGGAACACCCGTTCCTGCAAGTTCCGCTGCCGCTCGGCCAATGTCTCGCCGATGCAGAGGATGACGTGCATTCCCTCTTCCAGGGCGGTGTGGACCTTTTGGTTGATTTCGTGGTCGCTTTCGCCGAGTACATGGCGCCGTTCGCTGTGGCCGATAATCGCATAACGGCAGCCGATTTCGAGCAGCATTCTGGCACTCACTTCGCCCGTGAACGCACCCTCTTTCTCGAACGAGACGTCTTGGGCGGCGAGCGCGACGGGACTGCCCTTGAGAGTTTCGGCGACGGCCGGTAGCCACGGATACGGTGGGGCGATCGCCACCGCGACCGGGGTATTCGCCGGAACGCCCTTCGCTATAGCGGTGGCGAGTGCCACGGCTTCGCTTCGAGTGGTGTTCATCTTCCAATTGCCGGCCACCAACTTTTGACGGGGCATCGTTAATTCTCACTCGGGTGCCAGAACGACCGGTCCAGAGCCGTGGCTAATCGGCGGAGTTCGCCCATCAGGTCGAGGAACTGGTGGGGCAGAAGGGCTTGCGGGCCGTCGGACAAGGCTTTCTCGGGGCAATTGTGAACTTCCACGTGGACACCGTCCGCCCCGGCCGCGACGCTCGCCCGACACATGCTGGGAATCAGATCGGGCCTGCCCGTCGCATGGCTCGGGTCCACGATGATCGGCAGGTGGCTCTGCCCCTTCACGTTCGGCACCGCGCTCATGTCCAGCATGTTCCGCGTGCTATCCTCGAAGCTCCGCACTCCGCGTTCGCACAACACCACGTCCGGGTTCCCCTCCGCCAGAATGTATTCCGCACTCATGAGCAGGTCCTTGACTGTTGCGCTCATTCCGCGCTTCAGCAGCACCGGCTTCTTTGCCTTGCCACACTCTTTCAGCAGGTCGAAGTTCTGCATGTTTCGTGCGCCGATCTGTAACATGTCAGCGTACTGTACGACCAGATCGACTTGCCGCGGGTCCATCACTTCCGTGACCACCGGCATGTCGTATTTGTCGCCGATTTCGCGCAGTAGCTTCAGACCCGCTTCACCGTGCCCCTGGAACGCGTAAGGGCTCGTCCGCGGTTTGAATGCCCCGCCGCGGAGGATGTTTGCCCCGCCGGCCTTCACGTACTTCGCTACCGCATCCATCACCTCATACGTCTCGACCGCACAAGGCCCGGCGATCATCGCCAGGCTCCCGCCGCCGATCCGCACCTTGCCCACGTAAACCACCGAGTCTTCCTTATGAAACTCCCGGCTCGCCAGCTTGAACGGCTTCATGATGGCGAGAATCTTCTCGGTGCCCGGAATGGCCTCGAGCATCTCCGCCTGGGGTTTGGTTTCGTCGCCGATGACGCCGATTACCGTTCGGCTTTCGCCGCGGGAGACGTGCGGGGTGAATCCGAGTTCCTTCACCCGCTCGATGGCGTGCTCGATTTGTTCGAGCGTGGCTTCCGGCCGCATGACGAGGATCATGATGAATCGCTATTGGTTAATAGAAGAACGTAATCGGAAAGACGCTAACGTCCGAGTCTGGGGCGAAACGGCGGACTAGGGCATGTTACGAAGTGATGGCTTGGGGACAAAGATCAGCGGCTAACGGCACGATTAACGAATTACTATATACAAGAAACGGCTATTCCGCCGGCTTCGCCATTGGGAAGGAGCCGAGAATGGAAAGCACGTCGCACATCTTTTCCATCGATTGCAGGGCCTTCTTCACCTTCTGGTCTTCGCGGTGGCCTTCGAAATCGACGAAGAAGACGTACTCCCCCTTGGCTTCGTGGTAGGGGAACGATTCGATCCAGGTGAGGTTGATCTTATTGGACTTGAACACGGCCAGAATGTCGGCCAGCGATCCCGGGGTGTGGCGGATTTGGAACATGAGGGCGGTTTTGTCGTGGCCGGTGCGGCTACTGTCGGCGAGGCCGATCACGGCGAAGCGGGTTTCGTTGTTTGCGTAATCTTCGATGTGCGGGAACAGCACGCGGAGGCCGTACCGCACCGCCGCCTGTCGGCTGGCGACCGCGGCGACGTGCGGTTCGCTCTGAACCAGCCGCGCCGCGTCCGCCGTGCTGTTCACTTCGTGCAGCGAAGCGTGCGGCAGATTTTTGCTCAACCAGTTCCGGCACTGCGACAACGCCTGGGCTTTGCTGTACACCCGGCGGATTTCAGTTTGCTCGCAGTTCGCCAGCAGGTTGTGGTGGACGCGGAGCCGAACCTCGGCGCAGATCTTCACGTGCGGCATTCGAATCAGCATGTCCAGCGTGTCGGTGATCCGGCCGTCGGTCGAATTCTCCAACGGCACGACGCCGAGATCGATGTGCTTGCGGCCGATCTCCTCGAACACCGCCGATATCGACCCGACCCGCATGTACTCGACCGCTTCGCCGAACCGTTCGATCGCCGCGATGTGACTGTAGCTGTATTCCGGCCCGAGAAAGGCGACTTTCTGCGTTCGTTGCAGAGCCCGCGATCCGGAAATCAGTTCACGGTAGATCGCCTTGATCGTGACGTCCGGCAACGGGCCCTTGTGCGCCTTCAGAACGTTATGCAGCACCTCTTCTTCGCGGGCGGCACTAAAGACGTCATTGCCCTGGTCGGCCTTGACCTTTCCGATTTGGGCCGCGATTCCGGCGCGCTTGTTCAGATGTTCCAGAATCTGAATATCGAGTTTGTCGATCTGAGTGCGGAGACTTTTGAGCGCGGCGGGACTGAGAGTTTCTGGGTCGCTCTTACGTGTCATGGCACGCCGGTGTACGGGAGCAAACGATGGAATAGAAACGTCTTGCTCTCAATGTACTTGGGGCGAATCGGGGCGTCAATCAATGCCGATTCGTGAAAGCGGTGATTTGTCGTAACTATGTGGGGAATGGGTCAAAGTAATGAGGATGCCGGCTTTGACGGCGGTCCCGGCCCGCCATTCTGGCAGTTCGCTTCCCGATATTGCAGGCAATGGTTTAGAAACTACTCTGTCGAAATATGCACAAAGCATGAAATTGGATAGACTTATAGCAGGTTGGTTCGCGGTGATTCTCGGCACGCGAATTGCCGCGAATCGGATGATAAGGAAACCCCCTCGAACTAGCACGGAGCAATATTCCCCGAAATAAACCGCGAATCCAACGGCCGGAAACGTCCAATTGGACGGCCGGGTTCGCAAGATCAGCCCGGACAATCCGGGTTCGAAAGGAGAAAGAGAGTCATGGCCGAAGAGAAAATTATCGGGATCGACTTGGGCACCACGAACTCCGTGGTGGCCGTGATGGAAGGCAATGAGGCCAAGGTCATTGCCAACCAGGAAGGGAATCGGCTCACTCCCAGCGTGGTCGCATTCACGAAGGACGGCAACCGCCTCGTCGGCGACCCGGCCAAGCGGCAGGCCGTCACCAACCCGTCGAAGACGGTTTACTCGATCAAGCGGTTCATGGGTCGTCGGCACAACGAGGTGGAAGCCGAGGAAAAGCTCGTCCCTTACAAGGTGGTCGGTGCCCGCGACGAATTGGTCAAAGTGGACATCGACGGCAAGCAGTACACGCCCCCCGAAATCTCGGCGATGATCCTGCGGAAGCTCAAGGAAGCCGCCGAGGCGTACCTTGGTCATACCGTCCGCAAGGCGGTCATCACGGTCCCGGCGTACTTCAACGACGCCCAGCGTCAGGCGACCATTGATGCCGCCGCCGTGGCAGGGTTCGACACCGAATGGGAACTCGAAGGCAAGGACGGCAAAAAGACCAAGCAGCGGATGCGGATCATCAACGAGCCGACCGCCGCCGCCCTGGCCTACGGCCTCGACAAAAAGGGCAAAGATCAGAAAGTCGCCGTGTTCGACCTGGGGGGTGGGACGTTCGACATTTCGATTCTCGAACTCTACGACATCGACGGCACCGCCAACTTTCAGGTGAAGTCGACCAACGGCGACACCCACCTCGGCGGCGACGACTTCGACCAGGTGTTGATCGACTACATCGCCGGGGAGTTCAAGAAGGAGAACGGCATCGACCTGCGGAAGGATCCGATGGCCATGCAGCGGTTGAAGGAGGCGGCCGAGCGGGCCAAGAAGGATTTGAGCCAGCAAACCAGCACGGACATCAACTTGCCGTTCATCACGGCCGACGCATCCGGGCCGAAGCACCTGATGCTTACGGTCGCCCGAAACCAGTTCGAGCGGATGGTCGAGCACTTGATCGACCGGTGCAAGAAGCCGCTGTTGACGGCCCTTAACGATGCCGGGTTGAAGCCTGCCGACATCGACGAAGTGGTCATGGTCGGCGGCATGACCCGCATGCCGCGGGTCCAGCAACTGGTAAAGGAAGTCTTCGGCAAGGAAGGGCACAAGGGGGTTAACCCGGACGAGGTCGTCGCCGTGGGCGCGGCCATCCAGGGGGCCCAACTGCTGCTCGGCAGCAAGTCCGACTTGTTGCTGCTCGACGTCACTCCGCTCTCCCTCGGCATCGAAACCATGGGCGGCGTGATGACCACGCTGATTCCGAAGAACACGACGATCCCGAAAAAGGCGAGCCAGACGTTCACCACGGCCGCGGACAACCAGCCGTCGGTCGAAGTGCAGGTCTACCAGGGCGAACGGCCGATGGCGGGCGACAACAAGAAAATTGGCAGTTTCCACCTGGACGGTATCCCGCCAGCCCCCCGCGGCGTCCCGCAGGTCGAAGTCACCTTCGACATCGACGCCAACGGCATCCTCCACGTGTCCGCGAAGGATCTCGGAACCCAGAAGGAGAACAAGATCCGCATCGAGCACTCGAGCGGCATCAACAAGGACGAAGTCGAGCGGATGAAACGAGACGCCGAACTCCACGCCGACGAGGACAAGCAGAAGCGGGAACTCGCCGACGCCCGGAACGAGGCCGAGAACAAGATTTTCCAACTCGAGAAAATGTTCAAGGAAAGTGCCGACAAGATTACCGAGGCGGACAAGGCTCCGATCCAGCGGGCGATCGAAAAGGTCAAGGAAGCGGTGAAGGCGAACGACCTGTCCGCGATCAAGTCCGCGACCGCGGAACTGGACCAGGCCAGCGGCGCGATGGCCCAGCACCTGTACAAGCAGGCGGGCCAGACCCCCGGCCCGACGGCCGGCCCCGCACCCGAACCGGACAAAAAGGCCGGCGGCGATGACGTCATCGACGCGGAGTACGAGGTGAAGAAGTAACCCTTCGCACAATCCCGAAAACCCCAAGCCCCGGGACGGTCGTCCCGGGGCTTTTTTCTTACTGGTGCAAACCCCGGTCAATGGTGTACGTTGGGGGTAAGGACTCGCACTCCAGCGCCGAGGCCGAAATGCCCATGATCTCGACGTCACGACCCGAACGGGTCAGCCAATCCTGCGAGTTCGTACCGTCCAACGCGACCATTTGGCAGAAGTACAATAACCGGCTCGAGATACCCATCTCGTTCGCTTCATCGGGCCTCGTTTTCACCTTCCTCATCTTTCTTCTTTCTCTCTTCCTCTGGCACCCATGGTCGAGTAAGCCCAGGGCCGTTCAAATTTCCCTGTGCGACGGGCTGAGCTTATTTGGGGAAGGGTCGCCGGATGCGGCGGGCGTGGCCGATCCCGCTAAGCAATCCGAATTATCGAGAACGAAAGCCATTGAACCGACGAAGCCGTTGCCGCCTCTGGAAGGAAGAAATCCGAATAGCCCGATCAACGTAGGCCCGCCTGAAATCCATCTCGATACTCCGGGCAATTTTTCCAGAGATTACCAACTCCTTGACGAGGCTTTGCGAAACCGCCTTTTGGGTCAGTCCCCGGGTAATCAACCGGCGGCCGGCTCGTCAGCCGGTCCGCAAAAAAAGGCCGAGTCCCGTGGCACGGGAGCCGACTCGGCGACCGGTCGCTCCCTGCGGTGGGTCATGAAGTTCAATGTGAGAAACGGCCAAGACTACGTATCGCAACTCGGCGTGCTCAAAGCTTCGATTATTGTGCCGGTTCCGCTAGACAACAAAAAAATGATGCTGTTCGACCATTTAAGAAACCCGAAACCGGGCCAGATTGCGACAGAAAAAGATATCGACCGCTTGAGCAAACTCGTTCGCTTCAGCGATTCGAGTGATGAAGCGGTGAAAGAAATCTCCAAGGCCCTCGGCATCAAAGAATTCGTTCCAAAGACGTTTTTCGCTTTCTTTCCGAGGGAGTTCGAAGAAGAACTCGCTCGCAAGGAAAAGGAATATCAGGGTAAAAAGCCTGAAGAAGTGGAAGAGACGAAATTCCGTGTGACGGTCAAGCGGGACAAGTATACGATCGAAGTCGTCGAACAAAAGTTGAAGAATTAATCACTATTGGTCCGTTCGCAATCGGTTTTTGTTCGCATAATTTGATAATCTGGACTCGTATGTCGTCGAGGCCGTTATGGAAAAGACTTCCGAGCCGTCATTCGTCCCACTCGTCCAGGCCGGTGAGTTCGTCCCGCCCGACAACTCAATCTGGCAGAAATACAACGAGCGGCTCGAAATGCCGATTTCGTTTTCCACGAGCGCCCTCGTCTTCACCGCTTGTGTATTCCTGCTGGCGCTGACGCTCGGCTTCCTAAATACAGATAATCGTAAGCCGGTGCCAATTACTCTCTGGAACGGGGACGACCTTTTCGGTGCCGGCTCGGCCGGATCGGGAGGGGTGCCGGATGATTTGGCGAAGGGGTTTTCTCCGCCGACGCCGGAGATGCTGGAGAAATTCAAACCGCAAGTCCCGATCGACGAGATCAAGAAGCAGATGAACGACACGATCAAGGTGGACGCGCCGAACGCTTCAATCACCGTGCCCGACGACCAGGCCGTCGTTTACAGTTCGCTGGACAAGGAACTGCGGGACAAATTACTCGGGGTGCGGAAAGGGCAGGGGGCGCAGCAAGGGAAGGGGTTCGACGGCAACGGCACCGGGCCCGGCGGCACGGGCGCGGACAATACGCTGGCTCGGTCGATGCGGTGGGTGATGAAGTTCAACGTCCGCGACGGCCGGGACTACGTCAGCCAGCTCGCCCTGCTGAGAGCGACCCTGCTCGTTCCGATTCCGCCGGACAACAAGCAGATGATGATCTTCGATAACCTGAGCAACCCGACCCCGGGCCGGATCGCGTCCGATTCGGACATCGACCGGCTCAGCCGGCAGATGCGGTTTTCGGACGTCAGCGACGAAGCGGTTAAACAAGTCACCCGCGCCCTCGGCATCAACTCCTTCACCCCGCAGGCGTTCTTCGCCTTCTTTCCGAAAGACCTCGAAGACGACCTGGCGAAGAAAGAACGGGACTATCGCCGGAAACGGACCGAGGACATCGAGGAAACGAAGTTCAAGGTGACCGTGACCGGGAATTCGTTCCGGATCGACGTCGTGGACCAGAAAATGAAGCGGTAGCCTATTTTTTGTTGGCCAGGTAGATCTGCCGGATTTCCAACCCCTTGGCGATGTCGTAAATCTGCGCCTCCGCCCCCCAGGGCACGTCGCTGGCGACGTCTAAATACATCTCCCGCTTCCCGGTTCCCTTCACCGTGGCCGTGATCTCCCGCTCCGCTTCGGCCAAGGTCACCGTCTTGTCTTCGACCTGCACCAGCACGCCCCCGTCGTCGCCGAGGAAGACCTTCACCTTGAACACCCGCTCGCGGATGTCTTCCTTCGGAATCGGTTTGGTTGTCTTGCCTTTGTCATCAGATGGTCCTTCGGGTAGATCAATCGAACGCCGGAGGGTGGCGTAACTCGCGGTCAAGATGAAGAAGATGAGCAGGACGAGTGCGACGTCGATCAGCGGGTTCATGTCGAGTCGGGCTTCGTCTTCCGGCGGGGGGGCGGGCGGCTCCAGTTCGGCGACGATCTCGGCAAATTGCGGATGATCTTCCAGCGACTGCCAATCCCGGTCGTCCGGCCCGCGGACTTCGTCCTCGCCGGACCACACGCCGTCCCGGAGCCCGTCCGCGACCGCCTGAGCCGAGGGCATTTCGACAACGGTGGGCGACCCCTCGCGGCGGACACGCCAGGTACTCATACACGCTCCCCTTCGGGTCACGGCTGACCCTATTTCGACTTCTCGCTCACCTCGGCCGTGAAAATCGCGATCTGATTCTTATCCTTCCGCAGCTTCAACTCCTGCATCAGGTCGGCGACGACCCAGCGGGGCAAATCCTTGTGGCAGGCGATCCGGACTTCCGGCGGCACCGCCGACTTCGCGAGGGCGGCGTCGAGCAGCACCAGCACCGCCTTCATGTCGTTCGGGTTCTTCGCGTCTTGTTGCCGGGCCGACCCGCCGACGCTGATCGAATAATTCGGTTGATCTCCCTGCTTGTCCACGTTCAGGGAAATCGTGTCCTTGTCGGCCGACAGTTCCCCGGCCCACTTGAGGTCGGGTACCACCACCGGCGAAAACGCAGAGACGGCGGTGGTCATGATGAAGAAGATGAGCAGAACGAGGCTGATGTCGATGAGCGGAATCATGTCCACGTCGTCGTCTTCCTCGGAGAAATGCCTTGGCCAGCCGACGTCGATTTCGACCGGTTCGTAGGCCGCTGCGTCCCCCGCCCCGTCTAGTTCCGCCGCCCCACCGAGGTAATCGGCGATGACCGAAACGTCCGCTGCGAGGGACCAGGCCTCATTCCCGACCTCGCGGATTTTGTCCTGCGCCGCAAGCCGGCCCTGCCCGGCCCAGCCGGCGACGACCGAGAACGGCACGCCTCTGTAGACCGTGCTTGCGGTGGTAAACCAGACGTCGTATTCGGTCGGCTTGGGCATGTCGCGCTGCGCTCCGGGGACTTCGCGTCGCGGTTAACCTTCTCCCCTCTTGGCGGATTGCACGAGGGCAATCAACTTCTGGCTCCAGCCCTTCATTTTGGTTTCGTAGCGGACGATCCAGTCCTTGAACATCACGTGGGAGAAGACGAGCGGGATGGCGGTGAGCAGGCCGAGGGCGGTGGCGAAGAGGGCGAGGCCGATCGACTGCGCCTGGCCGGTGACTTTCGCCGAATCCCCTTTCGCTTCCGAAATCGCATTGAACGTGTTGATCATCGAAACCACCGTGCCCAGAAGGCCGACCATGGTGGCGATCTTGGCGATGGCGAGGATCGGGGCGAGGAGGAAGTTGAGCCGGGGGAGGATTTCCAACTCCAACGCGCTGGCCATGCTCCGCCTCATGGCGGCGTTGCCCTGCCCGGCGGCTTCCAGCCCGGCGGCGAACAGCATATTCGGGATCAACCCCCGTTCCTCCTTGCACAGGGCGATGGCCGCCGCCACGCCCTTCTTCGTCAGCGTATCCTGAAACACCGGCATGAACCCGTCCATGTCCGTGCGGGACCCGCGGTTTAACAGAAACCGCCAAACCACTAACGCGAACGCGACGACCGTCATGATCGTCATGGGAATGGAGAAGTACCAGTCTTCGGTATAGAAGTGCTTGATCGCGTTCATGCGTGCGGCCGGGGCGGGAATGGGATTTCGTACCGGTTTACGAATCCCGAACGGCGGGGCAACCGGGGCGTTGGGCGTGAAAACCTCCCGGCCGCGGAAACGGCCGGGCGTTCGCGAATAAAACCCAACTAACCGCGCTATTCTTCCTCTTCGTCCTTGAGCGTCGCCTTCGAAACGATCTGCTGCTGCACGTTCGGCGGCACCGTATCGTAATGGCTCAGTTCCATCGTATAGCTCCCCTGGCCCTGGGTCATGCCGCCGAGCTGGGCGGCATAGCGGGCCACTTCCGCGAGGGGGGCGTTCGCCAGAATGACCGTGAGATCGCCCGGAAGGCTCTCCTGATTTTCGACGTGCGCCCGCTTCGTCGGCAAGTCGCCCAGGATTGCCCCGGTGAACCGCGACGGGACGGTGATTTCGAGCTTGACGAACGGTTCGAGCAGAACGGGCCGGGCGGCCATGAACGCTTTCTTGAACGCCCATCGCCCGGCCGTCTTGAAGGCCGCTTCGGACGAATCGACCGGGTGGTCCTTGCCGAAATAGACTTCCACCGCCAGGTCCTGTACGTGGTACCCCGCCAGCACGCCCCGTTCCAGCGCCTCCTTGATACCCTTCTCGATCGCCGGCATGAAGTTGTTCGGAATCGTGCCCCCGACGACGTGATCCAGAAAGGCGAAATTCGCGACCGGGTCGTAATGGACCGAACGGAGTTTTTCGAAGTTCGACTTGTTGGCGAACTCGGTTTCGAGCTGTTCTTTCGTTTTGATGTCCCGGGAGATGGAGTAGACGCGGAGGTGGACTTCGGCGAACTGCCCCCGGCCGCCGGTCTGCTTCTTGTGGCGGTGGTCGCCTTCGCCTTTGCCGGTCACCGTTTCGCGGTAGGGAATCTTCGGATCTTTCGTGACCACCTCGACGTCGAACCGGTGCTTGAGCCGTTCCTTCACCACTTCGAGGTGCAACTGGCTGACGCCGGAGATGACCAACTCGTGCGTCTGCGGGTCGTGCATGATGCGGACGGTCGGGTCTTCGTCGGCGATCTTGTGCAGGCCGGAGGAAATCTTCTGCTCGTCGCCGCGGTTTTTCGGTTCGACCGCGAGGCCGTACATCGGGGACGGAAATCGCGGGTAGGGGAGTTTCGGGGAATCCGCTTTGAACGCGATCGTGTCGCCGATGTGCAGGCCGTCGACTTTGGCGACGGCGACTATGTCGCCCGGCACGGCTTCGGTCATGGTGGTGTGTGTTTTCCCCTGCACGGACAGCAGTTGGCCGATGCGGATGGTGTTGCCGGAGGTGCGGTTGACCACCGCGTGATTCGGCGTGAGTTTGCCGGTGATGACGCGGACGAAACTCAGGTGCCCGACGTAGCGGTCGTTGACGACCTTGAACACCTGGCCGACAAACTCGGCCGTTTCGCTCGGCTCGACCGTGGTTTCCTGGCCGTTTTCGCCGACCTTGAGCAGGTCGATTTTGCGGCGGGCCATAGCCGGGGAGAGGCCGTACTTTCCGAATGCGTCGAGCAGTTCCTTCACCCCCACGTCTTTTTTGGCACTCGTGCAGAACACCGGGACCACGGTGCCGGCGGCGATCGCCTTCGGGATCGCGTCGGTCAGTTCCGCCGTGCCGATCGTGCCGTCGGTCAGGTACTTTTCCATCAGAGCTTCGTCCGCGTCCACCACCGCTTCGACGAGCTGCGTCCGCATTTCGTCCAGACTCACCGGGCAGGTGCTCGGCACGCTCCGGGGAGGTTCGACCACGTCGAACACGGTGGAGAAATTCATCCCGACGCCGTCCGGGGCGTTAAACAGGGCGCACGCCTTGCCGAACGTCTCGCGGATGCCGGAATAGACCTTTGCGAAATCGACGTTGTCGGCGTCGATTTTGTTGACGACGAGCACGCGGTACAGGCCCCGGACCCCCGCCTCGTGGAACATCCGCCGGGTGTTCACTTCGATGCCGTTGACCGCGGAGACGACGACCGCGGCCGTTTCGCACGCGACCAGGGCTTCGAGGGCCGCCCCGATAAAGTCGGGGTAGCCCGGGGCGTCGAGCAGGTTCAGGTGTTTGCCGGCGTGTTCGGCGTGCAGGACGTGCGTGTCGATGGAGAAGTGGTGGCGTTGCTCGTCCTCGTCGGTGTCGCCGGCCGAGGTGCCGTCGTCGACGCTGCCGAGGCGGTCCACGGCGTGGGCTTCGAACAGCAATGCGTCGGCGAGGCTGGTCTTCCCGGCCGCGCGATGCCCGACAATGGCAATGTCGCGGACGTCGTCCACGTGGTGTGTTGACATGCGGATGCTCCGTGGGAGAGTGTTGGAATTACACGCCCGGTTCTCCAAGAACCGTCAGGGCTTCTTTCAGATTCAAGTTTCCTTCGTACAAGGCCCGGCCGACGATGGCGCCGGTGCAGCCGGCGGACCGAACGGCCCGCACGTCGTCGAGCGTCGTCACGCCGCCGGAGGCGACGACCGGCAGTTTCGTCGAGTGGATCATTTCGCGAAGACCGGTCAGGTTCGGCCCGGCCAGCATGCCGTCCGTCGCGATGTCGGTGCAGACCACCCACGCGAGGGGTACGTCTTCGACCCGCTTCGCCAGTTCGGTCGCCCGTGTCGTGGACGTTTCGAGCCAGCCGGCGGTGGCGACGAATCCGTCGCGGGCGTCGAGCCCGAGAACGACGCGAGCCGGGTGGCGTTCGGCCATCCGCCGAACCCAACCCGGCTCCTGCAACGCCCGGGTGCCGAGAACCGCCCAGCGGACACCCCAGCCGAAGACGGCCTCCAGGTCCGCCTCGGTGCGAAGTCCGCCGCCGACCTGGCATGGCACCGGCACCGAATCGACGACCCGGCGGATCACCGTGGCGTTGACCGGTTTCCCTTCCTTCGCCCCGTCGAGGTCCACGAGATGAATCCGGTCCGCACCCTGCGCCACCCAGGTCTTGGCGACGGCCACCGGATCGTCGGCGAAAATGGTCTCCTGGGCGTAATCGCCCCGGCGGAGCCGGACACAGCGGCCGCCGCGGACGTCGATCGCGGGGAAGAGAAACATTGGCCGTATTGTGAACGGTCCGGCGGGAAAGGTCAATCACCGGCCGACTCGATCTGCCTATTAACCCTGCCGGCCGGGAAACTTCTGGGCACTGTTTGCCGACGGGTCGTACTTTTTCTTCTCGGCCTCGTCGGTTACTTCTTCCAGCACCGCCTCAAACTCCGGTACGTCGTACCAGGCGCCGTCGGCGAAATCGACAATCGCTCGGCCGCCGAAGTTCACGGTCACGACACGTCCGACTTTGCCCTCGAATCGGAGCAGTTCGGGACGGACGCCGGGTTTGACCCGGACGAGCTTGTCCGACCAGGATTTCTTGAGAGATGCGACGGTTGTCGATTCGGGAAATGCCATGTCATTCTCGTGGGTCGGGCCGAGTCTTCGAGGCCCGACATTTCGCCGCGTGCAGGTCGGGCCTCGAAGACTCGGCCC
>DASXPC010000049.1:0-11933 GCA_036493815.1 Fimbriiglobus sp. | reverse complement strand
TAAAGATGCGAAAAAGGATAATGAGTTGGACAAAAAGAATGACGAAGACAAACTGACGCGCGAGACGAAGGAAGAACTTCTGGAACGCTACAAGGGGTACCGGGATCGGCAGGCTGCGGCGGTGGCCGAGGCGGAACGGATCACGGCCGCCGCGGTCGCGGCGAAACGGTGGGAACGCCCGCTGCTCGCCAGCTTGACGGACCTCGAAGAAAGTCAGAAACAACTTTCGCTGGAATTGGCCGGATTCGTCGAGAAGAATCTGACCGACCTTCCCGTCTTTGGGCGTATGACGACCCAGGCCGCGGACGCGATGGGTAAGGCCGCGACTCGCCTGGCGGACCGGAAGGACGATATCCTGACGGCCGATGCAGCTGCCGCGTTCGACCCCGAGGCGGAAAAGGTCGCCCACGGTCGGGTCGCACGGCCCATGACACTCGCACTCAAGCGGCTCGATCAGGTTCTCGATGCGATCAAGCCGGACGAAAAGAAACCGGACGCCGGCAAAGGGGACAAGTCGGGCGGCGGGGGTGGTGAAGCGGGCGGCGGGGGCGATAGCGGGCCAAAACAAGGAGGCATCCCGGCTCTCGCCCAGCTGAAAGCACTCCGGTCCCTCCAGGCCGATCTCATGCAACGGACCGCCGCGTTCCACAAGGAAAATCCCGACCCCGATAAATACACGGACGACCAGACGGACGAGTTGAAAGACCTGGAACAGGGTCAACGGGAGGTCGCGGAATTGTTCGAAAAATTGCTGCCGTTGCTCCAGCCCAAGGGGGATGACAACCCGTGACCCGCATTTTTATTTTCGCCGTAGTTTACGCCGTCGCCGGCTCGCCCGCGTTCGGTCAGGTGGTACCACCGATCCCGCCGATTCCGAGCCTGCCGAAAGCGACCGTCCCCGATGAGCCACCGGATTCATCGTCAGGCACGGACGATAATCCGTTGAAGATCGCCGAACGGGCGATCACAAATGCCAAGGACGCGACCGAGAAGTTGGCCATGCTGGATGCCGGGGACGGAACGCAAGCGGCTCAGAAGCGGACATTGAAGGCGATCGACGACCTTTTGAAGAAATCGGAAAATCCTCCACCACCACCGATGAGTGGTGAAGGATCACCCCCACCACCAATGGGGGGCGGTCAACCCCCACCGCCAATGGGCGGTGGAAAGGGAGGCAGTGGATCGCCGCCGCCGATGGGGGGTGGACAACCCCCGCCGCCGATGGGCGGCGGAAAAGGAGGCAGCGGTTCGCCGCCGCCGATGGGGAATGGAGGCAAGCCAATGGGTGGCCAACAACCGAAGGGCGGCCAACCACAGGCTGGTCGTCCAATGGGAGGGCAACAGAGCGGAGGACAAGCGCGGGGCGGAAATTCCCCCGGCCAGGGAGGGGCGAAATCCCCTCCGGGCGTTCCGCTTCCGGAGAAGATCACCAAGGACGTATGGGGCCACTTGCCGCCGCAGCTCCGCCAGCAAATGTCTCAGTTCTACCGCGAGCATTTCATGCCGAAGTATTCGGAACTGCTCCGGCAGTATTACTCGTCGCTGGCCGAGAAGGAGAAAGAAAAAAAGTAATGCATTTTTTATCCAGTCGAATTATTCCAGGTAAGTAGGGGTGAACGTGTTCAACGAGTCCACTCTGTGGCCGGCGAGGGTGGGCACGTGATCGCCTTCGACGAGGTAATTCGCGGTGCAGTCGAACCCGGATCCGGTGGATCGACCCGGCATTCGTGACACCCTACGACGAGTAACTGAACTATTTGTCAAACACAAGGTTCTGACGGGTGGAGCGGGAACGGGAATCGACTCGGACGACATACGCCGGGTGGCACCGATGCCGAATATGAATGGAGAACACCGATGAGCGATGCCAAGCAGACCCGGCGGCGATTCTTGCGCACGGCCGCGGTTCTCGGGGCTGGGAGCGGATTGGCGATGGCCCGCCCCGGCGGAGGCGGTCCCGCCGACGATCTGACAACGCTCATCACCCCGGAAGCGGACGATGCGGTCGGCCGCGGCCTGGCCCTGATTGCCCGAATCCAGGCCGCCGACGGGTCTTTGTCCGACAGTCAGTTCCGCGTAGGGAACGTCGGCGTCACCGCCCTCGCCGGACTCGCTCTCATGGCCGGCGGGAACCAGCCCGGCCGGGGAGTCTACGGGCGGAACGTTTCCCGCGCCGTAGATTACTGCCTCGCCCAGGCCAACGGGCCGGAACCGGGTTATCTCGCCAACCTCAGCGGATCCATTTCCAACTCCCCCATGTATCAGCACGGGTTCGGCACACTGTTCCTCGCCGAAGTCCTCGGCATGTTTCCCGATCCCGCCCGCGAAAGTCGCGTCCGCGACGTATTGGAAAAGGCCGTTCACATTATCGTGAAGGCCCAGAACCGGGACCGGAATCAGAAGAACCTGTACGGCGGGTGGCGGTACGAAACTCGGCCGGGAGACTCCGACGTGTCGGTGACGGTTGCCATGATGATGGCCCTTCGGGCGGCCCGGAACGCCGGGTTGTACGTGGACCATTCGGTAATCACCGCCGGGGTGGACTACATCACCGGCTGCCAGGAGTCGGACGGCGGATTTGTCTACAAGCGGGGTCAGCGGGCGGGGACGGGTTTCGCCCGGAGTGCGGCGGCGGTGGTCGGTCTCAATTCGGCCGGAATTTATGACGGTCCGGTGATCGAACGCGGTCTGAACTACCTGATGCAATTCCGACCCGGTCGCCGCGGCGCCGCTCGCGACGTGCGGCCCGAATACTATTATTACGGCCAATATTACGCCGCGCTCGCCATGTGGACGGCCGGCGGTCCGTTCTGGGCTGAATGGTTTCCGGCCATCCGCGACGAGTTGATCGGGAAATCCCGAAGCGGTGCGGGCGGCATGTGGGCCGATGAACGCGGCTTGGCATTCCCCGCCGCCTGCTCCTGCATCATCCTGCAACTGCCGAATAATTACCTGCCGATTCTACAAAAGTGACCTTATCCGGATCGCAGTTCCTTCCGGATGACCAATTTCAATCCGGACCACGTCGCGTCCACCGCACACACCTTTACGTCGACAAACCCCATCGGCAGGCAGACGTCGCGAATCACGTCTTCGGTGACGTCGGTCGGAACCCCGGCCGATTTCTTCGGCCAGGAAACCCACACGACTCCGTCCGGGTCCATCGTGGTGCGGTACTTCGTCAGCTTCCCGGCCAGCACGGCGGCGGACGCGGTGAAGAGGTGAACGAATGCAACGCCCTTCCTCGGCTTCGCCAGAAACGTGACGTCGGCGGGCAGAGGATCCACGAGTTCGGAATAATCGTCCGGTGCTCCGTCCAGAAAGGCGACGGTGCCAGGCTTGTACCCGAGTTTCCGGGCGAGCGGCGTGCCGGAATACCCGGCGGGAGAGGGCGTCATTGCGGAATCTTGTATCCGAGCGGCACCGGACCGGGCGGCAGTTTCGGCCGCGTCATACGCAGATACACCTCCAACCCGACTGCCAGCAGCAATATCAGCACGCTGATCCACTGCGACAGCGTCAGTCCGTAATCGATGCCGAAAAGGGAATACGACGGCTCGATTCGGATCGCTTCGTTCAGAAACCGGTGGATGGCATAGCCGACCATGAGCAGGACCATCACTTGCCCGTCGTGTCGGCGGAACGGCTGGAAGGCGATTAAAAGGAATATCAGCAAGACCATGCTGATCGTTTCGTAGAGTTGCGTCGGGTAGAACGTGACCGTGAGGGGGCGGAATTCTACAGCGATAATCGAACCGTTGCGGTCAACTTTCAATGACAGCTCCGACTGACCCTTTCGGTCGTTGGACCAATCTGCGACGGCGAGCGAGAGTTCGTCGGAATCACTCGCACTCACGTTGGATCTCTGGGCAAGTGACTTGGCGGCATTCGCCGCGGTCGGGTCCGTGAACGCGATCTTGGCGAATTCGTTGTTGTTCTGGCCTTCGCCACTACTGACTTTGCGCCCGCCGGTGGCGAGAAGTTTCGCCACAATGTCCTCCAATTTTGTCTTATCTCCCGTTAGCTGAACCATAATGTCGTTCGCAACGCCGTTGACTTCAACGATCCGGTCCCCCGCCCGCAGCCCGGCGGCCTGGGCCGCGGACCCGGGTTCCACGGCTTGGACAATAGACCGCGGATCGTACGGAGGCGTTGCGCTCGCCGGACGAACAGAGAATCCGGTACTCGTCTGCAACCCGTGAATGTGCGGCAGCCGGTCGTCCGCTTGCGGCAGCCGACACAACTGATCCCGACAATAACCCGTCAAGAGTGGGAACTGTCCGAGCGATTCTCCTAGCGGGACGGGCTGAATTTCGGGAATTGCCACCTGGCCCCAACAGCACCCGTTCAGATAACACCCGATCCGCCCGATGGCGAGACCGAGGGCCAGCAAGGGTGCAATGACGTCGGCGAGTTGCCAGATGTTGATGCCGAACCGGCGGAGAACCACGCGATAGAAGATTAGAAACCCGATCAGGCCGCCGAAGATCGATCCGTAAAAGACGATTCCGCCGTTCCAGATTTTGAAGAACTCCAGAACGAGTTCGCCCCAGTTCTTTCCGGCGAACTGTTTGCGGTATTGGATCATGTAAACGAGCCGGGCGCCGACCAGCCCCGTTATGAACAGTGCCAACGCGAGATCTTGGATTTTTTCCCGTGGTACCCCGATCCGGAACCCCCGCCGCATCCCCCACCAGGTGACGAAAATAAATGCGAGGAAGAGCATCGCCCCGAACCCGTAGATCGGGAAGTTCACGAAAGGAATGTGGAAGAGAACTTGGCGCATGGCGTATTTCGAAGTTAGCGACGCATCGGTGGTGCGTCGGGAATCGGATTAAGGCACCGGCAACGAGTCCAGCACCTGCTTCACTACCTGGTCTGGGGTCACGTCGCGGGCCTCAGCCTCGTACGAGGTCAGCACCCGATGGCGAAGAACGTCGGGGGCCATTTGTTTGACGTCTTCCGGGGCGACGAAGCCCCGGCCGGCGAGAAACGCGTGAGCCTTGGCCGCCCGGAACAGGGCGAGGGTTGCTCGCGGGCTGGCACCGTACTGAATGAGTCCGGCCAGGTCCAGCCCGTATTCGGCCGGCGTGCGGGTCGCCCGCACCACGTCTGCCAGGTAATCCTTCACCCGTGCATCGCAATATGTTGCGTCCACCGCCGACCGCACTGCCGCGAGGTTCTCCGCCGTCAGCACCGGTTCGATTTCCGTTATCGCGTCCACGCCGCCCACCCGGTCGAGGATCGCGAGTTCTTCTTCCTTTCCCGGGTATTCGACGATCACCTTGAGCATAAACCGGTCCACCTGGGCTTCCGGGAGCGGGTAGGTGCCTTCCTGCTCGATCGGGTTCTGGGTGGCGAGAACGAAGAACGGGCGGGGCAGGGGCCGGGTGCTTTCGCCGATGGTGACCTGATGTTCCTGCATCGCTTCGAGCAGTGCGGACTGGACTTTGGCCGGGGCGCGGTTGATTTCGTCCGCGAGGATGATGTTGGCGAACACCGGTCCCTGGCGGACGGTGAATTCGCCGGTACGGGGATTATACACCTGGGTGCCGATCACGTCGGCCGGGAGAAGGTCCGGTGTGAATTGGATGCGGCGGAAATCGAGGTGCAGGGCGCGGGCGACGGTCCGGACGGTCAGAGTTTTGGCCAGGCCCGGCACGCCTTCGAGCAAGACGTGGCCGTCGGTGAGCAGACCGGTCAAAATGCGTTCGATCAGCCGTCGCTGGCCGACGACGACGCTGCCGATCGCCGCGAAGAACGGATCCAGCGTCGCCCGGGCGGCGGCGACCGCGGCTTGCGGCGGAGGGGCAGCGCTCATGAAATTAACGTAGGAACGACCCGGACGGTCGGCGCGTTCGTTTTGACCCCCCTAACTTCGCATGAGAAATCCCGAACGACCGCTAGCTCTTACCCCATTTCCGGGGATAATCACCCGTACGATTCCGTCCTCCGCCCGTATTTCCCGCCTGGGAGGTTTCAGCCGTGTTGCCCCGCACATCGTACCTTCGTTCCCTCGCACTTCGTTTCGCATTCGGCAGCGTTCTCGCCGGGTTGAGCGGGGCCGTTGTGCTAATCGCTCCGACCGCGGCCCAGAGTCCGCCGGCTGCGACGAAACGGCCGTTGACGCATAAGGACTACGAGATCTGGAACACCTTGCAGGGGGTGACACTTTCCCCGGACGGAAAGGTGGTGGCTTATTCCCTTATTCCTCCGGTCGGGGACGGCACCCTTTACGTGAAGAATCTCGGAACGGGGTCGGAATTCGCCGTCAATCGAGCCGGTCGCTCGACTGTGCCGGATACCGGCGAAGCGGGAGCGGCGCCGGCAGGTCCTACCGGGCCGGTCGGACGGGGCCGCGGCCGAGGATTAGCCGGTGGCACCGGCGGGAGTGGGGCGGCCTTCTCCCCGGATAGCAAGAAACTGTTCGTCGAACTTTCCCCCGGCAAAGCGGACATCGATAAAGCAAAGGCCGAAAAGAAATCTACCCCCAAGGCCGGGTTGTGCACGATCGACACGGCAACCGGAAAGATCGTGGAACGGCTCGAAGACGTTCGACGGTTCGAAATTCATGGGACCGGAGCCGGATATCTTTTTATTACAAGGGGTTCTCCGTTAACGAATGCGGAAGGCGCCGGATCGGGTGCGACGAACGCACGCGGGCCGGTCGGAGGATCGGGTCCGGGAACCGGTGGCGGCGGCGGCAGAGGGGGGCGTGGGCAACGAGGCGGCCGAGGCGGTCAACGCGGTGGGTTCCAACGTGGGGGCGGCTTTGCCGGCCGCGGTGGCGGTGGTGGGCCGATCAATCGCCGTACTTTTGGCTCCGACCTCGTCGTACGCAATCTCAAAGACAACAGCGAACGCACGATTCCCGAAGTGAGCGAATACAGCGTCACGCGGGATAACAAGGAACTCGTCTACGTCGTCACATCGCGAAAAGACGAAAACAACGGCGTGTTTGTCATAGAACTCGATTCGCTGGCCGGACCCGCCACGATCAAGGCGAACAAGGGGCGATATTCCCGGCTGACGTGGGATCGGCAGCAAACGAAATTGGCATTCGTGTACGACGACACGCCGGACCCGACGCCGGCAAAGCCGGCCGAAAAGAAGCCGGAAGAAAAGAAGTCCACACCGATAACTCCGGCGAAAAAACCGGAGAAGAAAGGCCAGGAGAAGAAACCGACCGAAAAGGCCCCCGATCCGAAAAAGAAGGGATCAGGAGACGGAGCAGCCGAGGATCAAGTTCCGAACGGGCAGACGACTCAGTCGGTGACCCCGGCCCCGACCGCCAAATACCGGATCTACCTCTGGGACCGCTATGCGAATCCGCGGATTTCCCTCGCCCCGTCGGCCGGTGGAATCTTCGCGGCCTCGGCTGTCGTCGCCTACAATTCCGTCGTATTCGCGTCGGAAATCGTCGGCCCGGATACCGCCGGAATGCCGAAAGGCTTCGCCGTGGCCGGTGCGGGCGGACTGTCATTCGCCGCCGACGGCACCAAACTCGCCGTCAGTCTCAGCAAGCTGCCCGATCCGGCCAAGCCCGCGACCCCCGCCGCGACGCCTAACACAACTCCGGCCGCGGATCGTGTCGAACTCGACCTCTGGCATTGGAAGGATGAGCAGATTCAGCCCATGCAAAAGCTCGGGCGGGGCGGTGCCGCTCGCGGAGGGAATAACGCCACCGCCATTTACTTCCTCGATACTCGAAAGCTTTGCCGCGTCGGCGATGAAGACACGACCGTTACGCTCCCCGCATCGGGGGACTGGGGCCTGTCAGTGAATACGAAGCCGTATGCCTATCTCACCGGATACGGGCCGAGCCTGAACGACACCTCGCTCGTCAACGTTCGCACCGGCGAGAAGAAACTGCTCTACAAAGCCGTAGAGGGAACTCCGGCGTCCTCGCCTTCGGGCAAGTACCTGACCAAATTTGACGGAAAGGACTGGACCCTCACGGCCGTGAAGGACGGCAAGACGATCAATCTCACGGCCAAGATGGGAGTCAAATTTTTCAACGAGGAGTTCGATTCGCCTAGCACGGCGCCGCCATACCGGCCCGCGGTCTGGACTTCGGACGAAAAATTCCTGCTGCTGTCGGACCAATACGACGTGTGGAAAGTGTCGCCGGACGGGAAAACGACCGAAAACCTGACCAGGATCGGCCGGGACCTGAAAATCCAATTCCGCATCCTCGGTTCGATCGGCCCCGACCCGGCCGAAGAGGAATTGGCTCGCGGCATCGACCTGTCCAAACCGTTACTTCTCCACGCCGAAAACCTGTACTCCCGCGATACCGGGTTCTACCGAATGGACCCGGGCCAGAAGCCGAAACTTCTGATCATGGGCGCCCGCAAGTACGGGATTCCGCAAAAAGCGAAGAACGGAGATTGCTACCTGCTCACGATCTCCACGTTCAACGACTACCCGGACTATTACGTGGCGGACCGCGACTTCAAGGAAATCCGCCGGGTGACCGACGCCCAACCGCGGAAGAAGGAGTTCAACTGGGGCAAGGCCGAACTGATTCACTATCAGAGCGCGGATGGCGTGCCGCTCGCCGGCATCCTGATCAAGCCGGAAAACTTCGACCCATCGAAGAAGTACCCGATGATGGTTTACATTTACGAGCGGTTGTCGCAGAATCTGCACAACTACGTTGCCCCGAACGCCGGGACGAGCATCAATGCGACGTATTACGCGAGTAACGGGTATCTGGTGCTCATGCCGGACATCTGCTACACGATTGGTTCGCCGGGGCAGAGTGCGTTGAAGTGCGTGTTGCCGGCGATTCAAACCGTGGCCAACATGGGCTGCCTCGACGAAAAGGCTATCGGCATCCAGGGCCATTCCTGGGGCGGTTATCAGATCGCATACATGGTAACCCAGACGAACCGGTTCAAGGCGGCCGAGGCCGGGGCGCCCGTGTCAAACATGGTCAGTGCCTACGGCGGAATCCGCTGGGGCACGGGCCTTCCTCGCGAATTCCAGTACGAACGCACCCAGAGCCGGATCGGTGCCACCCTCTGGGCCGCACCGATGAAGTATCTGGAGAACTCGCCCGTCATGATGGCCGACCGGGTGCAGACGCCGCTTATGATCCTGCACAACGACGGCGACGACGCCGTGCCGTGGTACCAGGGGATTGAGTATTACCTGGCCCTTCGCCGGCTCGGCAAGGAATGCTACCTGTTCAACTACAACGGCGAGCCGCACGGCCTGCGAAAGCGCGCGGACCAGAAGGACTACACGATGCGCATGCAACAGTTCTTCGACCACGAACTGAAAGGCGCCCCGGCCCCCGAGTGGATGGTGAAGGGCATCCCGTTTGCCGATCGTGATAAGGAGAAGGAACAGTGGAAGGGGGTATTTACCCCGGAGAAGAAGTGATTTTGGGTTTAACGATTTCCTTATACAGCGTTCACCGTGATTGAGTTGAGCTGTCATCGTGTTTTGTTTTACGCTCCCGGCGATGAGGGAGCGTTTTTCCGCTGGGTTAATAGCATCGATGGTGTTCAAGGAGTAGTAGGCATCGGCGAAGAGATTCGTTTTCGAGTACCTCGCGTGGTGCCTGACGCTACATTGCGAGAATTGTTGGCGGTATTTTTTCGGTATCAAATTGACATGACTCAGTTGGCACAGTTCGTGTTGCCTTCGAACCAATCTTGGTTCATGGCTCCGAACACTTACTGGCACAACCACGTTTTCCCAACTCCTAATTAATAAGGCGTTTCAACGGAACCTCATAACTGGAGAGAAAATTGTCTACTTCGCTCGTGATGTTGGTTTCAACATTAGTTCTTTCCCAAGACGTCCCCCGCACCACGGCCGAGCGGACGAACTACCAGGAGACGTCGAGCCATGCCGATGTGCTCGGGTTTTGCACCGATCTGGCGAAGCGGTCGCCGCTCGTCAAATACACATTCTTCGGCACGAGCACGGAAGGAAAGAAACTTCCTCTTCTGGTGCTGAGCGATCCGTCGGTGGCCACGCCCGAGGAGGCGAAGAAGTCCGGCAAGCCGGTGGTGATGGCGTTCGCCAACATCCACGCCGGGGAAGTGGACGGCAAGGAAGCGGTGCTGATGCTCGCCCGCGATCTTGTGGAGAAGAAAAGCGACCTCCTGAAAACCTTTGTGATCCTAATCGCCCCGATCTTCAACCCGGACGGGAACGACAAGTTCGGCGATCGCAACCGGCCCGGGCAAAACGGACCGCCGAGGACGGGCGTCCGGCCGAACGGACAGAACCTCGACCTCAACCGCGATTTCGTCAAACTTGAATCGCCGGAGGACCGGGCCCTGATTCAAGTACTGAACAACTGGGACCCGCTCGTGATCGTCGACTGCCACACTACCGACGGCAGTTACCACCGCTACAAGCTCACGTACGACGCCCCTCGGTACGTCGCCGTGGACCCGAAACTCGTCGACTTCGGCCAGACCCTGTTCCTCCCGGAAACGACGAAAAAGGTAAAAGCTGCCACCGGGTTCGATACTTTTCATTACGGCAACTTCGACCGGGCGAACCCGCGCACGAAATGGGAGCCGAGCGGCTACTCGGGGACGCCGCGGTTCGGGATTCAATACTTCGGAGTCCGGGGCCGGATCGGTATCCTCTCCGAGTCGTATACACACGCTTCGTTCAAAGACCGTGTGGCCGCGACGTATGCGTTCGTGAAGGCGTGTTTCGAGGTCGCGGCCGAACACCTGGAGGAAGTGAAAAAAGTGACGGCCGCGGCATCCGCACCGAAGGACACCGTCGGCCTCCGGTCCAAACACGTCGCCCAGGACAAGCCGGTGACCGTGCTCGGGTACGAGAATGTAGGCCGGGCAGTCGGCGGGAATGTTAAACTCGGGCCGCCGAAAGACTTCGTGCTGCAACTGATGACGAAGATGGTGCCGACCTTGTCGGTCACCCGACCGGCACTCTACATGATCGAGCCGCAATACACGAAAGCTATCGAGACACTTTGCCGCCACGGGATCGTGGTCGAAGTGCTGAAAGACGATACCAAGATTCCGGTCGAACAATACCTCGTAACCGCGGTGACGACGGCCCAGCGGCCGTTCCAGGGGCATCGGACGGTGGACAAGGTCGAGGTGAAGAAGAGTGACGCGGAATACGCCGCCAAAGCCGGCACGTACGTCGTCCGAACGAACCAGATGCTCGGCAATCTGGCCGTGTTCCTTCTGGAACCGCAATCCGAGGATGGCTTGGAAACCTGGAATCAGTTTGACCCCGGGGTCAAGACCGACGCGGTGTATCCGGTCCGGCGAGTGGTGAAAGACGTCACGTTGAAAACGGAGCGATTGAAGGCAGGTACGAAGCCCGGCGGGAACCCGAAGCCGTTGGCGGTCGGCGACTCCAACGGGCCGGACTAAATTCGGAAATGCGTCGCGGGCGGGTCGGCCGCCCGTGACAAACGCAAGCGGTCAATGCCTCGTTTTCTCCCTCGCTAGAATCGCTACGGCTTTCAAATCCAATTTCCCGCTGCCGAGGGTGGGCAGCGAATCCACTCTGTGGCAATCCCGCCGGTCGGGGATCCAGAGGTTGGGCAGTCCGCGGCTGGAGAGGTTTGCCAGTGCGGCGGACAATTTCTCTTCAGCTTCGGGAAGATAGAGCACGACAATTCGTTCGCCCCGCTTTTCGTCGGCAACCGGCACTACCGCAATCAGCCGATCGCCCCCGCCGAGCAGATCCTGTAATTCCTCTTCCACCTTTTCGAGAGGGGCCATTTCTCCCGCGATTTTTGCGAACCGAGTCAACCGCCCCGTGATGCGGATAAACCCGTCCGGTTCGATCAGACCCATGTCGCCGGTCATGTACCACCCGTCGCGGATCACTTCTTTCGTCTTTTCCGGCTGGTGCAGGTAGCCTAACATCACGTTCGGCCCCTTGATGCCGATCATTCCCTCTTCTCCCGGCGGCAGCGG
>DASXPC010000048.1:0-7398 GCA_036493815.1 Fimbriiglobus sp. | reverse complement strand
GTGCGATACTGCCACGGCCGGCTCCTTCCGGGATGGCGGATGTCGTAACACCACCCATCGTCCCGGACGGACCGGCAATTCGTCGAGGCCAACCGTCGGCACCACGGCTCAGAGTTCAAGGTTGTTGCGGAAAGTACAGTTAGTAAACCAAACGAAACTGGATCCAAGGATCGACAACCGCACCGGTCGTTACTCGAAGGGTCCGGACAATCCTTCAGGCGGGGAAGTGTCGGCGGCGGCGGCCGGTCCGAAGGCGCCGAGGATCCGCACCGCTTCGCATACCGCGCCGCTGTCACAGATCTGTGAGGCACTCCCTGCTGACCCTACTCGCGACTGCCCGTCTACCTGACACTCGGCGCTGGCTTGGCGATGGGCCGGCCGTTATGATCGCACCGTCATGATGCTTCCCCCCTGAGTAATCAAATGCCCGATCGAACTGCCGGTGGTGCCGGGATTTTGGCGATCCTAGGTCTTTTGTTGTACGTGTCGCCCGCCGCCGCGGATAACTATCCCCGCCAGACCGGTGTCGATGCAATTCATTACGTCTTTCGCCTTACCCTGAGCGACGACACCGACGAGATCGTCGGGGAGTCAACCGCGGAGTTAAGATTCACTCGGGTCGGGGTGACCGAGGCTGTCCTCGACCTCGTGTCGGCCGCCAACGGCAAGGGCATGACCGTGGCGGAAGTCACCTCGGCCGGTAAACCGGTCCCATTCACCCATGAGAAGGGACGACTTCGGTTGACGCTCGATCCTTCGCCCAAGGAAGACGAACGCCGGAAGTTCACCGTGAAATACCACGGTGTACCGGCCAGTGGACTGCGGATCGGTCCGAACAAATACAAGGAGCGCACCTTCTTCAGCGACAATTGGCCGGATAAGGCCCATCAATGGCTGCCGGTGATCGACCACCCGTACGACAAGGCGACAAGCGAGTTCATCGTCACAGCCCCGGCGAAGTACCAAGTGGTTGCGAATGGCCTGCTCCAGGACGTGACCGATCTCGGCGACGGCCGCCGGCGGACGCACTGGAAACAGTCCGTCCCGATCGCCGCGTGGCTGAACGCCCTCGGTGTCGCCCAGTTCGCCGTTCGCTATGCAGATCCGGTCCATGGCGTCCCGCTCCAGATTTGGGTGTTCCACCAAGACCGGGAAACCGGCATCCCCGCGCTCGAAGCCCCGGCCCGGAAGGCAATCGAGTTCTACAGCGAGGCCGTAGGCCCATTCCCTTACGAAAAGCTTGCTAACGTCCAAGCGGCCGGGCAAAGGGGCGGCATGGAGTTGGCGAGTTCGATCTTTTACGGCGAACGTGACATCACCGGCTCGCGGGTTCCGTCCCTTGTGGCCCACGAGATCGCCCATCAGTGGTTCGGCGACTCAGTCACCGAGAAGGACTGGGACGATATTTGGCTCAGCGAGGGATTCGCGACGTATTTCGCCCTGCTGTATGCCGAGCACTACGACGGTCGGGACGCCTTCGTGCGTGGCTTAAAGCAGAGTCGAGACACGGTGTTCCGGGTGGAGAAACAGGGTGAGAAGAGGAATCCACGTCTCGCGATAATCCACGACAACCTCACCGATACCAGCAGAATCCTCAACGCACTGGTGTACCAGAAAGGAAGCTGGACATTGCACATGCTCCGTGGGCAAGTGGGCACCGACAAGTTCTGGGCCGGCATCCGCGAATACTACAAGCGGTATCGGGACGGTAATGCTGCCACCAGCAATCTGCGACTTGTGATGGAGGAACTTTCGGGCCAGGACCTAAACTGGTTCTTCAAACAATGGCTCCGCCGCCCCGGATCGCCCGTCGTCGACGGAACCTGGCGGTTCGACGCGGCGACGAAAAAGGTCATCGTCGAACTAACCCAGAAACAGCCCGGTGAACCATACCGGTTGCCACTGGAGCTCGGCATCACCCAAGACGGCGTTGCTTCACAACGAATCGTGAAGATCGAGCTCACGAAGGCCAAGCAAACTTTCGAGATCGATGCCGATGCAGAACCGGCCGCGGTTGTCCTCGACCCGAACACGTGGGTGCTCATGCAGATGAAGTTCGCGAAGCGGTAGGCTGAAGGCCGCAATCGTAGTCGACAGGAAGCAATTCGGCGGTTTCGAGTATGTTCATTTTCATTCACCCACGGCGTAGCCGGCATGGCGGAAGTAATTCCAGAGGTGGGTGGAGGTGACCCAGTTGAGGATTAGTCCGAAGGCATCTGCGACCTCGCGGGCGCCGCGGAGCCGGTGGCATAGTTCGTCCTTGCCCTGACTGAAGACCTGTTCGATCGGGTTGAGGTCGGGGCTGGGCGACTGGTAGAGAACGCGGGCGTCGCGGTCAGCTACGGCCTTGGAAGCTCCGGCGATCTTTTGCTCCGGCGACTGCAGTTCTCTTTACTGGGAGCCTCTCGTCTACCTTCTCCAGAATTCCCCGAATTCGGCAAACCTCTCACAAATTCACCCGACTCCCTATGCCCCGAATTCGGCAACAAATGCGACCACAATTTGGTTCGGGACACGAAGGCCACGGATTCAAGAGCGCAAGGGCGCAGCGGTTACCCCTTAACGAAGTATAACGTACGGAAAGGCGTTGCCGGGGAAGGGGTTGCGGACGGCGGGCAAGGACGCAGGGGGACGGGGACATTCTTGCGCTGTTGAGAGGGACAAAACGGCAGGGTTCATTAAAGTTAACTACGCTTTGCAGAAGCAATTGCGGCGTGGACAAAATCGCGACACTTCATTGCGGAAAACGGACCTTCGAATGTAAGGTAAAGAATACTATCACGAGCAACAAGCATAAATTGATCAAACACAATTGCACCATCGCAAGAAATCGAAGATAATAACACTATCTTGATTCCGTTTTCCAAGAAGCTCTCGTGCATTTCATTTGTGGTCAACAACTCAACATTCGATGCGTTTTTGCGCATCAATTCCATGATTCGCGACTCAGAGACATCGAGAGATTATTTTTGCTCGTTTTGAGTTCCACTGCCTGGTAAAAAAACTGAGGTCGAAATTATTTCAGTATTATCTGGTCCATGTGCGACGAGTCTATTTTTGTGTTCATATATGCGCCATTCGTTTGATAATTCTATTATTATTTCAGAGGTTTCGATTCTAGTCATCACAATCTCCTAGCGAAATAGCTCCTCAATCGCGCTCTCCGGCAAAACAAATCTACGCGCCAATTCAGCTCTCCTGGCTTGTGACATACCGCCACCCGTCTTTAAATCGAACGCTTTGACTGGAGTGCCATTGAATTCAAGCACAACATCAAGGCCTAGTGAATCGCCGGCACGACGTTCTGTTGGGAGCCCCGAGGGAGTGAGAAATGGCTCTGTTTTCAAACGATATCCATTGCCAGAACGTCGCAAATCGCCATCAATTTCGCCAATTAATAACTCAAAATTATTGTGCGCATCTGTGCCGAATCGTCCCTTGGTTCGGGGAACTTCTAGCCTTTCTGTCACTTCTACAGCCTTAGATACCGCTTTCCGGACATGGTCCCCAATGGCATTTATTTCTGCCTTAATATCACCATATTATATTCCCTGTTCGTGGAACAGTATCGCATTTTCCGGCGATTTTAATGCGCTCTCAAACTCCTCCGCAATAAATGGATTGGCCCTTGCCCTGTCCACTAATGTGTTGATGTTTTCTACTTGTCGTGCAACTATTACCCGGTCACCGGCGATGACTGCGTCCTGCAGGACTTTGAGTTCGTCGCACACTGACGCATTATGGACCCACGCGGCGAACCCCCACTCGTCGCACCCCACGAAGAACGTTTGGTACTCGCTCACCGTCAGATTATAAACCGTCCGCGGCACGTCGTCGTCCTCGATCCGGTCGATCGTGACGCACTCGCCACCCAGGCAGAGGACCTCATCCCCGGCGGCCAATTCTCCGGCCTGGACCCAACCCCCGCGGTCGGGGACGAAGGATGGGTGGTCCGGTGTGAGATAGATCGTTCGGCCGCCGAGGTGGACGCGCATGTCCAAGCCGAACCGCTGGAACGCGTCATCCACCCGGCGGACGGCAAGGGTACACGTCGGGTCGTTCTCGTCGGCGGTGAGGATCGGGTCGCCGACCCGAATCTCTTCGATCCGTTTGTGACCGGCGGGTGTCCGAATCGGCGTGCCCGCCGCGAGACAGACCGGCTTCGCTGCGTTCGCCATGATGAACGGGTTCGCCCGCGCCGCCGCCTCGCCGCCGGCCGTCGCTGCGTCCCGCACAGCCGCTCGGCCGAGGGTCGGCGGCCGCCTCGCGGGCCGTGCCCCGCGCCCCGGCACGGAAGAGGCCCATGACCGCGTCCCGGGCGACGGCGGCTTGCCCGAGAGTCAAAGCATCCAAAGCGGCGAAACCAGTATTCACCACCCCACGCGAAATTCTCCCCTCGGCATACGAGGCGGTCGCATCCCGGCCCGGTCCGACGACGTCGATGGGTCGAGCACGGGCCGAACACGCCGGGCCGGATTGGGGAGTTCCGCCCCGTCCGTCGCCCGGTGGCTCGGTGACATTCGCGGGTTCTTTCCGACGTCAGTCGTGCGCGTCCTCCAACAAGACGCAATGGACCGGCTCGGCCTCCGCCAACTCCTTCTCGAACCGGAAATTCTCGAGACGGTTGAAGCCGATGTGCACTTGGTGGCCGATCTATTGGCATTGGCGGGGGTCATACCTGCAAGAGCGAAGGAAACGGCCCGGATCGTGGTCCGCAAGTGCGTAGCCGAGGTTGAGCGGCGGCTGGCCGAGCCGCTTCGCCAGGCGGTGATCGGCGCTCTCAACCGGGCGGTTCGTATCGAATTCTTACCGGATGGTTCCCGACTCCCCTGTTCACCGCCCAAAGTCCGTGCCGAATGCTGCGTAAAAAAACTCTCCCTAAATGGCGTAAAGTTGGGCCGCATCTCTTGATTCAGCAGTCGTTTCCGGAGTTCGGTCCGAGTGTTTTCCATGCAGGGCTATTCTTATCTCATCGCTTCCGACTCCACGGTTTGATCCGATCCTGACGGTCGGGATTGACGACGAATGTCGGTAACACGGCACGAACTGGCGGGGCTTCGACTGATACGACTTCCTGATGGACGAAGCGATGTTCACGATCAAACCTTACAAGTCACCGGTGGAGGAGAAAACGGGGGTTCGACCGCCGCCGAAGGAGCAACTGCGGTGTGTAATCGTCGTGCCAAAGACCCCGGCAGCGGGGAGTCCGTGGTCGTGGCGGGGGTATTACTTCGACCACGAACCGCAAACCGAGGTCGAACTCCTGAATCGGGGGTTCCACGTCGGGTTCGTTCTCGCGGACGCCGGGAAAGCATGGGACGTGTGGTATACTTTTCTTTCGGATGAGTGTTTCGATAGCTAGCCCTATCGTCCCAGCCTGAGCCAGTAAACTGAGCCGCATTTTCGACTCGACCAAGTGAACCGTTTGTATATTAATCCGAATTCCGCGGAAAGAACGCAATGACGCCCGCACCCGATCCACTGTCCGGACTCCGCGACGCTTTAGCGTTCTCTCCCGATAACTTGCCACTCCGGGTTCACTTTGCCGAGTCGCTCCGCGGCTTTGGTCGGCTGGACGAGGCTGAGCAGGAATACAAAACCGCACTCGGCAAGCACCCGGACCACGTGCCGTTGAAGCTGGGCCTGGCCCAAACCTACTTTCAGCTCGGCAAGTCCAGTACCGCGATGGTGATTGTGGAAGACCTGCTTAAGCGACCCGACACCCCGCCGGCCGCGGTCCTCCTGCACGCCAGGCTACTCGACCGGGCCGGGGACGTGGACCGGGCCGTCCGCCAGTACAAGGAAGCCGTGGCCGTGGACCCCACACTGGCCGATTCGGAGTTCGCCGGGCGTATGGGCATCGACGCCGATCCGGAAGAATCCGAAGTGAGCGACGGGAGGATCCGCGTCGCCGATGGGGCGGACGGGTCGCCGGCCTCGGCCGAGATCGAACGGCCGACCGTCACCTTCGCCGACATCGGCGGCATGTCAGGCGTGAAGGAAGAAGTCCGGGCTAAGATCATCCACCCCCTCCGCCACCCGGACCTTTACAAAGCCTACGGCAAATCGGCCGGCGGCGGCATCCTCCTCTACGGCCCCCCCGGCTGCGGCAAAACGCACCTCGCAAGAGCCACCGCCGGGGAAGTGAAAGCCGGGTTCGTTGCCGTCGGCATCCACGACGTCCTCGACATGTGGATCGGAAACAGCGAGCGAAACCTCCACGCGATTTTCGACCAGGCTCGGCGGAACTCGCCGTGCGTCTTGTTCTTCGACGAGGTCGATGCCTTGGCGGCCAGCAGGTCGGACATGAAGCAAAGTGCCGGCCGAATGCTCATCAACCAGTTCCTGGCCGAACTCGACGGCATCCAGACGAAGAACGACGGCCTGCTAATCCTCGCCGCCACCAACGCCCCCTGGCATCTCGACAGTGCGTTTCGCCGTCCCGGCCGGTTCGACCGCGTCCTGTTCGTCCCCCCGCCCGATGCCGCGGCCCGGGCCTCCATCTTCCGCATTCAGCTCAAGGGGAAACCGGTCAAAGACCTGGACTACGACTCCCTGGCGAAACGGACCGACGCTTTCAGCGGGGCAGACATCAAGGGCGTGGTGGACCTGGCGATCGAAGCGAAGTTGCGAGAGGCGTTGAAGGCGGGTGTGCCTTCGCCGCTGACCACGGGGGATTTGGCCGCGGCCGCCGGACAGGTCAAGGCGACCACGCGGGAGTGGTTTGCCACCGCCCGCAATTATGCCCTCTATGCCAACCAGGGCGGGGCCTACGACGACGTGCTCAAATACCTGAAAATGTAATGAATACCGACGCACGCATCGAACGTGCCCGGCTCCTTCTCCACCAGTCACGGTACGAACTGGCGGCGGCCGAGCTCCACCTCGCTTTGGCGGAGACGCCGAACAACCCGCTGGTCCACGCTTTGTTCTCCGAGTGCCTGACTGGCCAGAAAAAGTACGCGGAAGCGGTGGAAGCGGCGGAACGGGCCATCGGATGTGGGCCGGACGTGGTGATCGGGTACTACGCCCTGGCGTTCGCCCAGTTTCGCCGCAACCGGTTTCCGGAAGCCGAAAAAGCCGTCGGCGAATCGATCCGGCTCGACCCGACCGACCCAAACCTCCACGCCCTCCGGGCCGCGATTCGGGCCGAACGCGAAGACTGGACCGGTGCGCTCATCGCCGCCGATCGCGGCCTGGAACAAGACCCGGAACACGGGTGGTGCGGGAACCTGCGGGCCATGGCCCTGGTCCATCTCGGCCGGCGGGACGAAGCGGGGGCCGCTCTGGAAGATGCGCTCGCCCGCGAGCCGGACGACGCCTTCACCCACGCGAACCGCGGCTGGGGATTCCTTCACGAGGGCAATCCGAAACAAGCCCTCGTACATTTCCGCGAGG
>DASXPC010000047.1:0-13469 GCA_036493815.1 Fimbriiglobus sp. | reverse complement strand
GCCGTATCCATACGGCGAAGATTCTCCGGCTTTCGGAAGACCTGCCCATCGTCGTCGAGATGGTAGCTGCCGCCGAGAAAGTCGCGATTTTTCTCCCACACCTGCAACTCATGATGAAAGGCGGCCTGGTTACTATTGAAGATGTGGGTGTACTGATTTATACTCCGCCGGGGAGTACGCCTTGAGCGGAACGGTGAGAGTCCGAGATCCTTTTTGCTGAAATCGCGCGTCAAGGAACGACCGGCCGAAGGATCGGCCGGTCGGGCCACGCGGGAACTAATTCTTCCCCGGTGCCGTGGGGGCCGGGTTCGTCACTTTAGCCCCGCCAAAGTTGGGCATCATCGGCATCCCGGGCATCCCGCCCATGTTGTTGAACGTCCCGTTCATCATGGCCGACATCATCCGCTTCGTCGCTTTTTCTATCTCGTCCTTGTGTTTCTCCATCAGCTTCTTTTTTTCGTCGTCGGACAGCTTCAGGTCGTCGAACTTCTTTTTCGTGGCGTTCATCTTGTCCATCAGCTTTTCGATCGTTTCCTTCGACTCTTTTTTCTCCATCGCGTCGGCGATCGCGTTCATATCGCCGATGAGTTCTTTCACCAAGCTGTCCGGTCCGCCGCTGCACCCGGCGACGCCGAAGAGCGCGGCCGCGGTGATCAGGGAGAGTGTTCGGCGAATCATGGGGCATCTCCTGAAAAGGGATTTCGAGAATCCTATCGGACGAATCGGGCCGGGCGAGAGGAAATCGTTGGAATACGGATTGGGGTTTTGCAGTTAATCGGCTTTCCGTTTCAGCGCCGCCAGGGCTACGGGCAGGGCGGCGGCGGCCCATTGGGCGTACATGGTGCCGGACGGGTGCAGGCCGTCGTTCGCGACCAGTGCCGGGTCCGTGGCGGCGCGGCGGGACGCCTTCGTGATCTCGACGTACCGGGCCCCCGCCGCCTTCGTCTCCTCCCGGTTCACCGCATTAAACCGGTCGATCTCCGCGGCGATCTTGGCCGGGTCCAGATTCTCCCGCTTGACGAATGGCGTCACCCCGTAGTCGGGGATCGACACGACGAGGACCCGGTCCGCCGACCCGCCGGCAAGGGCGACGGCCTGCTTCAACAGGGCGACGAATCGGGGGCGGTAATCGTCGGCGGTGCGGTGCTGGTACTGGTCGTTGACGCCGATGAGGAGCGTGACGAGGTCGAACGGGCCGACGGGTTTGAGGCGTTCGATTGCGTCGGCGAGTTGGTCGGTCCGCCAGCCGGTGCGGGCGATGATGAGCGGGTCGGCGAAGGGGAAGTCGTGTTTTCGCAGGGCGTCGACGAGCAGCACCGGCCAGCGTTCGGCCGGTTCGACGCGTTCGCCGATGGTGTAGGAATCGCCGAGTGCGAGCAGGCGGAGAGTGTCGGGGGGAGAGGGGTCGGTCATCGCGGTGTCGCCGGACTTCGGAGGGGGGTAATGGACCGGGGCGGGATTGGGTGCCGAAGTGCCGCCGCAGCCGGTGCCCAGAAAAAGGAGAAGGCAACCGAGGGCGGGACGTAGGTGCATGGGGATTCTCGGAGAGGTACGGTGTCGGAGAAATCCCACTCTCCCCGCCGCGGGGCCGTGGGTCAACGGTTTTCGCGCGCGAGATCGGGCTTGACGGGGGTGGCGCGTGGGGGCTATGCGGGCCGCCGGACCCGTTCGGTCTGCGAGGGCGCACGATGAAAACGATGTGGGGCCTTGCGGTGTTGTTTTCGGCCGGGGCCGCGCTCGGGCAACCGCCGACGGTGGCAGTGCCTCCGTTGCCGAGTGCGAATCCGCCGCTGAGGGCCGTGCCGGACGGGAACGCCCCGCCGTTGCCGAGTCTCTTGCCGACCATGCCGGCACAAACGTACGTTCCCCCGCCGCCGTTGCCCGCGGCGCCGCCCGTTTACCTGACCGAAGACCCGCTGGACGCACGCACGGTGTTCCAACGGCCCGACCGTTTGTGGGTCCGCGTCGGCCTCGTGCTCGGCTGGTCGGACCGGGCCAAGCTGCCGGCGACCTGGGTGCCGCCGGCTACCGGAACCCCCGTCCGCTTCTCCGAAAGCCCCTCCGCCTCCGAACGCAGCGGCTTCCTCCTCGACGGCGGGTTCTGGCTCGACGACGCTCGCATCCACGGGTTCGACGCCAGCTACCTCGAACTCGGCGACTGCTTCCGCCAGATCGACGGCACGCCCGTGCCCACATCGATCGGCACCTACGACAACGCCATCGCCCACCTCGGAAGCTGGTGGGATTCCGCCGACGTCAACTACCGCCACAACTTTCTCGACCGCGACGCTCTCCGCGTCGACGGGCTGATCGGCTACCGCTACGCGAGTCTTTCGGACCACGCCCGCGTCGGCCAGGTGTTGCCCGACCCGGTGGACGGGGCGGTGATCTACCGCGACCGCGGGGCCGCGACCAACGAATTCAACGGCGGTCAGCTCGGCTTGGCCATGACCTACACGCTCGACCGCTGGGCGTTCTCCGCGACCGGCAAAATCGCCCTCGGCACGGTGCTGTCGCGGGTGCGGCTTTCCGGCGACAGCGCCGCCGCACTCGTCGGCGCCCCCCTCGACTTCGGCAGTTCCTCCCAGTTCGCCGTGCTCCCCTCCCTCACTTACGACGTGAGCTGGCGGTTCTGGCGGAACAACTACTTCACCCTCGGCTACCAGTTCCAGTACCTCAACCGCACCGTCCGCGGGGCCGACGCCTTCGGCGTCTATGCCAACCCCGGCAGCAACCCCCTCCAGGCCACCTCCGGCTTCTGGGCCCAGGGGCTGACGCTGGGCTGGCAGTTCAAGTATTGATGGGGCAATTTTTGGGAATTCGAATGCCCTTTGACTTTGAGGTCGAAGGGCTTTATTGCTCGAGTTCCCCGCGTTCTATGGCAGGTTCCAATTTGCGGTACGAAAGCCCGGGTTCATTTCGCCAACTGCCGTAATCTCACGGATTCTAGTTCGGCAGTTCCAGCAGTTTGGCACCAATGACTATTTCGTAATGCAGGCATATATTCTCGGTCGTGGTGTGACGGTCAGTTCTGTGCAACCTTTCGCTACGGACGCACATTTCAAAGGAGGCGACACCATGCGAAAACGCTCAACTCGGACCATCGTGACCGCACTCGCGGTCGGCGGCACGCTCGGCTGGCTGGCCGTTTCGGGCCGGGTCGGCGGGTTCCCGGCTCAGGACTCGAAGTCGCTTCCCGCGCGCACGCAACTGCCCCAGCCCGACCCGGCGTTTCACGGGAAGATCGGTGAAACCTACAAGGATTCGACCCCGGATTATCCCAAGCCGGTGAAGGCACCCAAAGACGCTCCGAACGTCCTTGTCATCCTGCTCGACGACGTCGGCTTCGGGATGTGCAGCACCTTCGGGGGGCCGGTACCGACGCCGCACATGCAACGACTCGCCGACAACGGATTGAAGTACACGCAGTTCCACACCACCGCGCTGTGCAGTCCGACGCGTGGCGCGCTCCTCACCGGCCGGAACCACCACAGTTGCGCCACCGGCGTCATTATCGAGATGGGGACGGGCTTCCCGGGCTACAACGGCTTAATTCCCGAGAACACCGCCATGGTGTCGCAAATGCTTCGCGACAACGGCTACGCCACGGGCATGTTCGGGAAATGGCACAACACCGCGGAGCCGGACATCAGCCCCGCCGGGCCGTTCAACCGCTGGCCGACGGGCGTCGGCTTCGACTACTTCTACGGCTTCAACCAGGGCGAGACGAACCAGTATTACCCGGTCATTTACCGGAACACGACCTGGGTGCCGCAACCGAAAACACCCGAAGAAGGCTATCACTTCACCGCCGACATGACCGACGAGGCCATCCGCTGGACGCAGAACGTCCGTGCCGCCAGCCCCGACAAGCCCTGGTTCGTGTACTTCAGCACCTCGGGCGTTCACGCGCCGCACCAGCCGCCGCAGGCGTACCGCGACAAGTACCGGGGCAAGTTCGACTACGGCTGGGACAAGCAACGCGAGTTGACGCACGCCAAGCAACTGGAAATGGGCATCATTCCGAAGGGCACGAAGCTCACCCCACGGCCGGAGAGCATTCCGTCCTGGGAGAGCCGGTCGGCCGACGAGAAGAGAGTCTACTCGCGGCTCATGGAGAATTATGCCGGATACATGGAGTACACCGACTATGAAGTCGGCCGGTACGTCGAAAGCCTGCGGCAAGCCGGCGAACTCGACAACACACTCGTGATGTACGTCGTGGGCGATAACGGCGCCAGTGCCGAGGGCGGGCTCGAAGGGACGTTCAGCGAGATCGCGAGCCTGCTCGGCCTGCAACTCGGCCTGCAAAGCACCCTCCGGCGCATCGACGAGATCGGCGGGCCGAAGAGCGAGCCGCACGTTCCGGTCGGTTGGGCGTGGGCGATGGACGCCCCCTTCCAGTGGACGAAGCAGGTCGCCAGCCACTTCGGCGGCACGCGGAACCCGATGATCGTCCACTGGCCCCGGGGGATCAAGGCGAAGGGCGAGACGCGGACGCAGTTCCATCACGTCATCGACGTCGTGCCGACGATCCTGGACTGTTGCGGCCTGCCCGAGCCGAAGGTCGTGAACGGCATCCCGCAGAAGCCGATCGAGGGCGTTTCGATGCGGTACACCTTCGACGACGCGAAGGCGAAGAGCCGCCGCACGACGCAGTACTTCGAACTGGCGACCAACCGCGCGATCTACCATGACGGCTGGATCGCGTGCAGCCGCTACGGCCTTCCCTGGGTGACCGCCGGTCGCGGCGACGGGTTCCAGACCGCGCCGTGGGAGCTGTACAACATCGAGGACGATTTCAGCGAGGCGGTCGACCTGGCGAAGGAGAAACCCGAGAAGTTGAAGGAATTGCAAGCCACGTTCGTCGAGGAGGCGAAGAAGTACGGGGTTTTCCCGCTCGACCCGCGATTCAGCGAGCGGATGGACCCGAAACTCCGCGAATCCGGCGAACCGCCGACGAAATGGACGTACTACGGCAACAATGTGTGGCTGCCCGAACCGATCGGCCCGCAGATTTTCCCGCGCGGCCACACGATCACCGCGACACTGGAGATTCCCAAGGGCGGGGCCGAGGGCGTCATCACTTGTGCCGGCGCGTTCTCGGCCGGGTGGTCGCTGTACATCCGAGACAAGAAGCCGCACTTCCGCTACACGGCCTTCGACGTCGCCGATGTGAATATTCCCGGCACGATCGAGATTCCCGAAGGGAAAGTTGAACTCAAGACGGAGTTCACGCCGGATCCGGCGTCGAAGACCGGGGGCGGAACGCTCAAGCTTTCCGTCAACGGCAAGCCGGCCGGCGAGGGGAAGTTGCTGCGGACGTTCTTCCGACACGGACTCGAGCCGTTCGAGGTCGGTCGCGACTCGATCACTCCGGTCGATCCGGCCTATAAGGACCGGGGAGTCTTCCTGTTCACGGGCAAAATCGAGAAGGTCGCTTTCGAATTGACCCGGAAGTAAGAGCGTCCGGATTCGCGCGGCCGCGAACCGCATCCGCTCCTCGCGGTGACGGCCCGCGCGCGGTCAGACCGACCGGACTGCCGCGGCGCACGGCTGTTTTTTGACGACGCGTTTTGTAGACGCCGGGTATCGGCCGAGCGTGGCGGCCGACCGCACCGGCCGGCGGACGAATTCCCCGCCGCAGTTCGGACACCGCCCGCCCAATTGCCCCTCGACGCAGTCGGCGCAGAAGGTGCACTCGAACGAACAAATCCGTGCGTCCGGCGAATCGTACGGCAAGTCCCGGTCGCAGCACTCGCAATTCGGACGGAGTTCGAGCACGGCGTCTCCCCGTGAAATCGGTCGGTGGATCAACCCTTTTGCAGCCAGGCTTCCGCGTCCGCCACGGTCCGGAACACCGACAGGGGCAGCGAGCGGTTGACCGCCACGTTCTCCGCAAACTTCATCAACTCTCCCGACGCGTTCACGTCCACGTAGGCGATCGCCTGGAACAAACCCCGTGCGCGGGCACTCCCCGCCGCGACGAGATCGTAGACGTCGAGCGTGCCCAGCCGCGGCCCTTCGAGCCGTTCTTCGACGAGCACCCGAAAGCAGTTCCGGGCGACGCACTCGCGATGAAGTTCCGCCAGGTATCGCTCCACGACTTGTTTGTCGTTCGGCCCGGTCACGGTAACGTGAAGGTAGGAGGGTTTCTGGACGATCGTGAAAGAATACGTCACGTTCTTCTCCCGGCTCTCTGGCGGATCGTACGGTCCTCCGAGGAGTGTCGTCGGGAAGTATGGGGGAACGGCGGGCGATCGTCAAACGGTTCCGTACCCGCCCAGACCGGCAATGCGGAGGGCAAGTCGGCCGGGATTGCCGAAAGTATCACCCGAGTTGTGGGGATAATTTATCGGGCAAAACCTGAGAAAGTGGCCGGCCCGCGAGCGGTTTCGGATTAACCCGGCATATCGCCTTCTCTCGAATTGGAGTCCGATCATGGTTCGCCGCAGTTTGATTTTGGCGTACGGCTTGGCAGCATACGCCCTGTTTTTCGCTTCGTTCCTCTACGCCTGCGGGTTCATTGGGGACCTGGGCACGCCGACGTCGCTGGGGCAGACGAGCGACACGGGAGTCGGCGTCGCCATTGCCGTCGACTTCGCATTGCTCGGGCTGTTCGCCGTGCAGCACAGCGCCATGGCCCGGCCTGTGTTCAAGCGGTGGCTCACCCGGCACATTCCCAAATCGATCGAGCGGAGTACCTACGTCCTGATGTCGAGTCTTGCGCTATTCGTGCTGTTCGCCTTCTGGCAGCCGTTGCCCGGCGTCGTCTGGCACGTCGAAAATCCCCTCGCCCGCGGCCTCCTCTATGCCGTGTTCGCCTTCGGCATGCTGACTGTATTCGGTACCTCGTGGCTCATCAACCACTTCGACCTGTTCGGCCTCCGCCAGGTCTGGCTCGCCTTCCGCGACCGGCCGTACACGCCGCTACCGTTCGGCACACCGGGACTGTACAAGCACGTCCGGCACCCGCTCTACGTCGGCTGGCTGCTCGCGTTCTGGGCCATCCCGACCATGACCATCGCCCACCTCTTCTTCGCGGTCGGGACGACGGCCTACATCCTCATCGCCATCGGCTGGGAAGAACGCGACCTGGTCGACTACCATCCGGAATACGCGGCTTACCGGAAACGCGTTCCCGCCCTCTTCCCGCGGCTGGGAGCCAAACCCCGCGGCGGGGCGGGGGCGTAAGCGTAGAGCGGTTGAGGTGTTCCCCGAACACCGACCGCCGTATCGGTCGGCCAGGATTCCCATTCGATTCGGAGCTAGTGCATTCAGGCGTTCCGGCGCTGCAACGCTTGAACTTCAACGGCTCCGTCCGGTTCGACGGCCACTTTCCATTCGTACCCGGCCAGCAATCCCATGCCGAGCAGCGTCTCGCGACCGAAGGCCCGTGAATTCGAACGCGAAGAATTGCCTCGTGTTTGGCGTTGACGGTCCCGCGGATCATACGCTGCTCCGGTCGAGTTGACAAAAAACCGAGCCGCGCTTGACTTCTGTTCGCCCGGACACTTAGTATACGGACGTGTGTATTGTGCGTTTCCCGAGGTGTCCCGTGGCCGCCAAGAAACCTCCGCCGGACGAGTTGATCGAACGGGCCGCCCGGCTCCGGGCCGGGGGGTCGTCGTGGGCGGCCGTGGGCAAGGACGTCGGCCGCACCCACACCGCGGTGATGCGGTGGCCCGAGCTGTATCGCGTGAAGTGGGCGGTGTATTACGCGGTCGCGGAGCAGGCCATTCTGGACGACGCCTCGGCCGAGTCGGTTCACGTCCTCCGCCAGCAACTCCGGAGCAAGGACGAGCGGTCGAGCCGGGACGCGGCGGGGAAGCTGTTGCGGACCCGGGAGCGGGCGGCGGAATCGGACGGGCCGGCCGTCGCGCCCGAAACGTTGGCCCTGGCGCAATATCTGGATGGGCTGTCCGATGCCGACCTCGACGCCCTCGCCGAACGCCTCGCCCCCCGCTGCGGCTTCACACGTATCGCAACCGGCGGTCACGATTCACCTCCGCCGCGCGCGGCGTGACCCGAACGAGTTTCTCGGCTATTGCCTGGTCGACTCGGCCGGCGCTCCGCTCGAGCAGGCCGCGGTCCACACCGAATTGCAGGCGTTCCTGTCGGCGAACCGGCACGCGGTGGTCGAACTGCCGCGGGACCACGGCAAGAGCACGCAGGTGTGCGGGCGGATCGTCTGGGAACTCGGTCGAAACCCCGGGCTGCGGGTGACGATGGTTTCGGCGACCGAGACGACGGCCCGCAACCGGTGCCGCTACCTGCGGGAACTAATCGGGACGAACGCACACGTGCAACGGGTGTTTCCGGGTCTGGTGCCGGGCGAGCCGTGGGGGGCCGGGGCGTTTACGATCCGCCGGCCCGGCGAGGCGATCGGCCCGTCGGTGACGTCTTTCGGCATCGACGCCGCCAGCACCGGCTCCCGCTGCGACCTGCTCGTGTGCGACGACGTGGTCGCCTCCGGCAGCCTGCACTCGAAGGCCGACCGGGAGCGGACGATCTCGGCATTCCAGAACAACCTGCTCAACCAGCTCGAACCGGGCGGGCGGTGCTGGTGCCTGTGTACGCCGTGGCACCGCGACGACCTGAACGCCCGGCTGAAGGCGAACCCGGCGTTCGCCCACTTTCGCCGGGCGGTGGGGGCGAACCTCGAGCCGGTTTGGCCGGAGAAGTGGCCGAGCGGGGAACTCGCCCGCCGCCTGGCCGAGGGGGGCGAGGCCGCGTTCGCCCGCGGCTTTCGCCTTTTGCCCGTGGCGGAAGGGGAAACCCCGATCCGGGCCGAGCGGGTCCGCACCTGGACCGACCGCCCCGGCGGGTTCGACGACGTGCTGCTCGCGGTGGACCCGGCCGTGACCGCTTCGCCCGGCGCCGACGCCTCGGCCCTGGTCGTCCTCGGCCGGAAGGGCCGCGACGTATACTGCCTGGAATCGACGGCCCACCGCGTGCTCGTGCCGGACCTGGTGGACTTGATCGACGATGCGAACCGGCGCTGGGCCCCACGCAAAATCCTGTTCGAGACGAACGCCGCGTTCAAGGGGATCAAGGACCTGCTGGCACGCCACCCGGGGTTCGGCGTCAAGCTCGACGGGGTGGTGCAGTCGACCGCGAAAGCGGCCCGGGTGGGGGCGTTCGCCGTGACGGTGATGAAGGGGCAGTTTTTCGTGCAGGCCGGTCCCGGCGGCGGGATCGCTCCCGGGCAGCAGGCGTTGTACGACGAGATGATTTCGTTCCCGTTCGGCTCGTCCGACGACCTGGTGGACGCCGCGGCGATGGGGACCGAGCGGTTATTGAACGAGGCCAACAAGTCGGAACCACGGGCGTGGGTTTTGGGTTAGAGTGGTTCCCCCGTTGGCGTAGGGGCCGCCCTCCGTGGCGGCCCGGGCACCCGCTAAACCCCATCCCGATTTCCCCGCTCGCGACTCGGCGACTGAAGCCGAGGGACCTCCATGCTTCCCCCCATTTCCGTCCGTTATCCGTTCCGGCCCGTGCGGCGGAGCCTGATCACCGGGCAGGTGGCCGATTTATTCGGGCTGCCAGAATGCGAGCCGCCGCACGTCGTGGCCGAGAATCTGTCTCTCGACGTGCGGCCCGGCGACGTCGTTTTGTTCGCCGGGCCGTCCGGGTCGGGCAAGTCGTCACTGCTCCGCGAAGTCGGCAAGCACCTGAACGCGATCGACGCGGCGGCGCTCGACCTGCCGGCCGTCCCGCTCGTCGAAGCCCTGCCCGGTCCGGTCGACCGCCGGCTCGGACTGTTGGCCGCGTGCGGACTGTCCGAAGCCCGGCTGTTGCTGCGCACGCCCGCCGAACTCAGCGACGGGCAACGGTTCCGATTTCGGATCGCGTACGCGATCGACCAGTGCGGAATGCGGAGTGCGGAGTGCGGAGTAGCAGACCGGCCTTTCGATTTCACTCCGCACTCCAAACTCGGCATTCCGCACTTCCTCTCGCTCGACGAATTCACTGCCCCGCTCGACCGGACGCTGGCGAAGGTGGTCGCGTTCAACCTGAGGAAGCTGGCGACTCGCACCGGCGTCGGCGTTCTGGCGGCGACGACGCACGACGACGTGCGGGAAGATCTGAACCCGGACCTGATCGTACGGTGCCCCGGCGACGGGCCGGTGTCGGCGACGCGGCAAGTCGTCGCCAACCGGGAGATTTCCTTTGCCAAGGAGTTGCACGTCACGGCCGGCACGGCGGCGGATTGGCCGGGGTTCGCCCGGTGGCACTACCGCAGCCATACGGTCGCGTTCGTGAAGCAGGTGGTGCTGCTCCGGCACGGCACGGTGCCGGTGGGCATTTGCGTCTTCACCGCCCCGGCCGCGTCGCTGGCCCTGCGGTCCGCATACTTCGGACTGACCGGTGCCCGCTCCGCCCTCGCCCTGTCCGCCCTCAACGAACAGTTCTGGTGCCTGGCCCGGGTCGTGCTCCACCCGACCTATCGCGGGGCCGGCTTGGCCGCGAAGTTCGTTCGCGCCGCCTGCCGCCGCTGCCCGGTGAAGTGGATCGAGACGCTTTCCGCGATGGGCCAGGTGAACCCGGTTTTCGAGAGAGCGGGGTTCGTGAAGGTGGGAACGATTGGCCCGACGCGGAAGAAAATCCGGTCAAAAGGGGCCTACACGGGCGGCCTGTCGAAGGAGTCGTTGGAGAAGAGCCGGTACGGTTCGCCGGTGTATTACGTGTGGAAGAATCGGAAGGCGTGAATCACTCGCCTGATTTCAGCCGCTCGTTCTCTTCTCGCAGTCGGCGGTTTTCGTCTTCCAGTTTTCGATTGTACGATCCGGCGGATCTCCGCAAAGCGAGCACCGCGAATACCGCGACCGTGCCGAACAATAACCCGAGCACGATCAGGATGAGCAGTTCCTGCATGCCGAGGCCGAACATGGGTATTTCCCCGGTAGTGTTTCTGCGGTTATAACGCATCTCGCCCGCTCGTCCAGCACATTGCGGATAACTAAAACGATTCGTGCCTCCCCCACGAGACCCGTCCCATGTGCCGAGTTCTCACGTCGATTGTCGGGCTGATCTGTCTCGGTCCGCTGGCCGCGCAGCCGAAGGGGTTGGCGGCGTACGCGCTGCCGCAGTCGCCGACGCTCTCCGGTCCGCCGACGCTGGGGATGCAGCGGGGGACGATGGCGGAGGTGACGCTGCCGGGGACGAACCTGAACGATGCGGTCGCGATCTACACGACCGCCCCCGGCGTGACGGCGATCGTGCATCCGGGGCAGACGGACCCGTCGAAAGTGAAGGTCACGCTCGCCGCGGCGAAGGACGGGCCGATCGGCCTGTTTCAAATCCGCATAGCCACCAAAAACGGCGTCTCGAACTTCCGCCCGTTCTGCCTCGACGACCTGCCCGAGGTGGCGAAGAAGGGGGACGTTTCGAAGAAGGAGAAGGCCCAGGTGCTGGCGGGGCCGAGCGTGGTGACCGGAACCGTAGCGGCGGAATCGGCCGACTATTACAAGGTGAGCGTGAAGCCGGGGCAGAAGCCGATGCTCGAGGTGCTCGCCCGGCGGATCGGTTGCCCGACCGACCCGGTGATTATTCTGCACGACGCGAAGACGCTGCGGGAGCTGCCGGCCCTTTATGCCGACGACACGCCCGGTTTGCAGGGTGACTGCAGGCTGTCACTGCCGGCGAAGGAAGCGGCCGAGTACGTCGTCGAAGTCCGCGACATGACCTACCAGGGCGGCCCCGGGTTCGGCTACCGCCTGCGGTTCGGCGAATTCCCCGCTGCGTCGTGTGCGTTCCCGCTGGCGGTGCCAAGAGACAAGACTTCGACTCCGGCGTTCCCGACCGTGACTTACGAATCGCCCCGCGGGGCGAACGGTCCCCGCGGCTGGCCGGTGCCCGCCTTGGTAGTCGATTTCCCCGTCTCCGCCGAAAAGGAGCCGAACGACACGCCCGAAACCGCGAACCCGATCCCCGTTCCCGGCGGCGTCTCGGCCGGGTTCGGAAAGAAGGGGGACGTCGATCACTTCCGCTTCGACGCGAAGAAGGGCGTGAAATACCTCGTCGAAGCGACCACGGGGGAATTGGGTGCGGCCACCGAAGTCGACCTTCGCATCCTCGACAAGGCCGGCAAGGAACTGGCGGTCAGCGACGAATCCAAAGTTTCCGCCCGGGTCGAAGTGACGGCGGCCGCCGACGGCCCGCTGACGATTCTCTGCAAACACATGCTGTTCCTTTCGGGGCCGAACGAGGTGTACTTCCTGACGGTGAAGGAGGCGAAACCGGATTTCGAGATCGTCGTCGGCACGGACCGGATCGACGTGCCGCGCGGGGGCGTTTCGGTGGTGCCGATCGTCGGGTTGACGCGGCAGAACGGTTACGCCGGCCGCGTGGACGTTTCGGCCACGACGGGGCCCGGGGGCACGGGACTGGAATTGGGTCGCGTTACCATCCCGGCCGGGGTGGCGCCGTCGGCCGCGCAGCCGGTTTTGCTGCCGGTGAACGCCCCCCCGCAATCCCCCGGCACGGACGCGTACTGGGTCGTCGGGTCCGACGCCGCGACGGCGGCCCGGGCAACGGCGACGGCACCGGACGTCGTGAAGGCCGGCCTCGCGAACCTGACCTATACGCCGATCGAAATGCACGCGCAGTTCGTGGCAGGAATCTACGACCCGCGATTCAGCCTGACGTTGCCGCACGCCGCGTTAACTCTGAAGCCCGGCGACAAGGTGGCGGTGAAGCTGATGCGGGCCGGAGACTTCCAAGGCGAAGTCGCGCTGACCGCACTCGGGCTGCCTGCGGGCGTGACGATGAAGCCGGTAACGTTGAAGGCGAACGCGAAGGAGGTGAATTTGGAACTGACGGCCGACGCGAAGGCCCCGGCCGGGTTCGGCCGGCTGGTCGTCCGCGGGCACGTCGTTAAGGGGAAGGGCCACGAGAAAGACCCCGACTACGCCATCCTCGGCGTCGGCGGAGAAATCACCGTTGCGGGCGAGGCGAAGAAACCGCCGGCGAAGAAGAAGAAGTAGCCCAGTTCCCGTTGTTCCGACGTTCCGTTCTCGACTATGATGCCGGCCTTTGCAGCACGGAGCCCGTCATGGCCAGGAAGGCCCGCAAACCGGTCGTCGATTACGCCGTCTACCTTGCGGTGCGGGTGCTGGTCGGGCTGGCGCAGGCGGCGCCGGGCCGGCTGGCATTCGCCGCCGCCGACGGTCTGGCGTGGCTGGCGCACCAACTCGACGCCCGGCACCGCCTCATCGCGGCCGACAACCTCCGCGCGGCCTTTCCCGAGAAACCCCCCGGCGAAATCGACCGGCTCGTCCGCGGGTGTTACCGGCACTTCGCCCGCGTGGCGGTGGAGATGGTGCTGCTCCCCCGCAAATTCCGGATGTCCACGTACCCGCAATACGTGAAGCTGGTGGCCGCGGGCCCCGCGTGCCGGGAGTTGCTGAGTTCGCGGCCGGTGCTGTTCGTCACCGGGCACATGGGCAACTGGGAAATGACCGGAT
>DASXPC010000046.1:0-23807 GCA_036493815.1 Fimbriiglobus sp. | reverse complement strand
CGACACCTTCCTCCGACGCCTGATCCGCCGGCTCCGCGCCAAGTGCGTCTCACACGCGCCGGATTACGGACGGCCGACGTGGTGTCCCGCCGCCGCGTGACGGAGCGAATAATAGGGGTTGATCAACAGGCTGTTAGCGTTATGGGCTTTTTTCGCTTGTCTTCATGAATGTATTAGTCTCCTTGCGCAGATCAGCACAACATTATTCGAATATGCTCCGGAAGATAAGGACCTTTGGATGAGAACTGACATGTTAACAGAAAATGTGCACCAACAACCATAGGCATTAGTTAAACCGCATAGACGCCAAGGCAAATTCAATGCATCAACAGATAAATCAACAACTTCATTGACTTAGCTTAGCCTACCATAACTCATTTCACCTTTTACTACCGAGCATCGTTTTTTTATCGCGATTGGTCTTCGGATGTGTTGCCTAGTAATCTTGTGTACCTGGAACGTGTTTGTAATGCTACGGGAGTGGATGGGAATCGAACCCACCGGGGGCGGTGTTTCACACCCCCCACTGGTTTTGAAGACCAGGGCCGGCGCCAGCCGAGCAAACACCCCCGGAAAAAGGCGACGGGTGCGGACCCGTCGCCTTCAGGTTGCGGATATTTCAACCCCGTCACACTTTGAGCAGGCTCCGGGCTTCGCTAATTCCGGGGGCTGCGAAGCCGTAGGCGCTGGCGGAGACGCGGGCGAGGGCGACCAGTTGCCGGGTGCGGTGGCCCGGTCGGGCGTCGCCGTATTCGAACGAGGTCGTCCGATAGTACTTCTCGGCGTGGAGGGCGCCGTCTTCGGAAACGGCGAACCCGCGGAGGAGGGCGAACGCTTCGGCCGCCTGATGTTCGTCGATCCGGCTCGCGATCGCGGCCGCCCGGCCCTGGTCGTTTTCCCGTACTGCCCCGCCCAGTTCCGTCAACAGCTTTTCAGGGGCGATAGCCTGCACTTTCTCGACATGCTCAGGCCGCGGGTACGGTTTCCAGGTGAAGAATTCGCCGCTCGTTCCGCGGTCCCGGGCGACCTGGTAGGCGCCGAGGACGAGACTGGACATGGTCGTGCGACTGCCGCCAGCTTTCGCAATCGTCTGCCAGGCGAGGGCGCTGTCACAGGCGTGAACGCCAATGGAATCGCCGTGGCAGCTTCCCACACCTTTGTGCGGGGACGTCTGCCCGGGTTTGCGGCCGTTATCGCGGAGAGTCAGTTCGTTCGCCGCCAGGGCAATGGCCTGACCCACCGCGTCCGGGTGAATACCTTCGGCGAGCGCCCCGGCCGCGGCCTCGGCCGCCTGGCTGGTCGTGCCCCGGAAAATCGTCTCGGCCATTTTGGTCACCCACGCATCGTCCACCGTCCGCTTGCCCAGAGGCTTCGAATCCAGTTTGTACTGGTCCATCAGCTTCGGCAGCAACGCACGAATCTCCCGGCTGTATTTCGCGTTGTTACCATTCTTTTCGGCCTTGGTGCAATACCGCACCGACTGCCGGAGCATCGTATGGGCCCGATCCTGCCCGACGAAGTCGAGCAGTTCCCACGCCCTTGAGACGAGGACGACGCGGTGGACTTCGGTCGTATCGTCGACCATTTCCATCAAGTGGTCGAGGGCCTCGACCGGGGCGCCCTGGCATTGGCGAGCGAATAGCCGCTCGGCCGCGGCCGTATCCGCTTTCCGCACCAGGTCGCGCAAGCTGGCTCCGTTCGGCCCGGCGCCGTCGGTTGACGGCTTAACCGGATGCAGCACTTCGGCCTTCGCCTGGCCCACCTCCGAAAGCCGCGTGGCGTTGCGGTAGAGCACCTTCAATACGGCGAGCGGCTTCTTCGCGGGGTCGCGTTCCGCCACGCTCATGTAGTAGGCCGGGACGAGAGCCATGAGGGTGTGGAATCCGACGTAATCTTCGCCGCCGAATGCCTGGGCGTTGGCCAAGGCCGCGGCTGCGACGAGTTGTTTCAGGTCCGTACCCGCTTTCAGCTTGTCGACCACTTTCGGCAGGAGCTTGTCCGGCGGGGTTTCATGGATGAAGTGGACCAGGGGGTCCAGATCGCCGAACGTCAGGTGGTCCGAGGCGTCCTCCGCCCAGGCCCGTGTCAGGCCGAGGTCCGAGGCGACGGCCGACCCGAGGCTGGCCAGGAACATTCCCTGGCCGACGTCGCGCAGCACTTCCCGACGATTCCGATGAGACATGGCGTTCCTCCCGGGGAGGGATGCGGCCGCGGCCGCGTGGGTGGAGAAACGAAGCGAAACACCCCGTAAGCATACTCGATTAACGGCGATGGTGGAACGAAGAAGCCCGCAGTTTTTGACTTCTCGCTACTGGCAGACGGAATCATTTGCCGAGATTGGTGTTCGACTCCAGCCGGAATAACGTGCGGGCGTTGTCTTCGAAGACCGCGTCGTGGTGCTCGGCGGGGATGAGCGAGCGGACGAATTCCTCGTACGGGGCCATGGGGATCAACGGCCAGTCGGACCCGTACACGAACCGGTTCGGCCGCTCGGCGTAACGAAACGCCTGCCGAATTCGCGTCGACAGATCCGAAATACCGTCGCGGTACTCCTCCGAACTGAACTCCGAGCCGTCGCCGACCACCAGACCCGAGAGATCGGTCCAAACGTTCACGTTCTTGTAGACCACTTCCGCGGCGTCCACGGTCCAGGGGTTCCCCACGTGGGCGATCACGAACCGCGTGTCCGGATGATCGACCGCCACCTCGTCCACGAGCAGCGGCTGGGCGAACTTGAGCCGGGCCTGCGGCGAATAGGTGTCTCCGGTGTGGAAAATCACCGGCACTTTGTATCGTGCGGCCAGGTCGTAGTAAACGTGATAGGTCGGGTGGTCGGGCCCGCAGGGCAGGTAGCCGAGATAGCCCTTCAACGCAACGACGCGCTTCGCCTGCAGCACCGCCTCGACACGGGCGAAGAATTCGACGTCGTCGGCCGATTTCAGTGGGTCCATCACGCCGATGGCGAGAAGCCCCGGCACCATCTCGGCGATTTGCAGCGTACGGTTCACGCCGAGCGGGTCTTCGGGCGTGATGGACCAGGCCCCCATCGCCAAAGCGACGGACGCACGCGTCGCCTGCATCTCCTGGCGAATTTCCTCGGCCGTCTGATCCGGAGGCAAACGAAGCACGACTCCCAGCGATCCGGTGCCGGGGAGGTGGGTGGGAACGACGTGGACGTGAGCGTCGATCATCTCCGCACTAAGGTAGACGACCAGACCGCCTGCGGGTGTCACCCGCGGACGTTTTTTCTCAATACTTTCTTGAAGATTACCGACCGGGCTGCTTGGACGGGGGCACGGTCGATGGGATCGGCGGCAATGGATTCGCAGGGGGAACAACCGGAGCGGCGGCGGTTCCCACGGGAGCGGGGGCGATCGGGTTCACCGCCGGCTGGCCGGTTTTTGCCTTCTCGGCAGGAGCCGGGGTGATCGTGCGGAAACTAGTCATGTCGTGGCGGCGGATCACGATCCCCATGCCGTTTGGGCCGGGGCCCATCGTGTAGACGCCGAACTTCCCGGTCGCCGTTTCGGCGAGGTACAGGGCCGATTGCCCCTGGGTGACGTAGCCCGTGGTCATCAGGAAGTGCACGTCCTGCTTCGGCGTCAGGTTGAATTCGCTGGTGAGATCGACCTCGGCGAATCCGACGATCTTACCCTGAGTTTTGTCGATTACGGTGCCGAGCAGTTTGCCCGAGCGGTAGTCGAGCAGCCAGACGCCGTCGGTCTGGACGCGGGGGTTGATCGAGACGGCCCCGGTGGCCATGATGTAATCTTCGTACCGGTCGGTGGTGGCGGCCCCGGCGGGGCGAGGCTGGCCGAGGTAGAACATGGCGGCCACAAGGCCGACCACCACCCCGAATGCCACCCCACCTATGGAATTCCACTTCCGCATGGCCTGCCTCCTGCGCGCGACCGGGCCGAGTTCGAGGCCGGGACCATAGCGTGCTCCCCTGCCCTGTCTAGCCGAATTTGCCCGGCCGCCGAGGCCCGGCTTCGTACACTCTCCGAATTCGCCTCCTCCACCGAAGGTGCGTCATGCGACCGGCGGCTTGCCTTTCCTTCGTCCTCTTCGCCTTTACCCCCGCCCACGGCCAATCATCCCCTCAGGCGACTGGGCCCAAGTCCGTCCTGTTCTGCTTCTGGAACGTCGAAAACCTGTTCGACGATCGGGACGACCAGCGGAATGCGGTGGACGAGGAATTCGACAATGCGTTCGCCCACAACGATCATCTCCGAAAGCTTAAATACGATCGGATCAGTTCGGCGCTCGTCAAAATCAACGGCGGTAAAGGGCCGGACATCATCGCCTGCGCGGAGGTGGAAAGCACCCGCGCCGCGGAATTGCTCCGGACGGCGTTGAATGCGAAATTGCAGGACCCGGCCCTGCACTACACGCACGTGTTGATGAAAGATCTCGACGTCGGCCGGCACATTGCTACTTGCGTCCTATCCCGCATCGACGTGTCGAATTTCAACATCAGACTTCACGGCGGCATGCTGCGGATTCTGGAAACCCACATCTACGCAAACGGCCACGACCTGTGCATCATGGCCACGCACTGGACCTCAAAAACCAACGGCGGCGACCAGGGTCGCGGCGGCCGGAACAAATACGCCCGAACCGTCAGCGGTGTCTTCGACCGCTTCGCCAAAAACAACCCCGATACCGATTTCCTCGTCTGCGGCGATTTCAACGACACCCCCGATTCCGAACCGGTCGCCAAAACGCTCCGTGCGACGAGCGATCGGCTCCGGGTCGTACCCTCGCCCGTCAACCCCTACCTGCTCGACCTTTTCGCCGGGAAGGATCCGAACCAATACGGGACGCACTTCTACAACGGAAAGCCGCTCATTTACGACCACATCTGCGTGTCCCCCGGCCTGCTCGACAAAAACGGGTGGTCCTGCGACCCCGAATCCGCCAAGACCATCACCGACGGACTCATCCGGCGGGGCGCCACCCGCCGGCAGCCCTGGCGGTTCGGCAATCCGAAAGACAAAATCCGCGACGAAGACCGCGGCTACAGCGATCACTTTCCCGTCGTGGCGACGCTGACGGTTCAACCGAAAAAACCCACCCCGGCCCCGAAACGGAAAAAAAGTGGCCCCGGCTCGAAAAATCCCCCCGATTCCTTGAATCCGGCCCCGCCCGGGTGATAAGATTAGGGCGCACGTGCCGGCCACGCCGCGGGGCTACCTTCAACCCCTTTTCCTAGCGAAACACCCTCGTCCGTTCGCTTTCCGTTTTTGAGGATGACACATGTTCGGTCTCGGCTTCCAGGAAATGATGGTTCTGCTCCTGTTGGGCGTCCTCCTCTTCGGCCGCAAACTGCCCGATATCGGCCGTTCGATCGGCAAGACTGTGGTGGAATTCAAGAAGGGTATGAAGGGGGTCGAAGACGAACTTTCGTCCGATACGTCTTCCCGCCCGGCCATCGAACCGGAACCGGTCCGCCCGCCACAGCGGGTAACCACCGCCTCCGCCCCGAAATTCGACGACGCCCCCGCCGCCAATATGCCGCCGCGGGTATGAACCTTGACCCCGGCTCACCGGTCCGTTAAATCACTCTCCCCCGTCCGGGGGGGGTATCGGGCGATTAACTCAGTGGTAGAGTGCGTTCTTCACACGGACGAAGTCACAGGTTCAAATCCTGTATCGCCCATTGGACATAACCAAATAGGCCGAAGTCGTTTAGACTTAACCCTCTTTGTCGGAATGTTCCGGCTGAAACCCCACGGTTTTGCAGTAGCTACTGCAAAAGTCTCGGGAGTTCAGTATGGCGCCGTTCGTCCCTTCCAAAGTCCAATGTCACGTCACCGGTGAAGCCGAAGTCCGTTTGGGAAACGAGGACCGTAAAGAGGTGTACTGTGGGGTTTTCGATGCCCTCAAGGCCAAATCGGAATTCACGCGAATATGCAACGTACGCGAATGAACGGCAGATCAAACCCCCAAGGCGAGCCTGACCTGGCCATGGTCGAAGCTCTTCTTCGATACCGCTACCACGCCGTTGAATATTACGTTCCGGAGACTTGCGGCTTGGCTCATGTCAAACGGACCCTTCGTACCGTTTGTCAAGTTTCGGGCTGCAGGCCTTTGGGCCGGAGTAATAACACGACATTCCTCGATACCGAAAGTGGGGTGTTGAATGTCGACTCCGAACCTGTCGCCCGTAGGTCACGGACTAGTATCCTCGGAAGATCGGCAAACCAATCCGATCAGTCGCCGGGAGTTTCTCGGAGTGGGTGGTTTAGCTCTCGCAGGGTTGAGTAGTCAGGGATCGGGTTCTGAGATAGCCCTCCCTCCCGGAGTAAAGACGGAATGGAGGCTTGCCCGTGCCCACCGCGAGGCAACCGCAACTCGCGAGCGGATCTGCCTGAACGGCCTCTGGAAGTGGCAACCGACGCACGAACCGGTGACGGCCGTTCCTGCCGACCAATGGGGTTATTTCAAAGTTCCGGGTTTCTGGCCGGGCAACTCGAATTACATCCAGGAAGATTGTCAATCGCTTCATACACACCCGGAGTGGAAAAACGTCAGGCTCCCGGGGGTCACGTCGGCATGGTATCAGCGAGAAGTAACAGTACCCGACGGTTGGGGAAATCGTCGGCTCGTACTTCAAGTGGAATACGTGAACTCGTTCGCGGTCGCATACGTGGACGGGAAGAAGGTCGGAGAAATCCGATTCCCGGCCGGGGAGGTGGACCTCACAAAAGTATGCCGGCCCGGTAGCACTCACGTCCTCAGCCTTCTCGTCTATGCCATGCCGCTCAAGGGAGTGCTGCTTTCGTACAGCGACACGAATTCGGCCCGCGAGGTGAAGGGCGCGGTCGAACGGAAGGGGCTGTGCGGCGACGTTTTCCTCGCCGGCGAACCGACGGGGGCACGGATTACGGGTGTGAAGATCGATACGTCATTCCGTCGGGGGGAACTCTCTCTCGAAACGGCTCTCGACGGCCTTTCTCCCGAATCGGTGTATGCACTTCACGGCGAGATTCGCGAAGGAGGAAACGTCGTCCACGCGTTCACCGGCAAGCCGTTTCGGTATTCGGACGTCACGGGCGGGCGCATCGGTCGCACGGAAAAGTGGAAGCCGGAAAAACTCTGGGATTTGCACACGCCGCAGCACCAGTTCAACGTACAAGTCACCCTCCTCGATCCGCGGGATCAAGTTCTCGATGCCTTTCACCCCGTCCGGTTCGGGTTTCGCGAGTTCTGGATTGACGGCCGGGATTTTTATCTGAACGGCACGCGCCTTCACCTCTCCGCCGTTCCGCTCGATAACGCTCAGATCAGCGCCCGCACGGCAACGTACGAATGGACTCGCGAAACACTGCAACGGCTCAAGTCCTTCGGCATCAATTTCGTCTACACCCACAACTACGGGTGCGAGCCGGGATTGCACGTTAGTTTTGAGGAATTATTGCGGGCGGCCGACGACGAAGGCGTACTCGTCGCATTCTCACAGCCCCATTTCGGACAGTACGACTGGAAAGCGGCCGACGCGGACAAGACCAACGGCTACGCCCGTCATGCCGCGTTCTACGTCCGTGTCGCCCAGAACCACCCGGCAGTCGTGGCGTATTCCATGAGTCACAACGCCACCGGGTACGGCGAGGACATGAACCCCGACATGATCGACGGGATCAAAGACCCGCGGGCCGGCGACAACTGGAGCCGGAACAACGCGAAACTCGCCGTGCGAGCCGAGGCGATTGTGAAGGGTTTGGACCCGGGCCGGATCGTCTACCACCATTCGTCCGGAAACCTGGGTTCGATGCATACGGTGAACTTTTACCTGAACTTCGTCCCCATCCAGGAGATGTCCGACTGGTTCGAGCACTGGGCGACCGTCGGGGTCAAGCCCCTCTTCTTGTGCGAGTACGGGGTGCCGTTCACATGGGACTGGACCATGTACCGCGGGTGGTACAAGGGAGTGCGGTCGTTCGGCGAGGCAAAGGTGCCGTGGGAATTCTGCCTGGCCGAATGGAATGCTCAGTTCCTCGGCGATCGGGCCTATCACATCGGGGAATTGGAAAAGCGGAACCTTCGCTGGGAAGCGGGCCAATTCAAGACCGGCAATCTCTGGCACCGCTGGGACTACCCGGCGTCGGTTGGTTCGAGTGAGTTCGACGACCGGAATCTCGTGTTTGCCCGCTATCTCACGGACAACTGGAGGGCCCACCGGACCTGGGGTCTTTCGGCAAATTCTCCCTGGGAATATGAAGCGTTCTGGAAACTTCGGGCGGGCACCGACCGACGGCGGAAGGAATTGAAGGTCGACTGGGATGCCATTCAAAAACCTGGATTCAGTCCCGATTACGTGCAGCCCCGGAACGGCTGGATGAGTGTGGACGGTGAACGGGCGAACTGGATCGCCACTCCCGCAGCGGAAGCACTCATCCGCAACAACCGGTCGCTGCTGGCGTACATCGCCGGTAAACCCGACCGGTTTACCAGCAAAGACCACAACTATCTTCCTGGCGAATCCGTCGCCAAACAACTCGTCGTCCTCAACAATTCCCGGGAATCCGTAACGGGAGAATGCGATTGGGCGCTGACCGTACCCGGGTCGAAAGCAGGCAGTCAGAAAATTACGATCCGAACGGGCGAACAGGCTAAGCAACCGATTCACTTCGACTTGCCGAGTACTCTGGCACCCGGAACTTACGAACTCACGGCAACGGTCCGGTTCAATACGAACGAGACACAAAGAGACTCGTTCCCGATCCACGTCCTCCCCCGTCCGGCCGCTATTCCCGCGACGTTGAAAGTGGCCTTATTCGACACGAAGGGACACACCGCCAAACAACTCGGTGAATTGGGCGTGAAGTATCAACGGGTGGAATCGACGGCAGACTTCAGGGGATATGACTTTCTCATCGTCGGTCGCGAAGCTCTTTCCGTTGACGGGCCCGGCCCGGACATCCGGCGGGTACAAGATGGGCTAAAGGTGGTCGTGTTCGAGCAATCAGCCCGGGTGCTGGAAGGTCGGCTCGGGTTTCGGGTGGCCGAGTACGGGCTTCGGGAAGTGTTTCGTCGCGTGACGGATCATCCGCTTCTTGCTGGGTTGGGGGCCGAGCATTTTCGAGATTGGCGGGGTGAAGCGACACTACTCCCTTCCAGGCTCGCGTATACGATGCGGCCGATGCACGGCCCGACGGTGAAATGGTGTGGGATCGACGTATCGCGGCCGTGGCGGTGCGGCTGCCGGGGAAACGTGTCCTCGGTTTCGGTCGAAAAGCCGGCCCGGGGCGATTTCCTGCCGATTCTCGACGCCGGTTACGCCCTTCAGTACTCGCCCCTCATCGAATATCACGAAGGTTCGGGCATGGTCCTGTTTTGTCAGGCTGACTTGACCGGCCGATCGGAACCAGAACCTGCCGCGGATCAACTCTTTCGCAACATCCTTCGATACGCGTCGGCGTGGAAGCCGACATCGCAACGCAAAGTTCTCTACGCCGGCGAACGTACCGGCAAGAGATACTTTACATCGGCGGGATTCGCACCCGCCGACTACACGAAGGATGAGCTCGATCCCAAAACCGTATTGATCGTCGGGCCGGGCGGCGGTGCGGCGTTGGCAGCCGACGCGGCGGTCGTTCGGGCCTGGATTGAAGGAGGCGGACACGTCTTAGCCGTCGGGTTCGAAGAGGCAGACGCAGGGAAGTTCCTGCCCTTCGCCGTAACGTTCCGAAAAGGGGAGCACATCGCTGCTTTTTTCGACACACCCGGCATGACCTCACCGCTTGCGGGCATCGGCCCGGCCGACGTTCACAACCGCGACCCGCGTGTGCTTCCGCTAATTGCAGGCGGCGGAGTCGAAATCACCGGCAACGGAATCCTGGCAAAGGCTAAGAGCACGAACGTCGTCTTCTGCCAGTTGGCCCCGTGGCAGTTCGACACGATGAAATCCATGAACCTCGAACGGACCTTCCGCCGGTCTGCGGCGCTCGTCTCCCGGTTGGCCGCAAACATGGGGGCGATCTGTTCCACCCCTCTTCTGGAACGAATCCGGAAACCGGCCGCGGCAACCGAGCACCGCTGGTTGGACGGTTACTACCTCGACACCCCCGAGGAATGGGACGACCCTTACCGATTCTTTCGCTGGTAATCTCATCAGTGAACGGTGAATCCCATTCTCGCTTCATGCCCCGCCGGGTCTGCTGCAGAGCCACGTTCGGCCTGCCATTGCTACTTTTGACTTCGGGCCAACCAGTCCGCGAAACGTGTCGGGCCGAGACGTGGGTTGTCGCCCGGCGTCAGAGACTGGTCGTCCACGGCGATGCCGTAGTAGAGCGCCTTGGGATCGGTGATCACCGTCCGGGTGTCCCCGGTTGCGGTGAGGAATTGCCGCACCAGTTCGTCTTGACGGATCGGTTCGGGACCGGCCAGATCGAATGTGCCGTTCAACGGCTTCGCGAGTGCCACGTCGGCCATGACTGCGGCGACGTCGTCCGACACAATGGGTTGCATCAGAGTCGGGGGGAGCCGAACCGTCTGCCCTTCGGTCGCGAATTGTGCAATGCCCCCCACGAATTCAAAGAACTGCGTGGCGCGTACGATCGTGTAAGGAGTCGGCGACGCCTGGATCAGTTTTTCCTGAGCCATTTTCGCGCGGAAGTAACCGCTCGCGAGTAGCCGGTCGGTTCCGACGACCGACAATGCGACATGATGGCCGACGTTCGCGGCGGCCTCCGCGGCCAGGAGGTTGCGGCCCGATGTCTCAAAAAACGCCAGGACTGCTTTATCTTCCCAGGACGGTGCATTCGCCACATCGACGACCACCTGAGCGCCGGCAAGAGCGTTTGCCAGTCCTTCGCCCGTGACGGTGTTGACGCCCGAGGAGGGCGATGCCGCCACCACCTCGTGGCCGCGCTGACGAAGGTTCGTCACGACCTTTTTTCCGATGAGCCCGCTACCGCCGATGACGACGATTTTCATGAATGTCCTCCCGCTATTTTTTCATCCGCCGAACACACCTGCCCGGCCGCGACACGAACTCGCGACAACAACATGCAGGAAGCGACGAGTAACAGTTTACGCTGTCGGGTCCGGGGCAGCACTTGATTCGGCCTACCTCGACTCCGCACTCAGCTTCTCCCACGAGGTTCGATCCGATTCGTCGGCCCCGCTCAACTCGCCTTCGCAGGCCGTCCGGCCCAAAATCCGATTACCGGGAAAACGGTCCTCGCCCACCGCCGGAAAGTTAAGACCGACTTGGAATTGCCCATGAAGGATGACTTTTCGGCTTTCCTTCAAGTACTGCTGTCACGGTATGATCCACGCCAATGACCATTTCCATACCCAACCTTTGCCTCATCGGCCGTTCCAGATCGGGGGAGACCACGTTCGCACGGCAGCACTTTCTCCTGACCGAAGGCCTATCCTCCGACTCGTGTCGGGGATGGTCGACGACGACGAGACCGATCAGCCGGTGACGAAGGAATTGTTCGCCGTACTGACTCTCGAAAGCGAACCGGTCGACTTGCGATTGTAATATGAACATGACGAACCCATCGAGGCGGCAACCCGGCGGATACGATGAATCCTGTCACAAACCTGTTCCGAATGATGCCGACGAACGGTGCGGGAGAAATCGTTGAGACGCTGGTCGAGACCGACGCAATCACGATCGAACGGATCGTTTCCCTCGGCCATGCGTCGCCCACAGATTTTTGGTACGATCAGCCGCGGGACGAGTGGGTGCTTCTTTTGACGGGTGCGGCGAAAGTCCGGTTCGAGGATGAGGCCTCGCTGGTCGAGCTCAAACCCGGAGATTGCCTCACGATCCCGGCCCACTGCCGGCACCGGGTCGAGTGGACGGCACCCGACGAACCGACCGTTTGGCTTGCCGCGCATTATCCGAATCGTCCATCGGCCGGCCAACCGCATCCATCAAACGAAGACGCGGCAACTGAGGCCCGACACACCTGGGGGAGTCACATGAACTCGGCGTTCTCGTTGGCGGTTATGCTCTCGGGTTGTTCCCTCTGCCTCGCGGCACCGCCGGAAACGCCCAAAAAGCCCGTGACCGACACCTATCAAGGCGTGGCGGTCGTCGACGACTTTCGCTGGCTGGAAAACGGCAACGACCCGGCCGTAAAGAAGTGGGCCGACGCGCAGAATGCTTACGCCCGCGGAGTGCTCGCCGGGTTGCCCGGCGTCGCGACGCTCCGGACGAAACTCGCCGCGATCCTCGGGGCGAAGACGATCACCCACCGCCAGCTCGCGGTTCGTGGTGAGGTGCGTTTCGCCCTCCGCAAGCAACCGCCGAAACAGCAGCCGTTCCTGGTCATTCTGGGCACAGCCAAGGGAACCGACCGCATCCTTCTCGATCCGAACGAAACGGACAAGTCGGGCAACACCGCGATCGACTGGTTCGTCCCGTCGCCGGACGGGAAACTCGTCGCCGTTTCGCTCTCGAAGGGCGGGAGCGAGTCCGGCGACGTTCACATCCTCGACGTGGCGGGCGGTACGCCCACCGACGTTGTCGTTCCCCGTGTACATGGCGGAACGGCAGGCGGCAATCTCGCGTGGAGCGCGGACGGCAAAGGCTTTTACTACACCCGCTATCCCCGCGACCAGGAGCGGCCTGCGGCCGACATGAGCTTCTACCAGCAGCTCTACTTCCACCGGATCGACTCCTCGGCAGAAAGCGACCGGTACGAACTTGGCAAGGGGCTGCCGCGGATCGCCGAAATCCAGGTCGAAGTCGCGTCCCGAAACGACGGCGTGCTGGCCACCGTCCAGAACGGGGACAGCGGCCAGTTCGCGATGTTTCTTCGTTCGCGCGATGGGGGGTGGAAGCAGGTCGCCGAATTCAAAGACGGACTCGTTCAAGCGGCGTTCGGCCCGGACGGCAACCTCTATGGCGTCTCCCGCAAGGGCGCGCCCCGTGGGAAGGTCGTCCGCATTTCCACGGCCGACCCGGATTTGGGCAAGGCGACCGTCGTAATTCCCGAAGGTCCCGACACGATCGTGACGGACGCGTATCTCCCGCCGGGCGAAAAGACCGTGCTGCCAACGGCCACCCGGCTCTACGTCACCTACCAACTCGGCGGCCCCAGCACGATCCGTTCCTTCACGCTCGACGGCAAACCCGCCACCGCCCCGAAACTGCCCGACGTCGCGGCCTTGGGTGAACTGACCGCCGCGGGGGGAGATGACCTGCTCTTCGCGGCCGGGACGTTCGTCGAACCGACCGGACGGTACCTTTACCACGCCGCCACGAACACGACGGAAAAACTCCCTCTGACGTCGCCGCCGGTCGTCGACTTTTCGGACATCGCCGTGAAACGCGAGTTCGCCGTCAGTCAGGACGGGACGAAAGTACCGGTCAGTATCCTCTTTCCGAAGGGTGCAAAACTCGACGGGACAAACCCCTGCCTGGTTACGGGGTATGGCGGTTATGGATTGAACGTCGAACCGGCATTTCGGCCCGCGCTGCGGGTGCTATTCGATCACGGGTTCGTCGTCGCGGTCGCAAACCTCCGCGGCGGGGGCGAGTACGGCGAGACTTGGCACGCTGCCGGTAATTTAACGAAGAAGCAAAACGTCTTCGACGACTTTGCCGCCGTCCTCCGCCACTTGATCGACCGGAAATACACGTCACCCACTAAGCTTGCGATCGAAGGCGGGAGCAACGGCGGACTGTTGATGGGAGCGACGCTGACGCAGCATCCCGATCTCATGAAGTGTGTCGTCACACACGTCGGCATTTACGACATGTTGCGGGTCGAATTGTCGCCGAACGGAGCCTTTAACATTCCGGAATTTGGCACCGTGAAGGACGCCAGTCAATTCAAGGCGATGTACGCCTACTCGCCGTATCACCGCGTCAAGGACGGAACGAAATACCCGTCGGTGATGTTCCTGACGGGGGCGAACGACCCCCGGGTGGATCCGATGCAGTCGCGGAAAATGACCGCCCGGCTTCAGGCGGCCGGGGCCGGTACGGTGCTCTTACGCACGTCCGGGAGCGGCGGACACGGGTTGACGACTCCACTCACCGAGCAAATCGACCAGACGGCCGACGTATATGCGTTCATTTTTGACCAGCTTGGGGTGAAGGTTACGGACCCCGGAAAGAGATGAGGACGTCGTCGTTAGCACCAATTTCCATTGACGAAAGCAGGAAGCGCAGGAATGATAATAAAGCCCGCCGAGACCGCACCCCCTGCCCGACCGGAAGCCTTGAATGCCCGCCCAATTTGTCGGGTGTAACGATTTTCGTGAATCGCTCCAACGGCCGAACCGTCGATCATTCCTGACGGCCGGCGTCCTGGGGGCCACGGGGTTGTCGTTGGCGGATTTACTCCGGAGCGAGGCCATCGCCGGGACGCCAACTTCCCGGCCGAATTCGGTAGTCATCCTTTGGATGCGGGGCGGGCCGAGCCATATCGACATGTGGGACCCGAAACCGGATGCCCCGGTCGAATTCCGGGGCGAATTCGGTACGGTCGCCACACCGGTCCCCGGCGTTCGGCTCTGCGACCGGTTGCCGCTCACGGCCAAACTCTTCCCGAAATGGTCGATCGTCCGCAGCCTTCATCATGGCGATGCGGGTCATAGTACCGGAGACCAGATTTGCTTTACCGGCTACCCCGCCGGCCCGTCACCGGATGAAAACTTCCACCCGAGCATCGGGTCCGTGGTGTCGAAGCAACTGGGCCACGAGAGCCCGACACTTCCTCCGTATGTGATGATTCCGAGAATGGTGCCAGGCACCGGATCCGCGTATCTCGGTGCGGCTCACCGGCCGTTCGAAACACTCGCCGACCCGGCTTATCCCGGCCCGTTCAAGCTCCCGAATTTCAACCTTCCCTCCGGAATCACGCTCGACCGCTTCGGCGAACGAAAGGCACTGCTTCGAGACTTCGACCAACTTCGTGCCGACCTCGATACGTCCGGCCAGTTCAACGCGGCGGACAAGTTCCAAGCCAAGGCGATGGAAATTCTTTCAACCTCGGCCGCCCGGGACGCGTTCGACTTGGACAAGGAACCGGCAAAGGTTCGGGAGAAGTACGGCCTGATGCCGACGTACGATCCGAAGGCTTCGAACCGGTGCGGGTGCCCGAACTGGAGCCAGCGGATGCTTTTGGCCCGCCGCCTGGTCGAGGCCGGAGTGCGACTGGTTACCGTCGACTTGCGGTGGTGGGATACGCACGTGAAAGGGTTCGAATCCCTGCGGGACGGGTTCCTGCCGCGATGGGATAAGGCGTTTGCCGCGTTCCTGACGGAACTGGAAGAGCGTGGGCTGTTGAAGACGACCCTAGTGCTGGCGTGGGGGGAGTTCGGCCGGACGCCCCGGGTCAACAACGACGCCGGCCGGGATCACTACCCGAACGTATTCAGCGCGGTCCTCGCCGGCGGCCCGGTGAAAGGCGGACGGGTAGTCGGGGAGTCGGACGGCAAAGGGGCGTTCCCCAAGGCAAATCCGAAGACGCCGCAAGACGTGATCGCAACGGTCTACCGCCACCTCGGCGTCGATACGGAGATCAGTTATCCGACCGGGTCCGGAAGGCCGGTTGCCGTTCTTCCGTTCGGCCAACCGATCGACGAATTGTCTTGAAACGTTTCCAGAAACTGGGATTCGAACTACCAATCAAGAACGGGCGGAAAGAACTCTGCGATGAGAGCTTCGTAATAGGATCGCAGTGCAGTCACATCGGGTCGGGCCGCCGCCTTTGAATACAGATCGAACGGGTTGAACGTACGCACCCATTGGAACATTTCCCGGTCGTGGTCGGTCATCAGGTGGCCGTATGCTCCCTCTTTATGTGCCGCATAGAAGGAGTGGTATCGGATCATGTATTGAGCCGGCTCGGGCAGGTAGTCCTTAATCACGTGGTAGAGGTACTCGTCGTGACCCCAAGACAGGTCGACCCGATCCAATCCACACCCTGACTCATACACACCGCACGTCGATTGGTATCCGGGAACCCGCGCGTCCGGGTTTTCCGCGAAGAACTCGGGGAAAACGATTTTGTCCGAATAGGCACAGCCGACGGGGAATGTGTCGCCGACCACGGCCCACTGCGGTTCGCCGAAGAGGCAGAGGATTTTGCCGAGGTCGTGCACGAGGCCGGTGAGGACAAACCAGCGCGGGTGGCCGTCCGCCCGAATCGCTTCGGCCGACTGCATCAGGTGCTCGATCTGACTCAGGTCGGTGTCCGGGTCACTGTCGTCGACGAGCGTATTCAGGAATTCCATCGCCTCCCACACGCCCATACGCTTCTTGCGGAGTGGAAGGTACTCGGCCTTCTTCGTCCGGACGAATTCCCGGGTCTGCAGGCGGTGGTTGACGCGGTAGAACTCCTTCACCGACGGCCGAGCCTCCGCCCGATAATCGCGGAACGCCTCCTTCGGCTTCGCGTACCGGTCGCGGACAAAGTCGTCCCAGTCGTCCAACGATTCGAGCGGGCCGACTTCTTTGGCCGTTGACATGACGGAACACCGTTACTTTTGACGGAAGAACGCAATGGCCTGTTGTATGGCCGGGTCAATCATGGTCCCGTGGTCGCCGGGAACTTCGACGGCCTGGACGTCCAATCCCGCTGCGGTCGCTTTCTCGGCGAGCTTGCGGGTGCTGAGTGCGAAGAATACTTCCTCGTTCCCGTAGTAAAGCCGGACCGGGCACTTGAAGCTTTTCGGGTAGGCCAAGGGGGACCGCACTTCGAATTCTTTTTTGTCGTTCCGGTCGAACGGAACCATTTCGCTCTGACCGCGTGCCCAGGCGACCTGATCCGGAGAGCCGGAGAACGAGGCGGCCGCCCGGAACCGTTTGGACGTCATGGCCGCGAGCATGGTGAGCGTACCGCCCACGGAGTGCCCGGCGACGTAGATGCGGCTGCCGTCAACGCCGGGGCTCTTCGCCAGCACTTCGGCCGCGGCGAGCACGTCGTCGACCTCGTCATAGAACATGCTGTAAGCACCGGGCTGGCCGTTCTCGCCGCGGAGCATCGGCGTCATCACAACATACCCGGCGTCTCGGAACGCTCGAGTCTGATCCCAGTCATCCTCGTCGAAGGCAAACCCGCCGTGAAGAAATAAGACCGCCGGCCGCCGCACTCCGGGCGGGGAAGGGTTCATCCAGGCTTTCAAGTGCAGCGACCCGGACGGGAATGTAACCTCTTGGACACCCGGTGGAGGCGATTGTGCGTCCCAGTTTTGTGGGGCAGGACCTCGATTGATCAGTTTCGTCCGGTGAACCTTTCGCACGTCCGCGTAGTCGGCGGTTTGTTCGGGGAACGAAGTCGGTTTGATCCGGGACCATCCGAACCAGGCGACTCCGCCGCAGCACCCGAAGAGGAGGACGCCACCGAAAATCAAACCACCGACGAGCCATTGAGACGTTGATTTCTGCCGCTTGCGTCGCTTTCGCCGTCGGGGCCGGTCGTACAGGTCGTCGTCGAGGGGAATCGCCTGCCCGCAATTCGGGCAATTCGTCCGAGGCCGGTCCCCCTCGTCGGGTGGGACGAACCGCCAGTCGCATTCGGGGCATCGAATTTTCGGGGCCGGCATGGGGCGACTCCGTGCGTGCCACGATCATACCACGAAGACCGGCTGCCACCTACCGGGACCGGGTCTTCAGTCGGTCGAGGAGCACGGCGGCGACGATGATCGCGCCGAGAACGATCTGCTGATCGTAGCTGCCGACGCCGGTGAGATTCATTCCGTTTTGTATGACGGCGAGGAGGAACGCCCCGATCAGGGTGCCGACGACGTTTCCTTGGCCTCCCGCGAGGCTCGTGCCGCCGACGACGACGGCGGCGATGACGTAGAGTTCGTACTCGACGCCGAAGGTGGGCGATCCGCTCTTGAGTTGGGACGCGAGTACGACACCGCCGAGGCCGGCGCACAATCCGTTGATCGCGAACACGAGGACGACGACGGCCGAGACGCGGACGCCGGCAAGCCGAGCGGCCTCGACGTTCCCGCCGACGGCATAAACGTATCGCCCAAACGTTGTCCGATTCAGAAGTACGTGGATGACGACGTAGATCAGGGCCATAAGCACGACCGCATTCGGGATACCGAACAGGTCGGCACCCCGGCCGAGCCAGACGAACCCGTCCGGCAATTGGTAGATCGATTCGCCCGCCGACGCCCTGAACGCAGCCCCCCGGGCCATCTTCATGACGCCGAGGGTGATGATAAATGAGGGGACGGCAAACCGGGTCACGACGAGTCCGGACAATGTCCCGATCAGGCCGCACACCAGCACTGCGGCCCCACAACAGGCGATCATCCCGACCGTCGTCGCCCCTTCCGCCCCGGCGAAGCGGCGGACGAATAGCGTGCCGACCACGGCCGAAAGGGCGATCAGACTGCCGACCGAAAGGTCGACGTGTCCGGTAATCAGGACCAGCGTCATTCCCGCGGCGAGGATGGCGATCACCGCAACTTGGTTGGCGACGTTGAGAAGATTGTCGGCGGTAAGAAACCGCGGCCAGACGTGGGATTGTGGGGAAATGGGCGGCCCATGCTTACTTTTCTCCCAAAACATCCATCGGGCGGCCGTTCGACTCGCGACGACGTAAGAAACCCCCGATTTAACGAATACATCTCGTGCATCAGCCGGGGTTCCGACGACTGCCCCGCCGACGTGAATCCCGGCAGCTTTCAATCGTGCTTCGAGTACCTCGGCAAATATCCTGTCGTCGCGGCCCGTCCCGGCCACAATCAGGACCGGTTCCGAAGGGCGGTCCCGGACGACCTGCTTCGCCAGGGCCTCCCCCGCCGGGGCGCCTTCCGGTCGCTCCTCCGACAGCGTCGCCACGCTGAACGCTACGCACACCAGGACCAGCACGCCGGCGATCCCGGTCTCTGTCGGTAATCGGCTGAATCGACCGGCCATTCGTCACCCCATTGCCAGTCGGAGGAGTTGTTCCTGCGTCGCTTGTCGCACGTCCGTCACCTCACCCGTGATCCGCCCAGCGTGCATGACCAGCACCCGGTCCGCTAGGCCGAGCACTTCGGGCAGTTCCGAACTGATCATCAGCACCGCTTTTCCCCTGTCCGCGAGTTCCTGCATCAACTGGTATATTTCGTACTTCGCCCCGACGTCGATCCCACGGGTCGGCTCGTCGAACACCACCACCTCGCAGTTTCGCTCGAGCCACTTCGCGAGAACCAGTTTCTGCTGGTTTCCGCCCGAGAGCGTACCCGCCCGAGCCCGTGGGTCGGCTGCCTTGATCCGAAATCGGTTCGCGGCGGCGGCGAACGCAGACCGCTCACGACCGCGATCGAGCAGCCCGAACCGCGCCCACCGGCTCAGGTTCGGTAAGGCAAAGTTCTCCCGCACCGTATGGGCGAGAATCAGACCTTGATTCTTCCGATCCTCAGTCAGAAGGGCGATCCCGGCCCGCACTGCGTCGCGGGGGCTCGAAATCGTCAGAACTTTCCCGTCCAGAGCGATGGTCCCGCCGTCCCGCCGGTCGGCGCCGAACAGGAGCCGGGCGGTCTCCGTCCGGCCCGACCCGACGAGGCCGGTGAGTGCAAGGATTTCTCCCCGCCGGACGTGGAACGAGACGTCATGGACCACATCCCCGCGGCGAAGGCCGGTTACCACGATTCCAGGTTCACCAATCCGCGGCGATCGGGTCGGGAACTCCTGGTCGAGCGTCCGGCCGACCATCCGCTCTATTAACTCGGCTCGCGTGACGCCCGCCACGGGCGACGTGGAAACGTGGGCCCCGTCCCGGAGGACCATAACGCGGTCGGCGATGCGAAAGACCTCGTCGAGCCTGTGGCTGATGTAGATCACGCCGACACCCCGTGCCGTCAGACCGCGGATCACGACGAACAGCCGGTCCACCTCGGGCGGAGTAAGCGGGGCGGTCGGCTCGTCGAGGACGAGGATGCGGGCATCGGCCGCAAGGGCCTTCGCGATCTCGACGATCTGTTGCTGGGCGGTCGATAACGTCCGGACCGGGGCGCCGGGATCGACCGGAACGCCAAGGGTGCGGAACCACTCGGCCGCCCCGGTTCGCTCGGCCCTTCGGTGGAGCCAACCGTACCGACCGGGTTCCCGGCCGAGGTATACATTTTCCGCCGCCGTCAGGGCAGGCACGAGACTGAATTCCTGGTAGATGACGGCGACTCCGGCTGCCTTCGCACGCGCAGGCACACCCGACGGAACCGGCAGCCCGGCGACAGTCACCCGCCCCGCGTCCGGCGTTACCGCCCCGGCCAGAACTTTGATGAGCGTACTCTTGCCCGCCCCGTTCTCCCCGACGACAGCCAGCACCTCACCGCCTGTAAGAGTCAGAGACACGCCCCGAAGAGCGTGGACCCCCGGGTACGATTTCTCGACCCCGGCCATTTCCAGAAGGGGAGGCGTCACGGCCCAATCCCGTCCTTTTCCGCGTCGGCTTTCCGGTAAAGCCCCGTCGGGATCAGGATCTGCTTCGGCAGTCGCTCCCCGTCGAAGTAATTCGCAATCATTTCCGCCGCCGTCCGGCCGATCCGGCCCGGGTACTGGATGGGGTCGGCGAAAATCTTCCCCGCGCCGATCGCCTTCTTGCTCTCCGGCTGGCCGTCGAATCCGATCAGCTTCACCCGGTCGGCCCTGCCCGCCTTCTCGAGGGCCGCCCGGGCACCGAGGGCGGAAAGGTCGTTGATGGCGAAGACCGCGGCCACGTCCGGGTGGGCTTGGATCATGTCTTCCATCGCCTTGTACCCGCGGTCCCGCTGTCCGCCGCAGGGCAATTCGGCGACGATCTCGACGGCCGACGCCGGGGCCGCCCGGTTGTGCTCGGCGATGGCGTCCTTGAACCCTTTTACCCTGAGCAGACAGGACTCGACCTCGCGGTAGTCGAGGATGCCGACCCGCCCGCCCCGGCCGCCGAGAGCTTCGCGGATCGCATCCGCCGCCTGCCGGCCGCCGGCGTAGTTGTCCGTTGCGATGTGGGTGACGACGTCCGCCCCTGGCGCGAGGCAGGCAATGTCAACCGTGAACACCGGCACCCCGGCCGCGTTCGCCGCCCGGATCGATTCCCCGATCCCTTTCGAATCGCACGGACTCAACACGATCGCGTCCACCCGCCGAACGAGAAAGTCTTGGACTTGCTTGTCCTGCAACGCGACGTCGTTCTCCCCGCTGACGACGATCACGTCATAACCGTGCTTCGCCGCATCCTCTCGCAGGTTATCGGCGATCTCGGTGAAGAACGGATTGGCGAGGCTGAGCAGGGAAACGCCGATCACATGTTTCGGTTGGGCCGCCGGTTCGGACCGGCACCCGAGTCCGCCGAATGCGACGAGCAGCATGAGGAAAAAGGCGCCGCGCACGACAGACCCCCGGGAAAGTGTCGGCGGATTGTACCCGAATAACCGTCGTCGAGCGAGAACGAAGGGGAACCGTTTCCGGTCAATTGGAATCCCCGCTATTAACATGACCTTTGAGGCTTAAGTCAGAGATCGGCGGTTGCCAATCTCGGCCCGGTCACGTCTAATCCTCTACGCGACCGACCACTTCGACGGAGTCGTTTATGTTGCGGATACTATTGATACTTCTGATGCTTGCCCCCGTGGCTCGGGCCGCGGAGCCGCGGACGTTTCGCCTGGACTACTACCACACCGGGAACGCGAAGCAGGAGCTTTACGCGCTCGACAAGGTGGTGGTCGAACCGACGGCATGGCCGGGGAATCCGTACCGGCCGCTCGACACCTCGAACCTCGGCGATTACCAGTTTGAGGTTCAAGACGCGGCCTCCGGGAAACCGCTTTATTCACGCGGGTTTTGTTCCATTTACCGCGAATGGGTGACGACGGACGAAGCCAAAAATGCGACGCGGACGTTTCACGAATCTCTCCGGTTCCCGGCCCCGCAGAAAGCGGTCCGGGTAGTAGTCCGCGAGCGCGACGCGAAAAACGATTGGAAGGAAGCCTGGTCGGTGGCGGTCGATCCGAAGAACATGTTCATCGATCCGTCCGTGCCCGACTCGCCGGGCGAGCTCATCACGTTTGAGAAGAACGGTCAGCCGGCGGAAAAGGTCGACCTTTTGATCCTCGGTGACGGGTACACGGCGGGGGAACTGCCGAAGTTCGTGACGGATGCGAAGCGGCTGGTGGGGGCGCTATTCGATACGCCACCGTTCCGGGATCGACGGAAGGATTTCAACGTCTGGGGGCTTTGCCCGCCGGCGCGGGAATCGGGAATTTCCCGCCCGTCCACCGGCGTTCACAAGGCATCGCCACTCGGATGTACCTACGACGCGTTCGGGTCGGAGCGGTACGTGCTCACGTTCGACAACCGGGCGTTTCGTCGGGTGGCGTCGTTCGCCCCGTACGACGCCGCCGTCATTCTGGTGAACGGCAACACCTACGGCGGTGGGGGCATTTTCAACTTGTACACCACGACCGCGGCCGGCAGCCTCTGGGCCCCTTACATTTTTGTGCACGAATTCGGGCACCATTTCGCCGGGCTGGCCGACGAGTATTACACCTCGCCCGTCGCCTACAACCCGCCGGCGACAAAGATCGAACCGTGGGAGCCGAACGCCACCGCCCTGCTCGACCCGACACGGCCGAAATGGAAAGACCTGATGACGACCGGAACACCAATTCCCACCCCCTGGCGGAAGGACGAATACGACCGGCTTTCCCGCGATTTCCAAAAACGGCGGGCCCAGCTCCGGAAGGACAACCGACCCGAGGCGGAGATGGATGCCCTTTTCCTGGAGGAGAAGCGGATGCTGGAACCGCGGTTGAAGGCGGAGAAATATGCGGGGAAAGTGGGGGCGTTCGAGGGGGCGGCGTACGCCTCGAAAGGGTTCTTCCGGCCCGAAATCAACTGCATCATGTTTACCCGGACCGACGCATTTTGCGCCGTCTGCCGGCGGGCCATCGACCGTGCCATCGACCGTCAAACGGGCAAACCCTGACGGCACGGAGGCCGGGCGAAAAATACTTTCCGAGCAGGCCGGCGATTTCCGGCCATTTTCCCGTCCTATTGAGTCTGGATGAATAGTTCAGTCGCGTTCGTGGACATTCCGCACGACCGCTCGAAATTATGCCGGGAACCCGCCTCAATGCAAAAAAGCCTCGGCGTCCGATTGGTACGGTCGAAAAGAGATACTATGGTCCCTGAGAAGGAATTCGCCGCTTTCGGTTTCGTAGCCGTCGGAGCGGCCTGTTCGTATCATTCTAAGGATTGCCATAGTCTACCCGTACACGGAGGCCGGCTCGGCCGAAGCCTCGAGGTGAGGAGAAGCAATGGGTTTACGCATGCGGGTTCACGACCGGGAGCCCATTGGGGCGGCTTTGCGGCGGTTCAAGAAGTTGATCGAACGCAGTGGAATGAAGAAGGAATTGCGGGCCCACGAGTACTACGAAAAGCCGTGCGACACCCGACGCCGTCAGGCGGCCCGGAAAAAGACGGCCATACGCAAGGCGGCCCTCGGTCCAAAGGTTTGACCGGGTCGTTTGCTGGTTTTCGGTACACAGCGAGTAATTACCCGACGCTTCGCGCCGGCGGTGACATCGGTTCGTGCAAGGAAATTCTTTCGCCCCCCGCCCACACCCCCAACAGGCTGACCGGCTCACTACGTCGGATCGGGTGGGAATCGCAATCCCCCGCCGAACCGGCGGCGTTCGGTATTTGCCTCCTCAAATAGAGAACCGACCGTGCTCCGTCCGACCCGCGATCCGATTGCTCATTTCCTCAGTGAAAATGTACCGGCGGCTAAAGTTGTCCCCCTCGTTGTTCCGGCCGGGAAGCCGAAATTCCCGAGAGACGAAGTTGGTTTTTACGCCGAACTTCGCCGCCGGGTCGATGCTTATTTTGCCAGTGGCCCGCGGGA
>DASXPC010000045.1:0-8529 GCA_036493815.1 Fimbriiglobus sp. | reverse complement strand
CACTTCGCGAAAGTCAGTCGCAGTTACCGGCCGGGGCTGTTCGCGTGTTACGACACCCCCGACCTGCCGCGGACGAACAACGCATTGGAACAGACGTTCGGAAGTCACCGGTACCACGAGCGGCGGGCGACCGGTCGGAAGGGGGCGTCCCCGGCGTTGGTGCTCCGCGGGTCGGCGAAATTGGTCGCGGGTCTGGCTACCCGCCGCGGCACGGTGACCGCCGCCGACTTGGCCGCCGCCGATCCCGCCGCGTGGAAAACCCTTCGGGCCCAATTGAACGAACGACGGGAACGGCGGGTCGACCGCCGCCGCTTCCGCCGAAATCCCGAGGGCTATTTGAACGACTTGGAAAACCGACTCAACCAGTCGCGATTGCCGGCGTAGAAAAAAACGGCCTGCCGAAACGGCTTTCCGGATTCATCCCGCATAGGCCTTTTTCAGCGCCGAGATGTCGATCTTTTTCATTTGCAACATTGCTTGCATGACGCGGCCTGATTTCGCCGGGTCCGGATCGCCCATCAATTGACTCAACACGTCGGGAATGATCTGCCAGGAGAGGCCAAACTTGTCCTTGAGCCAGCCGCATTGCTGGGCTTTGGGGTCCGCGCCTTCGCCGAGTTTGGTCCAGAAGTGATCAACCTCCGCCTGCGTCTCGCAATGGATGACGAACGACACGGCCTCCGTGAACTTGAACTTCGGACCGCCGTTGAGGGCGGTGAACGGCAAGCCAACCAATTCGAACGCAACGGTCATGGCACTCCCCGGCGGCATTCCGTGCACTTCTTTTCCTGCCTCCCCATACCGAGTGACTGTGATGATCTTCGAGTTCGGAAAGACCGACGTGTAGAAGTGGGCCGCCTCCTCGGCTTGCTTATCAAACCACAAGAAGGGCGTGATTTTTGAAGTCGTGATCATGGCAATTTCCGGTTTGAGGTCTTGGAACAGTGGGATCGATTTCGATCTGTTTTCGCAACCGGCTCGCACTGCGTCGAAGCCAGACGGGTCGGAAATGAATCGCCGAGATTATGCATCGCACAAACGAGGAATATGGCGTGATTTTTGCGAAAATGCTAGGACTATGTCTCTCGTACCGTTAGTGTAGGTTGGCAATTACTGACAAAGTCGCGCGGCCGAATCGATGAACGACGACCTGGGTTTACTCTCCAATTCACAGGGGAATTGCCATGTTACGATGGGCCATCCTATTTCTCATCGTCGCGATCGTTGCCGGCGTTTTCGGATTCGGAGGGATTGCAGGCGAAGCCGCATGGATCGCCAAAATCCTGTTCTTCATTTTCCTGATCATATTCCTGGCGTCCCTGGTCATGGGCAAACGAGCCACTCCGGCGTAGGGATAGCCGACGCCGGAATGGAATCGGCAGAACCTATTTTTCGACTGCCAGCATCACCTGCTTCGCTGGTTTCAGGTGGGCTTCGTCCAGTTTGTCCACGCTCCACAGCAAACCGCGGGTAATGAGTTCGAGATAACGTTCGTCGGTGACGGTGGAGTTGTTGTGGCCGAGTGTGGTGGAGAAGACGCGGGCCTTCTTATTGTAGATGTTCGTCCAGGCGACGATCGTGTCCGCTACTTTTTCCTTACCGGAGCGGTCTTTGGAAATTTGCTTGCCGCGGGCGAGTGGTGTTGCGGTGTCGAGTAGTTTGCCTTGGATGTTGTTGTAAAGCTCCTCATTGATGGTTTTCCAATCGGCGAAACCCTTGGTGATCGGTGAATCTTTGGCGACGTAGGAGACTTCGATAGGAAGTTGGGCGCCGTGGCCGGTGGTCGCCAGGCCGGTGAATTCGAACCAGGGGGTCATTTTCGGCCAGCCTTCGCTGCGATAGGAGTGCATTCCGCAGTGGAGGACGACACCGGGCAGGCCGTCCTTGTGCGGTTTCAAAACCCGATCGATCACCTTCAGGTCTTTCACGTCCGCACAGCACTCGTCGTGAACGATCACGTCGAACCCCTTGGCCCAGTCGTCTTTCTGATACACAGGGTTGACGTGCTTGGTTCCGGTATCCGGGTCGTAGGCAATGGCCCAGGATACGTTCGCCATGCCGGAAATGCCCTTGGTAATAAGGCTTTGTTGCTTCTTATAGTCGTGGCAGCAGCCGCCGAGCACGAGCAGGGCCTTGATCGGTTTTGCGTCCTGGGAGCGGGCGGCGGGGGAAAGGGTTGTCACGAAAAGGGCTACGAGAGTCGCGGTGCGGCGCATGGGAGAGCTCCGAGGTTATGGTGGGATCAGAGTACTCCGAAGGGGAATGAATCGCAAGCGCGGACACGACGCACAGCACTCCGAAAAACCGCACGTCGCGGGATGAATTCAGCGAATCGCCTTGGTCACTTCGAGGTCCTTCAAAATGCGGTCAACGTCACGGACCAACTCCGCCGCATCAGACGCGGGAAGTCTTGCGGCAAATGTCGCACCCCCGTCGGTGTTGCGCAGGATTGCGTATGCGAGTCGAACTTTCTTGCCCTTGATCTCGGCGTCGAGGCCGAAGCGGTCGAGATTGGCACTTTTGGTCGGTTTGTCCGCGGCGAACACTTTGCCGTTGAGGATTTTCACCTGGTCTTTCGCTTCAACCAGAAACTGCTCGGCCGAGGGCAACTTTGCCGGCGGTTCCATCGTGATGAGAATACCGCCGCCTTTGCGAGTTTGCTCCAACGTGACTTGATTCCCTTGCACGGCCCCAACCCGCCAGGACCGGGGGTAGACGAACCGCACGCCGAGATCGGAGTTGTTGTAGAAAAGTAGCGTGTTTTCCGACGTCGGTTTGAGCTCAAGGTTTTGAACTGATTTATCGGTGAGGTCGTCGGCCCCGACCGGCTTACGGGTCAGGAGAAATCGGCCGGTGATTTTTCCCACAACCTTCCCTGTCGGGTCGAGCAATTCCTGGATGCCGTTGAGCGAAAGGTGCGAGAGGAGGGCGGCATCGAGGTCGAAGTACGCGGTGCCTTCCAGCGTCTGCCGACTCGGTCCGTCTTCGGTGACGCCAGTCACGGTACCGGTGAGGGCGAGGCGGGCCAATTTCTTGCCGTTCAGGTTCACCACCGAGACGAATTTGAGTTTCAACCCTCCTTCGACGATTTTTCCCATCTCGGTGAGGTCGGTTACTGCGGCGACGGCAACGGGCCAATCGTCCCCCGGCTTCACGTCCTTAACGGGGAGTAAGCCGCCGACCAGTACCGGCACAAAAAGGTCTGTCCGCACGGCGTCGATCTCGCCCCAAGTCAGAGGACCGTCGGGCGAGAAAGGTACTTTTACCCCAGCCGTGTTTCGCATTACCACCATCCGTCGGACCGAAAGTCGAACGTCGGCCTTCTGTTCCCGGTCACCGACGACACGTAGGAAGTTAAGTTCCCGATACTGTCGGAGAACTTTGCTCGATCGGTCTGCGTCACTGGGCAGCACTCGCTCGGCATAAGAAATCGCACTCGACCCGCTCGTCTGCACGGTTTTGGCAGGCTGACCTATGCCCGCGGGTGCATTGACTTGGCCGGACATTTCGACTTTCGCTTCGACGGCGTATCGTTTCCCGGCAGGAAAACTCTCTGACAACCGGTACGCCGCCGGTTGTGCAAGGATTTTAACAGCCGACATTGAGAACACAGAAATCACTGCCCAAAATGAAAGCGTATGGGATCGCATGGCGTTGTTCGATTCTTGTACAGGGTGGCAGGACTATACATCAGACGATTCTATCCGGGGTTTCCTCCGAAAATGAGGAGCAAAACAGCGAATTGAGGTGAAATTGGATTACAGCGCAAGTTAGGATTTTTACGACGTTTACAAAGAATATTCGGGTAATTCCAATAGCTGTGCAGAATGTCGGACAGGATTGCAAAAAAGCGCACAAGTGAAGGGAATACCTGTTAGTTTGGCCACTCTTTGCGAAATAAGGCAGCTTGGCAGAACTTGTAATCAGCGATACTACCATTAGGAATTTCTATAACATTTTTTCGTTTAACGAGTTATGGCAATAAACGAGTGAGAGCCCAAGAAAACAGCGGTTTCAAGTTCTGAATGGCGCGAGGATTGCGATACTTGGTTTATGTTGAATGAAATGTGAACGCGCACCCCAGGGTTTGTCGTCGAAGGAGATAATCGTGTTTGGCAGAGGTGGGCGTGTTGGGGTATGCGAACCAAATACCTGGTAAGGCGTATCTAAGGTTGGCGAGTGAAAGGAGACAAGCTGGGAAACCGGGGTGTAGAAAGGTGCTGCAAACTTTGGCTGTATAGCTGAATGTGACGAAACGAAAATGGGTTCTCGGCGAATGTACTAATAACACTTAACCCTCGGCCGGGCGTGACGCCCCGGTCGAACCGGGTCGCCCGCTAAGGAGACCCAGTAACGGCAGGATACGCCGACGTCGCGGAAGGAGGATGGCCGTGACCGGTTTTAAAACTCCACAATTGAAAGAACTGACCGACCAACAGGTCCGGTTCGCACCGCCCGGTAAGCGCCGGGAACAAGTTGCAAACGCGGAACGGCTGTTGAATGAGATCGATCCGAACCGGACATACCCGTACCCGTTCGTATGCTTCCGGCTCACCGACTACCGACCCGACGCACACGCCGACCTGTTGATCCGCGGGTTTGACCTGAAGCGCGACCTCGCGCTGTTCATTATCAAGTTGGAGCGGTCGATCCCCCCGCTGCCGATCGAGCAGGCGGGGCAGGAAATGCTGACGCTCGACGAGGTGAGCCAGCGGTTCCACGTTTCGACGAAGACGGTCGGCCGATGGCGGCTGCGCGGACTCGTGGCCCGACGAGTGCGTGTGAACGGTCGAAACCAACTCGGTTTTGCCCGACCCCACGTCGAGGATTTTCTCACCAAGTACAAGGACCGCTTGGAAAAGAGCACGCGGTTTTGTCATTTGAGCGATGAAGAACGGGATTCGATCATTGCCACCGCACGCAACCTGGCTGCCGGCGGGGTCAACTTGACCGACGCAAGCCGGCGGATCGCGGCCGAACTCGGCCGGTCGTCCGAAACCGTGCGGTATACGATCAAAAACTTCGATAAGACGCACCCGGACGCGGCCCTGTTCCCCCGGATCACCGGTCCACTGCCCGCGACCGCCAAGGATGCGATCTTCGACGCCGTACAGGAGGGCAAGCCCATGGACTTTATCGCCAAACGGTTTAACCGGACCCGGTCCAGCATGTATCGCGTCGCGAACGAAGTCCGCGCGGAACGGCTGGTCCGCGAGCCGCTCGACTACATGTACAACGAAGAGTTCGACGACCCGGCGAAGGAAGCCTTGCTCCTCGGCCCGATGCCGGGGGAAGTGGAATTCTTCGAAAAGATCCGAGCCATGCGGCCGCCAAAGGACGTCGATCCGCAAATGGCGTACCTGTACGAAAAGCCGCTGCTGACCCGCGAACAGGAAGCCCACTTGTTCCGCAAGATGAACTTCCTGAAGCACCAGTACAACAAACTCCGGGCGAAGATCGACCCGGCGCGGGCTCGCGTGCAGGAACTTTTAGACCTGGAACGACTCAACACGGATTCGAAGTCCGTTCGGGATTTGCTCATCGAGTGCAACCAGCGGTTGGTTCACTCGCTGGCCACCAAACACCTGCAACCTGGCCAGACGCTGGACGAACTGAAATCCGACGCCAACATTTCGGTCATGCGGGCTGTGGAAAAGTTCGACTACGGACGTGGAAATAAGTTCAGTACCTATGCAACTTGGGCGATCATGAAGAACTTCGCCCGTAGCATTCCGGACGAACACACCCGGCGATCCCGGTACGTGACCGGGACGGATGAGGTGTTCGACGCGAAGGCGGACGTGCGGACGGACGAGGCCGAGATTTTGGCCGCGGCCACGGCTGCGAAGAATCGCGTGTCCGAACTGCTCGAAGTTCTTGACCCGCGCACCCGGGACGTCATCAAGATGCGAACCGGACTCGACGGGTCCGCGGAGATGACCTTGGAACAGATCGGGCAACACTTTGGCATCACGAAGGAGCGCGTCCGGCAGATCAACGTCCGCGGCATGAAGCAGCTCCGCGAACGCGCCCAGATGGAATCGGGTGAGTTGAATTAAACGGACGTGGTGAAACCTACCGTCGTGGGGGCCGTTCGGCCCCCAGTGTCGTTTTTTCACCCCACATCTTCCGGATGTTCGTTTTCCCAGTCAAGGATGTGCCGCATGAGGTCGGCGGGGTCGACGTCGGCGACCGGCAGCGGCCAAAGGAAGCGTTCGCCGGCGGCAAGTTGCGTGGCGGCCCCACGGCAGCGGGGTTGGACCCATAAGGCTACGAACCGGGCTATGGCTTTGGCTCGGCGGCATAGCTTTGCGGAAAGTCGCCAGGCTTCCTCGTCCGTCTGGGCTGCCTCGGCCAACAGTTCCGTCCAGTCGGCCACCCACTCGATCAGCATACGGGCTTCTTCGTCGCCCAGGCCGCGGGTGAGTGCCTCGTCGCGAAGAATCTGACGGAGGATCGGATCGCACAGCGCGGGCATGCCCCATCCCCCCGGTCGCGACGCTACGGCGGCCGGGCCCCCCGACCCGGCCGCCGCGGTCTGCCAATCCCCCCGAATCGGCCAGACACGTCGATCCCGTTAACGACCGGGCGTATAACCGGGCGTTCATAAATCCGCAAGCGCGAATCCCGCACCGAACCCGTCTCGCCGCCTCGCCGCCGAACGTGTACCTTACTTCCCACACCCGCCCCCACCCACCCGGGTTGCCGCATGGTGACCTTACTGTCCTATCTCGTTTCACCGGATCAACCGGAGGTCCTCGACTTCGTCGCGACGGTCGTCGCCTACGTACTCGTTTATGCCTTACTCTCGTGGTTTTTCCCCGCCTTTATCCGACCGGTCTGGTGGTGTTTCCTCCACGCCTGCTACCGGTTTCGGGTCGTGCAGGCGTCGAACCTTCCGGCCACGGGCCCGGCACTCATCGTCTGTAATCACTCGAGCTACCTCGATTGGATGATCCTTTGGCTGGCTTGTCCCCGGCCGGTAAAGTTCATCCTCTGGAGCGGTTACTACAAAAACCCGCTTTTGCGATTCTTCCTTTCCTTCGTTCGGTCGCGAACGGTCCGGCTGGACAACCGGACCGGTCGGCCGCATGCCATTGCCGACGCCCTCGAACTCGCCGCCAATGAGCTCGATGCCGGGAATGTGGTGGTCGTCTTTCCAGAAGGTCGGCTAACGCGAAACGGGCAGATGCGGCCGTTCGGCCGCGGAATCGAACACCTGGTCAAACAGGCCTCCCGTCCCGTCCCGATCGTCCCCGTGTGCATCGACAACATGTGGGGAAGCGTATTTAGTCACAAGGGCGGGCCGATTCTGAGGAAATGGCCCGAAGACATCCGCCGGAGGGTAACCGTATTCTTCGGCAAGCCACTTCCGCCGGGAACCACCGCACCGGAAGCCCGGGCCGCGGTGCAGGAATGCCTGGCGGACGTTGCCATCCTCCTCAGCGACCACCTCTACCCCGCCCACCGCTGGTTCGTCAAAACCGCGTCGAGTTGGCGACTCGCTTTCCGCATTCTGTACGTCGACGTCTCCACCGGAACCGAACGGACGCTGACCAACGGTAAGGCCCTCGTTGCCGCATGGTGTCTCGCCCGGTGGCTGAAGGCCCGGCTCGGCAAGGGCGACCATCCGGTCGGGATTTGGCTGCCGACCGGTATCGGGTCCGCGTTGGCGAATATCGCTCTGTCATTCCTCCGCCGGCCAACCGTCAATTTGAATTACACAGCGGGGGCGGACGCGGTCGTCTCCGCGGCAATCCAGGCCGGCGTCACCGACGTCATCACGGCGAAACGGTTCGACCAGAGAATCCCTTGCCCGCTCCCCGAATCGTTCCGGCGGTTGTGGCTCGAAGACGCCCTTGCCGCCGTGCCGGGGTGGGAAAAGACCCTGAAATTTCTGGCAGTCCTCCTCCTCCCCCACTGGATACTGTCCCGCGTTCTCGGCCTGACGCGGACGAAAATGGACGACCTGCTCACGATCATCTTCAGTTCGGGCAGTACCGGCGAACCGAAGGGGGTGATGCTGAGCTACCGGAATATTTCGTCGAACGGCGAGTCGTTCCGCCGTGGCGTTCAACTCGTGCCCGAAGACGTGATGATGGGGTCGCTCCCATTCTTTCACAGTTTCGGATTTACGGTCTGTCTTTGGGCGCCGGCCGGCGTCGGAATGAAAGTCGTCTACTATCCGGACCCGCGGGCAGCGAAGGAAGTCGGCGAGCTCACCCGCACCCATCGCTGTACGATTCTTCTCGGTACGGCCACGTTCCTGCGGTTCTACCTGCGGCGGTGCGGCCCGGACGATTTCAAAAGTTGCCGGTACATCATCTGCGGGGCGGAGAAGCTGCCGGTGAAGTTGGCTTTGGAATTTCAAGCGAAATTCGGCGTTCTTCCATTGGAAGGGTACGGCTGTACCGAGGTGTCGCCGGTGGTCAGCACCAACATGAATGACGTTGTCGTGTACGGTGTCAAGCAGGTGGCAAACGTTTTGGGCACCGTCGGTCAACCGATCCCGGGTGTCGCGGCGAAAGC
>DASXPC010000044.1:0-2093 GCA_036493815.1 Fimbriiglobus sp. | reverse complement strand
ATCTCCGGGATATTAATCGCAGTGACGCTCGAATTGTGCGGGGTCTCGGCGCTGCCGGTTGCGGTCGGTATGTATCTCTCACTCGATTCGACCCTACCCATATTCATCGGGGGAATGATCCGGCTCATGGCCGACCGGATTCGTGGGAAACCCAAATCTGAAGCGGAAGCGGAAACGAGCCCGGGGTTGCTGCTGGCCAGCGGGCTGATTGCCGGCGGTACCTTGTGCGGACTGCTCATCTCGTTCTTCCCGCTCTTCGATAATGTGTTCGATATGCTGGGGAAGGAAACGAATATCGCCAGTTTCCTCGACCTGGGAAAACGCTTCTTCGGCAAGGACGACGGGTCCGGCAAGGCAGTCTGGGATCCGGACGCGGTGAGGGAAGCTAAAATCACCGCGACGGTCGTATTCGGCCTCCTTGCCGCGTTCCTGTTATGGGTCGGTTCGCGGAAGAACAAAGCATTGCTCGACGATCCAAAGTAATCACACCCCCCGCTCCTTCGGGTCCCAGACGAACTTGTGCAGTTGCAACTGGAATCGGGCATTGATGCCCGATTCCAGAAGCCACTGCACGAGGTCGGCGGGGGCGATGGAGCCGAACACGCCGGAGAAGAGGAGCGGAAATCGCTTGTCGAGGTGGAGCCGGCGGACGGTCTCGGCCGTCCAGTCCCAATCTTTTCGGCTGGCGATCACGAATTTGATCTCGTCCGTCGGCTTCAATTTCTCCAAGTTCTGCCAAAGGTTCGCTTCGCATTCGCCGCTGTCGGGGCATTTCAAATCCATCACGATGTGAACGCGGTGGTCCACTTCGCCGATATCGTTCGCACCGCTCGTTTCGAGGAGTACTGTTTTCCCCGCGTCGGCAAGTTCGGCCATGAGCGCGAACGCGTCGGGCTGCAACAGCGGCTCGCCGCCGGTGAGTTCCACGAGCGGGCAATCGAAGGCCAGCACTTTTGCCAACACTTCACCGCGAGTCATCCTCGTTCCCTGCGTAAAGGCGTGCGGCGTATCGCACCAGGTGCAGCGGAGGTGGCAGCCGGTGAGTCGAATAAAGACGCAAGGCAGCCCCGCAAACGTCGATTCGCCCTGAATGCTTTTATAGATTTCGTGAACGACGAGCTGCCCGCCCACGAGGCCGCGGAGCGGTGCAAGGCGTTGAGCATGGGCAGGATCGACGGTCGGCAGGCCGGTCATAATGGGGTCATCATACTGCCGGGCGGGGGTTGACGGGACACGCAGTCCGGCCGAATAATGTACTTATGTTTCCAAGTGGCGATCAGACCTTCAACCCGGGCCAAGATTGCAGGATTATTGATGCGGGGGTATAGAACCGGGACAAGCTCCGGAGGTAACGACGTGACCCCGATTTTCCTGCTTTACCTTATGCTCGCCCAACCCCCCGCGGACCCGACCGTCGCGGCCACAGTCAACGGCGAAGTGATTCGTCTTGACGAAGTGGATGCGGTGCTCAAGCGACGCCCGGCGGCGGATTCGCCTTTGACCGCCGGTCAGACGAAACAGCTCCGGCTCGCCGCGCTGGAAGCACTGATCGACGACCGCCTGTTCAGGCAATTCCTCGACCGGAACGGGCCGAAAGTGGAATCGGCTGAAGTGGAAAAGCTAATGGACGGGCTGAAAGCCGCCCTGAAGAAGCGCGGGCGGTCCCTTTCGGATTATTTGAAGGAGACGGGCAAAAGCGAAACGGAATTGCGGGCCGTCTGGACGACGATGCTTCGGTTCCAGAAGTTGGTGGACCGGCAGGCGACGCCGGAGGTGTTGAAGGCGTATCACGCGGCCCACCGGGACGTATTCGACCGGGTCGAGGTGCGTGTGAGCGACATCGTCGTACGGATCCCGGCCGGGAGCCTGCCGGGCGAATGGACCGGGGCGTGGGAAAAGCTTGCCCGGGTTCGGGCGGAAATCGTTTCGGGGAAATACACCTTTGCCGCGGCGGCGAAGAAATATTCGGTCAGCCCCTCGGCCTCGGCGGGCGGTGACCTCGGATTTGTCGGTCGCCGGGACGGCCGGTTCGACGAGCCGATCGTGGCGGCCGCGTTTGCCTTGAAAACGGGGGAGGTTAGCGGGCCGGTCGA
>DASXPC010000043.1:0-36500 GCA_036493815.1 Fimbriiglobus sp. | reverse complement strand
CCAACAACAGCCGAACAACGGCTTGGGCCTCCGGCGGCCACGACGCCATCATCTCGTCCGTGACGACGATCCCCATGCCCAATCGTCGCCGAACGACAGAAAAAGCGCAAGATCAATTTGACGGGCTGTGAACGGTTACCTCCATTTCCTTCGCAAGTTTAGGGTCAGTCTTCTCAACATCAAACCGACTGACAAATATCGGAAGCCATAGCTTTGTTTCTAAATCCTTTTCAAATGACTCGATCTCTTTCTTTTTCCGGCCACGTTCCAAATACGCCACGAAACAGATCTTCTTGTCTTGCCAATCCGCAACTCTTGATATTTCCAACGTCTTAATAGATTGCTTCAATTCACCTGCCTTGTGGCGTTGCAACTCAATTAATGCTCTAAAATCAGATTTCTCAAGAATCTCCATCTGGGATTTTACTGCTGCCTCAGGTGACGAAAAATCGTAGGCTGAAAGACCATGACCCAGAGGATCGCGAAAAAAAACTACTACAAGTGATCCTAACGCAAAACACAATGCGAGTAACGAAATAAGCAAAGGGAGTATAGATTGATTTCGTCGTTTTTGCGTAGTAGTTTCGATAATCTCGCCAGTATTCTTATCTTCTTCGTCGGAGAAGACGGTATCGGCTGAAGCAGATGCTATCAGGCTAATTTCATTCGCCGTGAGTCCATGCTTGGCTATTGCCTCCGCTGCGGCCAATTCGTTGACGGCGTTTATCGTCCCTTTCTTCGCGCGGCCCTTGGAATCGATTGCCGAGAACTGATACCTGGGCATGGTAGTTCCGGAGTAAAAGATAAGTGGGTAAGTCGGTACCAATATAGTGAATATTGTCCCACTGCTATTTCGATACCGGATACGTCAACTTCCGCTCCGGGTCCAAGAACCGCGCGTAAATCCCCTTCCCCGTCCGGGCCTCGATTTCGAATCGAACGGTGTGCTCGCCCTTCGTTAATTCGACGGGAAGAGCCTCGCGGTCGGGCTCGACTGGGCCCGAGCCGCCGGCTGCCCCGCCCACCGCCCTTCCGTCGATTTTCACCTCGATCGTGTCGAGCGATCCGATCAGGAGCTTCGTCTTCACCGCTGCGGCCGCGGTCAGCTTCGCCTCGACCACAACCTTGTCCCCGGACTTGTAGTCCGGCAGCGGCAGATACCCCCGCGGCCCCACCGCCACCGCCTTCCCGTTCACCGTCACGTGCGTCAGGAACGGATCGGCCATTACGTACCGCATCAGGTTTCGGAAATCCTGCGGAGTCATTCCGGCCGCGAGGCCCTCGGGCATCATCGACTTCTCCAGCACTTTCACCTCCCCGTCGAGGTCCTTCTTGGCAATCTTCTTGATCTGACCCTGCTCGATCTTGAGCGAGATGTAACGATCGTCCTCCTCCGCCAGGAGGCCCTGGATCACCTGCCCGTCGAGCGTCGTCACTTGCCGAATGAAGTACGGCGCCCCGATCACCCGGTTCGGGTCGATGACGTTGCCGAGAAGATACTCGATATCCCGGGCGGCACCGTCGAGCGCGGGGCCAACGTCCGCACCCCGGCCCTCGAACTTGTGGCACTTCGCACACTGGTTGTCGAAGACAACTTTCCCCTTGGCGAACGAGGCGGGGCCTTCGTCGAGCGATTCTCGCACGGCGTCGATCTGCTTCAGCAACTCGGCCGGGGTGGACCGGGTCTTACCCCACGCTTCTTCAATGAGCTTGTCCAACCCGGCGTCCTTGAACGCCAGAATTCGCGTAATAGCCCCGTCCGTTACCGCGGCCCGATCGATCTTTTTCTGTTTCAGGGCCGTCAGCAATGCCCGGGCCCAGGGTTTCCGGCTCGCGAGACTGTTCACCACGTCGGCCCGGATTTCTTTGGGATACATCTTCCAGTCGCGGACCGTTTCGGCTCCGAGCCGCGGATTGTCGAACGCGGCGAGTTGCCTCGCGGCCTCGGCCCGGACTTTGAGATCGATCTCCTGCCGCATCATCGAGCCGACGGTGGAGAGGGCGTCCGGATGCTTCATCAGCACGATCTGGCGGAGGGCTTCGATCCGGTCGGCAGTCGAAAGCTTCACATCATGAACGGCAGCATACGCCCGCTTCATTGCCTCCGGATCGCGGAAGCTGACGGCGAGCTTGTTGAGCAGTTGTCTCGTCTCGGGAGTCGCGTCCTTGGCGATCGCGGACCGATACTCCGCCCATCCTCGCGGGGCGTCCACCACTTGCCCGTCCAAAGCGGTCACGAGTCCGGCGAGCGCTTTCTGCCGGGGGTGGCCGAACACGTCGGACAATTTGGCGACGAACGCGACGCACCGCTCCAAGTGTGTCGCGTTTCCGGTGGCGACCAGCCGTCGCATTACCCGCGGCAGGATGGTCTCGGTAATCGTCTCACTCGGCACGACGATGTGGTCCGGACGGAGCGGTTTGGGCTCGCACTCCTCGAGGAGCCACGCCAGTTCGACCTCGATCGCCGGGGCGTTCGCCGTTGACAGAACTTTTTCGTAAGCGAGCCAGAGCAGGTGCGGGATGAGCGGGTCCTTGCCGTCGTTCGGGTTCCACATCAGCGTGTGGAGGAGCGGGGTGACGTCGCGATTCCCGGCGGCGCGGAGGGCGAGGATCGCCAGTTCCCGGCGGACCGTGGCGTCCTGTTCGAAGAGCGGGTCGGGCATGCCGGTCCAGTCTTCCTTCGCATCCCCCCGGAGCGACCGCACCGCCGCCGCCCGGACGGCCGGGTACTTCGAAGCGAAGTTGGGGTCGTGGATGCGGGCCGCCTGTTGAATCCAGCCGGCCCGGAGCTGGGAGACCGTGTCGTCGGTTCGTTTCGCCTTCGCGACGACATCCCGGACGGCCGCCGAGTCGACGTTGCGATCGTAGAGCAATCGCAGGGCCTGGCGGTACCGGTACGGGTCTTTCTCCTCTGCGACGATCCGGGCGAGGTCGACGTCGCTCCGCCGCCCCAAGTCTTCGATCTTCTCCGCCTTCCGCCCCTTCAACTGAATGCGATAAATGCGACCCCGTTCGTAATCCCAACTGTCGGGCAACGCCTGATGGCACGGGTTCTGGTCGTGCCAGTCGGACAGATAGATGTCGCCGTGGGGGCCCCATTTCATGTTGAGTGGGCGGACATTTTTGTCGCTGGAAACGAGGAAGTCATCCCCCCGCGATGCGATGTAGGTGCCGCCATTGGGCCGGAGGATGTTCTGCTTGACGCTGCAACCGTGAATGCTGCCGAAGATCACGCTCTTGCGAAATCGCTCCGGCATGTGCGGCACGTCGAGTGAGATGAGCCCGGCATGGGCCCAACCACTTTCCTTGTGAAAGGTGTGGTCGCATATTTCTTGTATGTATCCATACGCGTATGGGTTATTGCTCGCCCCCGCCTGCCGTCGATAGATGCCGCCGGGAACGATGTGGTAGAGGTGGGGAATGACGCAACACGCGAGAATGAATTGCCCGTCGGTATTGCGATAATCCATGCCCCAGGGATTGGACGTGCCTTCGGCGAAGACTTCGAACTTCTTCGTTTGCGGATGGAACCGCCAGACGCCGCCGTTGAGTTTCGTCGCTTTCGCTTGCGGGTCGTTCGGCCCCGCGGTCACGACTTCGCTCTGCGTAAAGATTCCGTGCAACCCGTAGAGCCAGCCGTCGGGTCCCCACTGAAAAGTGTTCAGCGTTTCGTGCGTGTCCTGACTGCCGAAACCTTTGAGCAGGATTTCAAACTTCCCCGGCTTGTCGTTCTTGTTTTCGATGAAGAACAGGTAGGGCGGGGCACCGAGGTAGACGCCGCCGTTGCCGACTTCGAGGCCGCTGGCCATGTCGAACGAAACCGGGAAATCCTTCCCTTCGGCGAATACCGTCCGCTTGTCGGCCTTGCCGTCACCGTTTGTGTCTTCCAGGATTACAATCCGGTCCCGCGGCATCTTCCCCTTCGGCGTTTTCTTCGGGTACTCAAAGCTCTCCACCGCCCAGACCCGGCCCCGCTCGTCGATCGAGAACGCGATCGGGTTCGTCAGCATCGGCTCCGCCGCGAACAACTTCACCTCGAATTCCGGTGGCACCTTCAGCCGCTTCACCGTCTCCTCCGGCGTCAGGTACGGCTGCCCGGAGGGCTTGCGGTTGTCGAAGCCGTACTCCTTCTGAGCCAAAGCGGGGGACACGACACCGAGGATGACGAGGAGGGAGAGAACTCGCATGAAAAAGCTCCGGCGGGAAGAATGCCATGCTAACCGGGAGGAATGGCAATGAACAGAGTCACCCGTCGATGCCCGGTTTCGGCATGGCGTCGTGTACCATCTCCCACGCCCGAGCTAGCGTGATTCCGTTCTGCTGATCGAGTGCCAGCGGGTGATCGGTCGGCTCGACTTCGATCAGTGGCCGCTGGCCGTGGCCGACGAAGTGAGCTTTTGTTTTTAGCAAATAGGTGTCAGCAGGCTGGTACGAATGGATTCGAGTGCAAAGCCAACCGAAGAACGGTCCGATGTCGGGGGAATTATAGTTTTTCACATACGACTCGAAGTTCTCTTTGCTCTGCGAGATCCAAGCGCCGAAACCGAAACTCTGTGGATAGTCGACCACAGGGATGAGAATGACGCCGCGAATGAAATAGTCGTCGTCGATTCGGCAGGTGTCGCTCGTCCATTGAACGCGGGAGGACCGTTCGACTTCCGGTACACCGAACCACGGGTCGGGATACGTGGCACCGATGTCCGGCAGGCCGTCATGGTCCTGCCCGCACGTAATGCATCGATAAGTTGCCATTCCTCACTCCGCAGCGGACCCTAGATCGAGTTGGAACCGGACGTCATCCTTGAATACACCCGCCTCAACCTCGAACACTCGCCGCGTGGCGCGGACTTGTCGTACCGTGATGTCGTATTCGTGATAGCTCCATCGGCGGGTTTGAGCGGCGCTGCCCCCGCAGACGACGGGGAAAGGGAGGTCGCCGCCGGCATGGAGGAAGAATGGGCGGTGAAGGTGGCCGTGGAGCCAGAGGGAGATTTTGCATTCTTTCGCGGCGGCGAGGGCGGCGGCGTGGTCGCGGAGTCGATGGGTGCGGACTTCGAGTTTGCCGTGGGAATTGCGGAGCGGAAAGTGCGTGACCAGAAGGCGCGGGCCGGGGGAAAGCGTGGCGCAGAGTCGGCGGAGGCGGTCGAGTTGGGCGTCGCCGATGCGGCCGGTGGCGTCCCAGGTCATGCGGTTGGCGGTGCAACTGTTGACGCCGATCAGCCAAACGTTGCCGACACGTTTGGCGAACGGGTAAGTGTCGCTGTCGACCCGTTCGCCCTCCTGCCAGGGTGCAAAATAGGCTTCGAACAGGCCGGTGCGTTCGGCGAACCGCGTGTAGTAATCGTGGTTGCCCGGCACCGCCAGGCCCGGCGGAAGGGCCGGATCGTCGACGCCCAATGCGTCGGCGGCGAACTGCATTTCGGATTCGAACGCCAGCGTGGTTGCGTCGCCGGAGAAGACGAGGTGGTCGTACCCGCGCGTCGCCAGGTCTTTTCGCAGGGCGGCTACGACGGCGTTCGCGTATTTGAACCGGCGGCCCCGGCCGAGCAGCCGGACGTTCATCCACCCGGACGCCTTCTTCGACAACACGTCCCGCAACCGCCACCCGAGCGGGTCGGCCGTCAAGTGCACGTCGGAGAAGTGGGCCAGCTTCACGGATGACATCGTACAGGGTTCGGAATTCAACGTGCGAATAGAATGCCGGAAAGCGGGCGGACGTCTCCCGAAGAATCGTTGTAGGTCTTCACTCCGCACTCCGCACTACGCATTCCGCACTCGAAAAAATGATTCGCTACGACTTTGCCGGCAAGGTGGCCCTGGTGACGGGCAGTTCGCGGGGCATCGGGGCGGCGACGCTCTCGGCGTTTCACGCCGCCGGGGCGACCGCGGTACTGCACTATTGGGACGACCCGGCCGGGGAGAACAAGCGGGACGCCGAAGCACTGGCCGCTACGTTGCGGGCGAATGCCAAGGCGGCTCCGGTTCATCTGTTCGCCGCGGACGTGCGCGACGCGGGACAGGTCGAGGCGATGATGAAACGGGTGCACGCGGACTGTGGCGGGCTCGACGTTCTGGTCAACAACGCCGGCATCCTGAAGGACCGCACGCTCCGCAAGATGACGATCCAAGAATGGACGGCGGTGCTGCAGACGAACCTCACTGGCGTTTTTCACTGCTGCAAATACGGCGCGGAAATCCTGCGAGACGGCGGGCGAATCGTTAATGTGGCCAGCGTGGCGGGTCTCGTCGGGTTTCCCGGGCAGGCGAATTACGCCGCGGCCAAAGCGGGCGTGATCGGATTGACGCGGTCGATCGCGAAGGAACTCTGCCGGCGTCAGGTTACCGTGAACGCCGTGGCCCCGGGCGTGGTCGAAACGCAGATGATGCGGGACATCAAGCCGGAGATGCGGGCCGAATACGTGAAGCAGATTCCGATGGGACGGTTCGCCCAGCCGGCAGACGTTGCAAACGCCATTCTGTTCCTGGCGAGCGGCGAGAGCGGCTACATCACCGGGCAGGTGCTGCCGGTCACGGGCGGATGGGTGTAAACCGCTGAGGGCACGACGCCACCGGTTGCCCCGATGTTCAGTTACGGGTACGCTTTCGGTTTTCCTCTACCGATTGGGAGCCGCCTATGTTGTTCGCGGAAGCCTGGGAGTGGGAACCGCTCGGGCGAGGGTTGATCGCAGCCGGAGCCTTCGGCGTCCTCGGCATTATCCTACTCGCTTTCGGGTTCAAGGTGTTCGACTGGATTTGGCCGAAAGTCGATATCGAGCAGGAACTGGCTGGGAAAAATCTGGCCGTTGCCATTGTGGTCGGCGCCTTGTTGATTGCCATCGGCCTGATCGTCCACGCCTCGGTTCGCGGGTGACCCGTGCGGAAAAGCGGCGCCATTACCCTGGCCGTCATCGGCGGACTGTTGCTCACCGGTTGCCTGTGCGGCGGCTGCGGCAACGGCGTCCCGCGGTACCGCACGCTGTACGACCGGCAAAAACACGCCGTGCCGAGGGACCGGTGGTTTGGTCCGGACGGGAAGTCCGCCGATTTATTCGACGAGAACGGCAACCCCGTGCCCGCCGACCAGGTGCGGGCCGCGTACAACACGCCGGTTTCCTACTCGTCCTCATCCCACTGGCACACCGGCCCCCACTTCTTTTTTTGGGGCAACCCGTGGTCTTCGGGCCGGTCGTGGGGCGGGGGGTCTGGCCCGTCGCGGTCCGGGTCGATATTCCGCGGCGGGTTTGGGGGCTCCGGCCATTCCGCCATGGGAGGCGGGTCGTGAAACTGCTCACCGTGGTCGTGAAGCCGTTCCGGGCCGAGGCGGTGCTGAAGGCCGCGGCCGAGTGCGGGGCCGACGCCGTCACCGTCCGCGAGGCTAAAGGCTACGGCCGGCAGAAGGGCTACCTCGACCGGTACAAAGGGAGCGAATACAGCACGGCCTACCTGCCGAAAGTGGAAATCGCCGTCTGGGTGGCCGACGACAAATCTGACGAGACAGCCCGGGCGCTTGCCAAGGCCGCCCGTACCGGCCGCATCGGCGACGGCAAGGTCTTCGTCGTCCCCGACTCGGGCGTGGGGGTGCTGGAGTTTTAACTACATTAGGCGAATGCTCGACTTCGCCACCACGGCCTTCGTCTCGATCCTGTTCCTCGTCGATCCGCCCGGCACGGTGCCGGCGTTCATTGCCCTGACCGTCCACTACTCGCCGGCCCGCCGCAAGAAGACCGCCTTCGTCGCATCACTCACGTCCACGCTCATTCTCATGGGTTTTGCGGCCGTGGGCAGCCTTCTGTTCAAAGCCCTCGGCCTGACCCTGCCGGCGTTCCAGATCGCCGGCGGGTTCATCCTCTTCCTCGTCGCCATCGACATGATTCGTTCGAAGGACACGCCCGAGGAGAAGGAGACCGAGATCGAGGAAGGGAAGCAGTCGGGCGACGTGGCGATTACGCCTCTGGCGATTCCGTTTTTGGCCGGGCCGGCGGCCCTTTCGACGGTGACCGTCCTCATGTCGAAAGCCGCCGACACGGCCGAGGCGTCGATCGTCTTCATCGCCATCGCGTTGACGGGCGTCGTCTGCTACCTCACGCTGCGGCTGGCATCGCCGATTCAACGGCGGCTCGGCACGACGGGCATTCACGTGCTGCACCGCATCCTCGGCCTCGTGTTGGCCGGGATCGCGGTGCAATTCGTACTCGACGGGTTGAACAAGGCCGGGCTCATCCCGGCGGTGAAGGGGCCGTAACCGCATTACCGCTTCAGAAAAACCGGCTTCGCTTCGGTCGTTTCCCCCGCTTTAACCGACACGCCCACGTCCCCCTTCGCCCCCGCGTCGGCAGGCTTGATGCTGAAGACGGTGTAATCGCCCGGCGGCACGTCTTTGAACTCGTACTTCCCACCTTCACCACTTTGCGTCGTCTTGATCGCCTTGTTGTCCGGGCCGCGGAGTTCGACTTTCAGCCCGGGTTGCGGGCGAATTTGACTGCCGCCCCCCTGGGCGATGACGCCCTTGATCGTCCCGGTGGTGGCCCCGGCTTCCTTGCTTTTCGGCTTGGGCGGATCCACCACGTCCACCTCTTCGACCTTGTCCGTCACCATGCCCAGCACGTTCACGTACCGCACGCCGATCTGCACCCGGCCCTTCACGTCCGGCAACGGCAGTTCGGCCTCCCGGCTCACCGCGTCGGTGGTCGCCGCGTCCAGCTTTTTGACCACGACCTTGCCGCCCGGGGCCGCCTTGCCGTCCGCGCCGGGCGCATCGCCGACGAAGAATATCACTTTCTCCACGCCCGACTCCTTGTCCCGACCGCTGGCGGAAACCTTCAGCACGGTGCCCCGTTCCCCAGACCTGGCGGCGGGCGACAGGGTCACGTCCACCGGGCCGGTGCGGTCGAGCGTGAGCGTCTGCTCGTCGCGTCCGACCAACGTGCGGTCCGGTTTCGTGACCGCGGTCGAGACTTTTCGCTTGCCGATGACGCCCGCGGTGTCGATGTTCACGACCCAGTCGGATACCGCCGCGTGGACGGCGATGCCGCCGTCCGGCCCGCCGATCACGGCGGATACGGACTCGTTCTGGACCCGCGAATCCTTCTTCAACAGCGGTTGCAGGGCCTGGTCCGTACCGGCCCGATCGAACCAGGCGGCGATCCGGTAGTCATCCTTGCGGGGAACCGCGTCGACTTCGATCCGCACCGGAAACGGCTTGCCCGGGGCGGCGACCCAGCGGCCGCCGACCGGCACCAGCCGCGGCTTCGACTTGTCGAAAGTGAGCGGCGTTCCCGTCGTGTTGTCGGTGGCGAACGACACCTCGTACACGATCGCCCGGTCCACGCCGTCGACCGACACGCCGACGAGCCCGCCCGGGTTTTCGCCCGTAAACCGCATGTTGCTCGCGATCAGGGTCACGGTGTCGGGGCCGTTTTCGGACAATTCGGATTCGAACGTGCCCTCGAGGACGCTATTTTTGTCCAGGCCCCGAATCAGGTCCGGGCGGAGTTCGAGTTTGACTTTGCACGGGTGCTCGAATTTCGGCTTCTCGTCCGCGGTGACTTTCTTCACTTTCGCGAGCGTGACTGTCAGCCGGTTGGCGGACCGGGAATATGCGAAACTCGTTTCCCTCGGGTCGATGTAACTCGATAGCGGCAGGATCTGCACGGGCAGCGTCTGGTCCTGAACGACGTTCTTGCCCGTCTTCGGATTGACGAGCCGGAACACGAGCTGATTCCCGATGGCCTTGCCCGCAGGCGCGGCGGCCGGAGTTGCGGCCGGGGCGAGGCCCGCGGCCGGGGCTTGCCCGGCGATGGGGGCGGGCGCGGCGAACGGCACCCGCAGGGTCCGCTTCGGCTCGACCGTGACCGTCTGTTCCGCGAGCTTGTCCCCCGCACCCGTTCCCTGGGCGACGATGACGGCGTACGTCATCGGGTCTTCGCTCGGATTGTAGACGTAAACGTAATACGCCTCGGACTGGTTGGGGCGTACGTTGAGCTCGGTCGCTTTGCTATTTTCCGGCGACCGGTCGGCGGGCAGCTTCGCATCCCAACTGACGGCAAGGACCGGGGCCTGGGCTGCGGCAGGTCCGGCGGCAAACGCAAAGACCGCCGCCCCGACAAGGAACGTCCGCATGTTCATGGTAGACTCCTTCGATCCGGACCGGGTGCGCGGCGGCACCCGGCGGTGTACTACTCTGCCGACTAGCGGATGCGGCGGGCGGCAGCAGCCCGCTGGTTCGTGTAGAATTCCCCCACCCCCGGCCGGAGTTTCTCGTACGAACGGAAGTGTTGCTCCAACCACACGTCGGCGGCGCGGGCGGCGGCACGGGCAGAGCGTTCCGCCGGGGACGGTTGGGGAACCTTTCCCGGTTGGAACAGTCCCGCCGCGTACGGGGCCGTGGCCCGGTCGATCCGCTCCGCCGCCGCCCATCCCGCAGGCGTTCGGATCAATCCATTCACCCGTTTCAGGATCGCTTCGCCGCTCCACCCCGCCCGGACCTCGGCACCAAATTTGGCCCACGATTGCGGGTCGGTTCCGACCCGGTTCTGCCAGGTCGATTCGATCTTGGCGATTTCCATTCCCCCCAACCGGGCCAGGGCGAGCGACACCGCAACCCGACGGTTGGGCGCGTCGTCCACCGGCAAATCCACCGGCACCGCCAACTTCGCGTGCGGCGACCCGTTCGCCGCGCCGTCCTCTTTGGCGTCCAGTTCCCGGACTTTCTTGTGCATGATCCCTTCACCCTTATCGACGGCGTCCCAGGCGATTTTACGGTCTTCCGCCTGCAATGCAGACGTGAGTAAAGCGGTCCGGAGCGTCGTGACGCCGGTGCGTAGATTCGCGATTTCGCTTTCTTCCGGATTCTCGTCCTTGATGATTTTCGCGGCCAACGGCCGCACCGCGGCGATTCGCTTGCGCAGCCGGGCCGTGGCATCCCGCACCCGGGAGTCGGTCGCCCGCCAGTCCTCGGTGGGGTCGTCCGACGGTACGGCGACGAAAATTTTCTCCACCGGTTCGGTCAGCGTCTTGGCGAGGAATTGCCAGTCGCGGTACCAGGCGTCGTTTTCGCCAGCGGCCGGGGAGGTCGCGGCCAACAGCCAAAGTGCCTCGCGCACGGCCGCGCGAATGTCGTGAACCGCCCCGGCCCGATTGCGGATTTCGTCGAACGCCTTTTTCGCCTCTTTCAACGCGGCGAGGGCTGCTCCCCGGTCCTTCCGCGTCGGTTCGGTCTCGAACAGTTTCGCCTCGGCCTGCCGTTTCATCTCATCGGCCGTGCGAAGCCGCTCGCTCACGGCCGGGAAGGCGTCCCCGGTGGCGACGGCCAAGGCTCTCCCGGCCGCGTCTTCGGCATTAAGCAGGGCAGCCACTGCGTTCGGTTCGATCGACTGGTCGTCAGGCAACGCGGCCAGGCGCTTCAACAACTGCTGCTCCGCCGCCTGCGACTTTTTCTTCCAGACGTCCACGATCAAAGCGGAGATGTCCCGGATCGCGGCTTTCGGCGGCTCGCTTTCACTCAAGAGTTTCGTCCAGACGGCGCGGACGATCGGTTCGGGGGAACCGGGCGAAAGGTTTTTCAAAGCGTCCCGCGCTTCGGTGACTTCCGCCGGTTTCGCGGGTTTCGCCGTCAACTTCCGCCAGTAGTCGTCGGTCGCTTTGCGTATCGTCGTTTCCGCTTCGGCTTGTTTGGCCTGTTCTTTTTTGTCGGCGGCCGGCGGACCCGGGTCGAGCATCGTCGCCCACGTGGGATAACGCCAATCGGCCGGGGATTTCGCAACTGTGGACCCGGCTGAAAGCCACTGAACCGTTTGCGTCTGGCTCATTTCCGTCCCCGCGCGCTCCACGTCGCCGGCCCGCCAATACGCTTCCGCCCGCAACAGGATGCCTTCAAAAGCCGACTGCGCCAGCGGCTGGAACACGAGCCGATCCGCCCGGCGGGCGTCGCGGGAGGCCCACCCGTCTGCAATCGCCTGCGGCATCGGGTTGGGCGACGGAGCGTAGTCTCGCGCCGGAAACGCGGAGGGGATGAACACGTCGAAATTAACGGATTCGACTCCCCGGTCGTAGAGCTGCGGCGTTTGCGTCAGGCCGCGGACTTGTGCAACCCACCGGTTCGTGCGAAAGGCCGTGAACAGAAAGAGTTCGCGAACGGTGACCCGCCCATCCCGGTCCGGCTTGTCCCCGTCCGATCCGTCCGCCGCGCCGCGCAGCCCTTCGGCCAGATAGAACGCGAAGGCCGAATTGCCTTCCGGGTCCATCGGCACGGACACTTCGCCTTTCGAGCAGGAGACGAGAACCGGGCAGGGCAGCGGGCCGTACGCGACGAGTGCTTCGTGGAGTGCCGTCGCGGGGTCGGCACGGAACGGACCGGTGACCGATCGGGCGAGCGGGCGGGCGAGGTCGAGCACGAGCAGCTTTTGCCCGGCAGGGCAGCGATTCATTCCGTCGAGGAGTTCGGCAATCGTGACTTCGGCTTCGGGCCCGGGCTTGGGAGTGCGAATGATGACGCCGTTCGCGTCGTCCGCAATGGCGGTGAAGTAACAGACGAACGGCCGATCGGACTTCTGGTTTTCGAGCTTGCTAATGAACGACCGTAGTCCAGCGGCATTTTCGATCAGTTCCTGCCGGCCGGCCGGGGCCTCGGGCCGCTTCTGGTCTTCGGGGAAGCACGCCGCAAGTCGTTTACCGTCTTGCTGGGCCCACGGGTTCGGCGGCAGCGACGGGTCGTCGTATTGCCAGATCGGAACCAGAACCACCGCCGGCCGGGGGGCCGTGGACGGAACCCGGAACAGTGCGACGAGGATTCCGCCGAGGATGAGGAAGAGGGTGCCGAAAACGAGGATAGGCCCCCACCGGAACGGTTTCGGTCCGTCGCGGTCGTAGAGGCTTCGGGGGTCGTTCCAGCCGCCTGGCTTCCACGGCGGCGGGGCCGGGGCGGCCGGCGTTTCCGCCGCCGGTGGCGGTGGAGCCGGGTCCGGCTCCGGAATCGGAAACGTCGGACCGGCCGGGACGTCCGCCATTACGGCCTCCCCGGATTGAAGTCCACGTCCCGTTGCGGTATCGGTTGCTTGGTCGGCTGATCGTTCTCGTTCGGCGGACCCAGACGGTCGAAGACGAGCGGTTGCGGGCATGCCGCCTTCAGGTCCGGGATCGACACCAGTTCGATTTCGACTTCCACTCCCAGTGCCACGTCGTTGTCGCTCACCGGGCCGAAGATTGCCGTGTATCCGTTTGCCTTGCGATAGTATCGATGCTCGTCGAATTCGAGCACGAGAGGACTCCCGTCGGCCTTCCGCTTGACCCGGGCGATGGCGAACACGTCCCGGTCTTTCGGGTAGTCGATCCGCACAACGACGCACGGTTGCCGGGTGACGTTTTCGACGCTCCGCTCCCTGGTCGTCGTGCGAACGTCGACCCGCTCGGCGGTCACGCGGATCGGAACGGTACGGCCGGTGCGGTCTTTGAGAGACCCCGCGATTTCTTCGGTGGCAGAGACCGGGAGCGTGAGTCTGTCGGCGAAAACCGGGTCGGGGTTAAGCCCCGATAGCTTGGCGACGGCCCAGGCCTTGAGCTTCGGTTCGGCATAGGGGCCGAAGATTCCGGCGGCGAACGGCCAGTTGTCCATCCGCAGTTGCCAGGTCGGGGTCGGATAGCCGGACAAATTCTCGACCCGGCCGTACCAGGTCGGCTCGGCGGGTCCAGACCGCGACACGTCCCACCAAATCAACTTGGGCTTAATCTGCTTGATCGTCCCGTCCAGCCCCGGGTCGAGATCCTTTCGGTATTCCAGGCCGACCATTTGGGACAAACTCGCGGTGGCGTTCGAATGGACGATGTAATTCTGCGGCACGGCCATGAGCCAGTCGTCCGTCTTTGCCAACCGCGGCATGTCCGCGTTCGTACGGTCGGGGTTGGGTTTATACGATTCGTAAAAAAGTTCGCGGCGGAAGCGGACGCCGGATTCGGTCTTCACGATGCGGACCAGCAACCGGTCGCCGTCGGAGAAGGCGACCCGCTGCCGGTACGAGCGGTCGAGGCCGGGCAGGGTCAGCACGTAATCGCCGGCCTCGGGTTTGATGCCGCCATCCATTTGCTTTCCGTACCACCGCAAAGCCGATGGCGGATCGTTCGGCCTGTTGGTCGGCATCCCGAACGGTGGAATCCCCTCGGCCAAGGCCCCGCCCACTTCCGTCTCCAACCGAGGCTTGGGCCGCATCAGAATCGCCAGCTTTTCCGAAAGGGCTTTCGCGTCCTTCGCCGACCAGAGCTGACCGGGAGCCTTGAACTTCGGAACCGCGGAAAACTGCTCCCGGGCCACGGCTTCTTCCGCATCTTCCTGGTCCCGGTTGCCGTCATTCGCGGAGAAAAAGACGATATGAATCGGCACTTGAGCCCGATTCAGTTCGTCGACGTCCGCCTTGACTTTCGCGATGATCGCCCGCTTTTCCGCTTCGGACGTCGCCTTCTCCATCCCACTATTTTTGAACACGATTTCCCCGTGCCACGTATCCATTCCGTCGGTCAGCACGAGCAGCGTTTTCGGCCCGCTATAGTCTTCGGGAAATCCGTCCCGAAGGCCTTCGCTCATCGCATGCACGAGCGGGGTAAACCAAATCGGCTTCTCGTTTAGGAGTTGGCGGCAGGACGACTTCAGCTCGGCCACGTCGGCCGGGGCCATCCGGGCCGGCGGGTGCCCGACGCGGGGGAATACCTGTTCGATTTTCGAGGCCCGGGTTTTAGCAGCCACCGACTGGTCCGCCGATTTGTCGTGGTGCAACCCGAACACCCGCAAGCTCACCGACGGGAATTTGCCCTCGGGAAACGAATTGAGAATGTCTAAGAGGGTATTGACGGCCAACTCGTGCCGGGTTTTCCCTTCGGCTTTGGTGTCCATACTTCCGGACAGGTCGAGCACGATCGAAATGGCTCCGGGTGTCACGTCGTCGTCCGATTTGATGGCGATCATCGCTCCTTCCTTGTGCGACGGCAGGACGTTGGAGACGACCCATTCGGGTCGGCGCTGGAGGGATATTTCCGTATTCGTTCTGAGCATTTGGCCCCGGAAGTACACGTCGGCAACGACCGACGCCTTGCCGGTGCCGACGGCTTCGGCTTCGGAAATCACGATCGGAACTTTCGGCAGGGCCGATTCGGTCGGGGGCACTAACTGGTCCCGGCTTTTGAGCGCCGGTCCGACTTTCAGCAGGTCGTCCGGGGAGGTTTCTTCCGTTAGCCCCACGTGGCAGGCGGCAAAGCCTTCGAGGTCGGCCGGCCAGCCGTTCTTCTTCAGCTCGAACTCGAATGTACGCTGCCGTTCGCTGGTCCAAAAGATCGGGCCGACCTGCTTGGGGGACACGGTCCACCGTTCGAGCGCCAACAACCGCTCGACGTTTGGTGGGCTGTGATACACACTGCCGTCCGGCGCCGGCGGCCTCACCCGTGCCGCGTCTTTCAGAAACGCCTCGGCCGCGTTTTTGAAGTACGGCTTTCCCGTTTCGTCGTACCAATGATCCGTCGCCGCCTGCAGGGCGAGTGCTTCCAGCACGGACTGCCACCGGGCCTTGCGGTTCTCGGCCGCCGGCTCGAAATCCTCCTCGGCCGGCCGGGCGAACGGGATCGCGAGCCGGCTGGCCCGCTCCGAGGAATCCCGCGCCTGCTCCCGATCCGTCGCCTTCGACGCCGCGACCTCCTCCGTCGTCGAGGGCGGGGCCGGAAAACGAGCCTTGTCCGCAAGGTCCCGGTATTTCTCGCGGAGCGACCGGCCGAGTCGCAGAGCTTCTTTCTCCCAATCCGTTTCGGTCGGCAATCGATCGGCGGACGTCCTCAGGTCGGATTCGGGAAAAGAGGCAAACCCCGCCACCGCCCGGCGGGTGGCCAATTTCTTCTGTTCGCCGGCCTCGATCGTTCCGACGCCTTTATCGCCCGATTGCGAATCGAACGACCGCAAATAGGTTTGGGCCTTGTCCAGTAATCCTTTCCGATCCGCGGAGGGTACGAGCGGCGGGGGAAGTGAAAGCAGGTTTTCGACGTTCGGCCAATTGGACGGCAGGGGGGCCGAACTTCCAGAAAGGACTTTGCCAACCCGTTCTTTCAGGGCATCGATATCCGCCACAAGCTGGTCCGCTTCCGTTTTTAATTCGTTGAGACGTTTCGGATCGACGTGCGCTAGGGCGTCGTCAAGCTTGTGGGCTTTTTCCCACGCCCCCCGGGCGACGGTCAGCTTTTCGTCGTCCATTTCCGCCGCCCAGGCGGTGTAGTAAGGCAGGTCCGCAAGTGCACGGTCCCGAACCTGGTAAGCATAACGAAGCGGGTCGGCTGTGCTTCTCTGGGCGGTTCCGTACGCATAGTTGGCCGCTTTCAGCAACTGACCCGCCTCGGCATAAGAGTCTTTTGCTCCTTGCTTGGGTGGTCCGAACAAACGATCTTCCCCCCGCCTACGGTCCTTGTCCGCGGCCTGGATCATCGGATCAACTAACGGCCAAAGCCGCTCGGGGTACGGCGCACCGTTCGTCGTTTTCCCACCGAGGATGCCGAGTATCGCCTGCTCGGAGGACAGGCGCGTTTCGATCATCGCGACCGCGTTAGCCGGGACGGCTTTCGATTCGCGATAGCGGGCGGCCAGCATCCGAGCGAGGTGAGCGGACGGTTTCAATTGCGGGTCGGTCCCGGGTGCGTCCAGCAACTCCCGGGCGGTGGGAATTTCCGGACCGGGCAGGCTCAACGCCGCCGGAATCGCGTAGGAATAGGCCGAGCTTGCGTCGAGCTTCAGGGTTCCGAGTTCCTCGATCCGGGCCGCCATGGTATCGAGTTTTCGAGCCAGATCGACGGCGAAGGAAGCTTTTTCCTGCCCGGCCCGGACGAGACCGTCGTACCGGATCATCAGGTCGCGGTATCGCCGCCAGAGTCGCGGCGCGTAGGCGTAAGGCGGCTGCGATGGGAAACTATCAATGAGTTCCTGGCACTTGTCCCATCGCTCGTTCAGTCCTTGAAGGGACGGCTTCGATTTCGACTTGTCGGCATCGACGTCCGGATTGGTGATGGCGATGCCGAGGGGCATTTTTTCGGCCAAGTCCCGGCCGTTCGATGCAGGGAACAAGATCGGTGTTTGTGACGTCGGCCGGCGTAGCTTGGTCCAGGTGGTGGTACTATTTTCGACTTGCTGGAACAACTGCAGTGCGTTGTAACTGCTCCGCCCCTCCTGGGCCACGAACTCACCAGTCAGCGCCTTTTGCAGTTGAACGGCGAACACGGATTGGCCGTACAATTCCGAATCCCATCCCCGTTCGCCCGCCCCGCTGCCGCAGACCAAAATCAGGTTCTCGCACTTCCCGACGAAAGCCTTATCGGAGTTTTCGATCTCCTTCAACCGGGTAACGAAAAGGGGGACGAGTTCCCCCTGGGCGGCATTGGGCGGCAACCGGCCGGGATCGAGGATCAGAACCTTCTTCTTGTCCCTGAGCTTTCCGGACCCCAGCTTGTCGAGAATGTCTCGCAACTTGAGGATGCCCGGCTTCCCATTCGCATTCACCCCGCCCGTGTATAGGCCGGGGTCGCCGTCGCCGTCAACGGTACCGTGGGCTCCGATATAGATGACCACGGGGTCGGCCCGGTCGTCGGCCGCGATCGCTTCTATCCACGCCCATTGTGCGTCGTGAAGAGCGTAGGGCTGCTGGTGGTCGCCGTCCCATATCAGTTTGGGGGCGGTGCCCGCCAATTGTTGACCCTGCCCGGCCTCATTCGTCCACTTGGCCAGGGCTTTCGCCCCGAGCCAACCGTACACGTCCGGCGGCACGTCGAGCCGGTCAATGGTGTCGTTCGTCGGAATCGCCGCCACCACGACGACGGTCGGCACGGTGGGCGGTTTCAAGTGGAGGACGAGCCAGACGCCCACCGCCACGGCGGCCACGCAACCCAAAATAATGGCAAACAGCCGGATTTTCCGCCCCGCCCCTTTACCCTCCGCCGGCGTGTCGGCCCGCCACCCACCCGGCCGACCCGCCACGGGGGGGGGCGGCGGAACGTTTCCGCGCCAATTCGGCTGGGCATTTTCCGGCATCGCGGCGTCCTCAACGGTGCGGTCTATCGCCGATCTTACTCTCCCCTCCCCGGCCTGCAAACAGAGCAACCCGGACAAATCCCCAAGTCGGACCCGACCCAGCTCGACGGCCCGTTGCGACCCGGCCGAATGCGCATTAAAGTATACCTGACCGCCCGCGGGGAACCAGATGCAGAATTGGGACACCGGCGAAGAACCCGTCGCCGGATACAAACTGATCGACCTGCTCGGACAAGGCGGGTTCGGCGAAGTTTGGCTCGCCGAGGCGCCGGGCGGAGTGCAGTGCGCGCTCAAGTTAATCAACCTCAAGACCACCGACACCCATCAGGAATTAAAATCCCTCCGCCTGGTCAAGCGGCTCCGCCACCCGAACATCGTTCCCGTCAGCGCCTTCTGGATCCGGGACCGTAAAGGCAAAGTCATCGGCCTGGACGAACTCGACCTTTCCAAGCCGGGCAGCCAACTCGGCGTACTGCTCATCGCGATGGGACTGGGCGACAAGAGCCTGGCCAAGCGCCTCGAAGAAGTGAGCCCGATCGGCACGCCCCCGGCCAGCCGCCGCGGAATCGACACCGAAGAACTCCTCCGTTACATGGAAGGGGCGGCCAAGGGGATCGATTACCTCAACCAGCCCGACCACAAGCTCGGCGACGGCGACGGCCCGATCATCCACTGCGACATCAAACCCGGCAACCTGCTGATCGTGTCCGACGAAGCCCAGGTCTGCGATTACGGCCTCGCCCGGGTCATCAAGCCGGACGTCCGCCGGATGAGCATCGCCGGCGGCACCGTCGCCTACATCCCGCCGGAACAAATCGGCAACAAGCCCTGCCCGGGCACCGACCAGTACTCCCTCGCCATCACGTACCACGAACTCCGCACCGGCTGCCTGCCCTTCTCGGAAGAAGCCCCGCAAGCGGAGATCTACCGGATCCACTGCGAAGGCCTGCTCGACTTCAGTCACTACCTGCTCAAGCCGAAGGAACGCGAAGTCCTGGCCCGCGCAACCCGCGTCCGACCGACGGACCGCTTCCCGAACTGCAAGCAGTTCGTCGACGAACTCAAGGCGGCCGTGTTCCGCGCCCCCACTGCCGAAATCCGATACCCCTCCGAGCGGGTCATTCCGCCCGCACCGATTTCCGGCACCGTGAACGAAATTCGCTTCGCCCCGCCTACCGATGATTTCCCCAGCCCCCCAGTACCGGACCCCAGGCGAACGTCCCGGCGACGGGATACGCCCCGCGGATCGTTTCTGGACGAACTGCGCGAAGGGGGCAGACTCGTCCCGGGATACGTCCTGTCGAATCCGCTCGCCACCGACTCGACCGGGCAGACGTGGCTAGCGATGGACCGCAACAATCACGACCGCCTGCGCGTCCTGCGGGTGATTCAAGACCCGCTAGTCAAAGACCGCGCCGGCATCGTCGGCCTCGACGCGGTGAAACAGGTGGACAACGACCACCTGGCCCGGCTGTACGAGTATTGCTTTCTGACGAAGCAGTGCGAGCCGATCCCTCCGGAGAAGATCGGCCGGGGCGCGCAGTCGCCGGTCGGATTGGTACTGGTAACCGAATACGTCGAGCGTTCCCTCTCGGACCGGCTGGCCGAGTGCCTCGGGCCGGAAGGACTCCCGGGCGTGCCGGAGGAGGAACTGGTCCGTTATCTGAAGGAGACGGCTTCGGCCCTCGAAACCCTGCTGGCGACCCAGCCGCCGGTCCTGCACCTGCGGCTGCGGCCGGAGGTGATCGGCCTGACCCGGCACGGCAGCGTCAAACTCATCGACTCGGGTGCCGCACCCTTCATCCCCGTCGAGGAGTTCCGCTCCGCCGCCGCCTACGCCCCCCCCGAGGTCCTCGACGGCGCCCCCAGCGCCCGCAGCGACCCGTACGCCATGAGCCTCATCTACTACAAGCTCCGCACCGGCCGGCTCCCCTTCCTCGAAAACCTCGACCTCCCCCGCCAGAAGGAACTCAAAAAACGCGGCGCCCTCGACTGGTCCCTCGTCACCCCCGCCGAACGCACCGTCCTCACCCAGGCCGCCAGTCCCTACCCCGGCGACCGATTCCCCACCGCCCGCGCCTTCGCCGACGCGATGGCCCAAACGCTCCTGCCCGTACCGGTCGACGTTCCCCGCAGGGTCGAAGAATCCCCCTGGGAACCCGAGCCCGTCCCGCCTCGGCCCTCCGGCCCGATTCCCTCCTCCCGGCGGGAAACGCCCAAACCGACCGGGATCGAGGAAACGGATCGTAAGTCCGAGGCGCAATCCCCGGAAAAGAAATACCGCGAGACGATCTTCCCGGTCCCGCCCGTCGAGTTCGACGACGAAACCGGCACCCTCCGACCCGAATACGGCCCGGCTCCACCCGCCGTCGTGTCGCTCAAGAAGTCGTGGGAAACGGGCCCGAAGAAGATCACGGACAAGGCGAAATCGGCCTCGCTTCCGCCGCCGCGGCCACTGCCGATCCCGGTTCCGCCGCCGAAATCCAATGCGGCGATCGTCGCGATCGCGGCCGTGGTCGGCTTGGTTGCCCTCGGCGGAATTATTTACCTGCTGGTCAGCGGTGGAAACAAAGAAAACACCACGCCGACGACCGAACAAACCGGTGGCGGCGAAACGATTACCACTGCCAACACAGGAACCGGCCCGGTGTCGCGCCCCTGGGCCGAGGAATCCAAAGCGATCGACACACTCGTCGACAATCACGACTTTCCGCAAGCTTGGCAACGGCTTCGGAACGTCAATCTGTCCGATGACGGGTGGCGGAAATGGCAGGAGAAAAAGCAGGACAGCGTCAAAGCCGCCTGGAAGAGTTGGCTGTTCGACCAGTTGGATAAACCGGACGAAGCCAAAAACCTCATCGCGTTCCGAAAGAGCATAGACCCCAACGATCCGGACCGTCAAGTCGTGGATCGTCAATTCGAACGGCTGCGAGCGAGAGCCCTCAAACTCCCCGACGGCGTGCCGTCCTCTTTCGAAGACTTGCTGAAAAAGATCGCGGCCGCACAGGCCGCCGCGGCCCCGTTCGCGGACGATTCCGATACGGAACCGATCAAGAAGTTCAAAACCGAGTTGTCGGCGTACGAAGCGGAAAACCGGAAGAGGTTATTCGATGCCGAACTCAAAGCATTCCAGACCGAATACCAAAAGCCCGCGTCCGACACCGCGACGTTAACGGCCATCGTCTCTCACCTCAAGACGATCGACGCGAAGCGGACGAAGGAGCAGATGCTGGTTGAAGACTTTCTCACGGCCCGCCAACTCGTGAACGGGAAAGAGCCGGCCGACCCCGGCAAACTCGCGGCCCTCCTGAAACGACTGGAAACCGCCTGGCAGGACCCGGAACTGAAAACTCAGAACGGATTGCTCGACGTCGCCCTGACCCGCCTCGTCCAGAAATTCGACTCGGTCAAGGCCCTGCTGGCGAAGTGGAAAACGTTGCCGCCCGAAACGATGGTGGCCATCAAGAAAACCAACGACAGCCTCGCGGAGACCGACTACCGCACCGCGTTGGACGGATTGGGACCGGCCATGCTGGCGGCATGCCGGGGGGCCGTGCCCCTGGAAAAGACGGTGGCGGACGGGCTGAAATCAAAAATCGGCAAGGTCCGCCAGATGCAGTCGGCCCTTCCGGCCACGAGTTTGCTCGCCAAGGATACGCGGGTAAACCTCGCCGAGGCCTGGTTGACGTGCCGGTCGTCGCGGGACAAGGTCCCCGAAACCACAACTTTGCTCGTCGGGATTCAACGGCCCACGAAAAGCGGCCTGTCCCCCGAATACCTGTCCGCGTTGACCTGGGAAGCCTGCCGGCAGTTGCAGCTCGATCCGAAGGAACCCGTGGCCGACGTCCGCACGGCCACCAAGGCCGTGGCTCTCGAAAAAGAACGTATCTCGGGGGAATTTCAGACCGCCCTCGCCATTCGGGTGGCCGAGGACTTGAAGCGAGACAAACCGGACGTTGCGGCCATTTGTAACGACGACGACGACGCTCTGGGTTGGAAAGCCCTGGCGGACGCCGACGCTTTGCTCGGCAAACCGAAAGACCGGCCGACGGAAGCCGTACGCGAACGGATTCGCTCCGCAATCGCAAAGGCCAAGAATACCAAGTTGCCGCTCGGAATTTCGGCTCGTCCGTCTCAGCCGTTCTTCGACGAACTGATTGGCTACCTCCTGTGGGCAACGGACCTGGGCACGGCCCAGCCGGCGAAATCCGCCAGCGATGCCGTGGAACTGATCAAGAAGTCGGACATGTGGACCGCGCCGCGGAAAGCCCGGGCAGCCGACGCCTTGCGGACCGCTGCCAGACTGGTGAAGCCACTCGATCGAAAAGACATTCCCTTCCTCGGGGCGGTCTACCCCAAGGCCGCGGCGAAGAGCGCGAAGAACTGGCTGCTGAAAGCCGATGAGTTGGTCGGGCCGGACCCGGCGATGTCGGCGGTCCAGGCCTTGTTGCTAGACGCGGCCGGGGAATCCAAGACCGAACCGGCCCGCAACGCCGCCCTCGCCGCATCGGGACCTTTGCCGAACCTTCCCGAACGGGTCCGGCTCGGCATCCTGAAAGCCGACGCCGCTACGGCCGCGAATAACGACACCGCCGCCGCCAAGGCCGCGACCGAAGTGGCGTGGGATGCGGAAGAATGGTTGCAGGGCAGCGTCAACCAGAAGTTCAGCAAATCGGACCGGAAGGCGTTGTTCGACGTTCTGGAAAAACAATTGCGGACCAGCCTCGGACCGGCATTCATGTCTAAAAGCGATGAGTCGGTCGCCTTGAACGCTCGCCTGACGGTTCTGGGCTTTACCTTTCTCGATAAGATCGGGGCGGACGAGCGGAACGATCAGAAACAGGCGATCAAACAGTTGACCGACGCTATCGCGGCCGCCCCTCCGGGCCGCGCAAACGATTATAAGGCGTGGCGGGCTACGGCCCGGCTGAACCTGGTCACGAGTCCCGAATCCCCGGAATGGCTGAAGTCGAACGAGGCGAAAACGCTCTGGCGGGAAATGTGGGCCGACGCGACGGACTCGGCCGAAAAGGGCAATGCCCAGGGGAAATTAATCCGGGGCCTGGCTCGGTATTACGCTTACGTCTTGACCGAATACAGACCGCTCGGGGCCGGCGAGGCGGACTGGCCGACCTCGCCCGCTCAAGCCAACGTCTCGCCCGATTTCCTGAAGGCCATGTGGGCCGACCTCTCCGAAGCGTGCGACGCACTCCGAGACCGGAACGACCCACGGCTCTGGTACGCACGCGGTTATGTCGCGTTTGCCGTGGCCAACCCCAGCCAACTGGATATTTCGGTCGAAACGCGGGCGAAGTATCTTTCCGACGCCGTCACCGCATACGAAACCGCCCAAAAGACGGGATATCAACCGGTTTCCAAAGCGTTGCGCGGAGTTGGACAATCGCTGGAAGACTGGGGATGGCTGGCTTCGACCGATCCCGGCCAATCAACCGACCGGATGGAACGGGCGGTCCGGGCGTTCCGCGAAGCACTGAACCCGTTCGACGACTTAGAGCGATTTCGAATCGCCTACACGACCGACCTGGGTCGGAGCGAATACCTGGCAGTCGTGTTCATGCGATCGCGTAAGGAATCGCTCGACAAGGCGATCGCCACGCTGAACGGGGTTGTCGGTTCGAATGCGAGTGCGTCCGCCCAGTCCGAGGCGGCGTACTGGCTGGGCCGGGCATACACGGCCGCCGGTCGGACCGATGACGCAATCGAGGCCTACACGAAAGTTGGTGCCACTACCGATAAAGCGAACCTTCGAAACCTCTATAAAGGTATCCTGCTTCTCGAAAAGGCCGCCAAAACCACCGATCCGGCCGACCGCAGTTCGTTAATTGATCGAGCGATCAAAGGCGAGACGGGCGATATTGAGACCGCCGCGTTTTTAAGAGGTCGGGCCAAACGTATCCAGAAAGCGGCCGGGGTGGCCGCGGAGTACAAACCGGCTTTGGCTCGGGTGACCGGGCCGGATCGCGTACGTGCCCTCGCGAACCCGGCCGTTCTGTTCGCCTTGGCCGACGTCATCGAGCTGGGGGATAAGACCGATCGAGTCGACGACCTGCTCGAAGGACTCGAACGCTTCGCCTGGCAGGTCGCCCCGTCCGACCGAGCTGCCTTCCTGTTGTCCGCCGCGAAATCGCTCGGACGAAACGACGGCCGGTCGTGGGACCGGGTCGCCAAACTCGTGGAACGAAATGCCGGACTCGTCCTGGCGACCGCGCCCGTTGTCGCAGAGTGGAAATCGGCTCTCGCGGGCAGTCTCGCGGGCCAGTGCCCGAAGGCGATCGCCGACCGCATCAAGGCCGCCTGGGCGAAATAGCCTTCCCCGATTCGCCAAACCGCCCGGTCGTCCGAAATATCGATCCCGTCAAGGCCCGTCGTTCACTTTCCCATCCAACTTCACCCGACTTCGCTATTTCTCTTCACCCGAGGTTCCCGGCGTGACGATGAAAGGGTTCGCGTAAAGTCTGTCGGATGGTTCGATCGGAGCGGTCGTGCCGCGCGTACCGGGGGGAATCGTCATGACCTTATTCCGTATCCGCAAGGCGTGGTGGTCGGCGGTGGTGACGGCGGCGGTATCGGCGACGGCGTCCGCGCAGCCTCCGGCCGCAACCGACCCCGTGGCCCTGCCGGTACTGACGGCCTCGCCCATTCCGACCACGGTCAAGGACGCGGGTGCGGCGGGGACGATCATCCCCGTCCAGGAGATACCGACGCCGCAGACCGAGCAGCCGACGGCTCCGGTGGCGGCGCCGGCGCCGGCGGCCGACAATGGGGCCCGGCCGACAGCGAATCAAACCGGTTCGACCGGTCAGGTGCAGGTCGCCTCGCCCACCAATCAGTCGATTCAGGCGTCGGATACCGGCGATTTGTTGTCGAAGTCGACCGAATCGACCGGCGTCGGCGTACAGAAGCGGAATACGATCGTGGCTGACCCGCGGATTCGAGGGTATCGCAGCGGCCAGTACTACACCTCGGCCGACGGCGGCCTGTTCGTCCCCGCCCGGGCCGACCTCGACACGCCGATCTCGAAGTACGACCCGGGTTCGATCCGGGACGTGATCCTGATCCGCGGACCGTATTCCGCACTGTACGGTCCGGCGTTCGCGATACTGGACGTGGCCACGCTGGATTCGCCGCGGGCACGGGACGGGTGCGGCACGGAATGGCACGTGCGGTCGTTCGGCGGGTATCAGACCAACGGCCGGCGGAACGACGCGCTCCTGTCGGTCAGTGAGGCCGGCCCGGACTGGGGCTTCCGTGGCACTTACGACTTCCTGCAAGGCAACGACTACCGCGCGGGAGACGGGTCGCACATCGCGAACAGCTACCTCTCCAACAACATCAACTTCGCCCTCGGGTTCGACCTGTCCCCGGACGCGTCGTTCGAGTTGAAGGGGCTCAAAGTGCTGCAAAGCGGCCTGGAATTCCCCGGCCTGTACTTCGACGCCCTGAGCATGGACACCGAAGCGTACAGCGCCCGGCTCACGTTCAAGCACTTCGGCCCGTTCGATCTGGCCACGGCCGACACCTGGTACAACTCCACCGCCGGCAGCGGGTATACCTCGCAGGTGGCGAAGCAGACGTTCGACCAGCGGTTGCTCTACACGTCGTTCAATAACGGCCAGCGCCAGCAGGACCCGAACGGCGGCACGGGCGGCCTCCCCGTCTTCAACTTCACCGACCAGTCGACCAGCCGGTTCGCGTCGCGGTCCATCGGATACCGGTTGACCGGTCTCTTCGGCGACGAGGCCGGGGCGAACCTGAAAGTCGGCAACGACCTGAGCGTGGTCGGCCAGGGGCTGACGGAGAACATTCGCCTGACGCAGATCTCGGGCATTAATCTGGCCGGCCCGGACCCGACTCACCCCACGAACCCGCCGGCCGGGATTCCGATCACCACCACGCCGTCTCAACTCGATCAGAATACCGGCATACCGAACAGCAACATCGTGAACCCGGGGCTGTTCGCGCAGGGAACCCTCCCGGTGGGCGAGCGGTTGAAAATGACCGCGGGCGGGCGGGTGGACGGGGCGTTCGCGTCCTCGAACCCGCGGCTGATTACCGGGAACATCGACCTTCTGGGTCCGTCGCAAAGCCCCACCGGTCCCCAGACCACCATCGACCCGTTCAGTTATTCGGCCGACCAGTCCAACCGGGCGTTGACCCGGCAATACCTGCTGCTGTCCGCGTTCCTTTCGTCCGAATTCAAGATCGACGAGAACGTGACCGCGTCCGCGTCGGTCGGCCACGCCGAGCGGCCGCCGACCCTCACCGAACTGTACGCCTCGGGCCCGTTCATCGGCACGTTGCAGCAGGGCACCAGCCGGTTGATCGGCGACCCGAACATCAGTCCGGAAAAGCTCACCCAGTTCGACGTCGGGCTGAAGGGTGATTACGGCTGGTTCCAGGCCGGGGTCAACGGGTTTTACGCCTTCGTCCACGACTACATCACTTACGACGCCAACAAAACCTCGACGGACGGGAGTCTCACACAGGTGGTATTTACGAATACGGACCTCGCGACGCTGGCCGGGTTCGAGGCGTACGGACAGGCCAACCTCACCGGCTGGCTGACCGGGTTCGGTACGGTGAGCTACGTGCAGGGGATTGACCAGACGCACACGGACGTCCGCCGGCCGGCAAACGTGCAGTCGAGCCGGCGGAACGACCCGGCGACCCGCGACTTCTCGGCCGACACCGAACCGCTTCCCCAAATCCCGCCGCTCGAAGGCCGGATCGGCTTCCGGCTCCACCCCGAGTCCGACAAGCCGCGGTGGCAGCTCGAATTCTCCGCCCGGATGGTCGCGGGACAAAACTCCGTCGCCACCAGCCTCGGCGAACAACCCACCCCCGGATTCACCACCTTCGACGTCCGCGGCTTCTGGCAGGCGTCCGACCGGTTGCTACTCACCGCCGGCGTCGAAAACATTGGCGACCGCCTCTACCGCGAACACCTCGACCCGATCGCCGGGAATAACGTGAATATCAACATGCCGTTCTACCGACCCGGGACCAACTTTTACTTCACCAGCCAGTTCTCCTACTAAACGAAACGACCCGCCCGCGTGGGGCCTCTCGGCCCCTACCTCGGCCCTTCCGGTTTGTGACTAAAATAACGCCATGCACACGATCCGCCTCCGCGGCGGTTGGACCGTCGCCGAACCGTCGCCCGGCATCGCCCGCCACACCCGCCGGTTCGGCCGACCACGGACACTGGCCCCCAACGAAACCGTCTGGCTCACGATTCCGAATCCGCCCGGCCCCGGTGGTGTATTCATCAACGACAAACCCGTCGGTGTGATCGACCTCACGACGGCAAGGTTCGCTGTGGAAATTCGCGCCAAGCTCCTCGAACGAAACATCCTCCAACTCGATCTCCAGGCACCCCCCGATCGACCGACTGGGGACGTTGCTCTGGAAATCCGCGAAGAGCCCCTGACGCTGGCCCCGGCGCGGGTGGACGACTATGAATTCGCACACGAGCTGACGCGGACGAACATGCTCCCGTTCGTGGAGAAGTATTGGTCCGAGTGGAGCGAAGCGATATTTCGGACCAACTACGACCGCACGCGGAATGACGTCCTCCGGCTCGGTACGGAGCGGGTCGGATTCGTCCGTGCGGAAATGGGGGACGAGGTGCTCGTACTCGAAGATTTGCAGATCGTTCCTTCCTACCAGAACCGGGGCCTGGGCCGGTGGGTGCTCGACCGGGTCTGCGAGTCAGCAGCCGGGCTGGGGCTCCGGACGGTCCGACTGCGGTCCTTTAAGGATAACCGGGCACGGAACCTTTATTCCCGGGCTGATTTTTCGGTGGTGGAAGACGCGGAATTTACGGAGTGGTGGGAAAAAGGAATCGCCTCGGAACCGTTTCGGAAGTAAAGTACAAACCGTCACTTGAGAGACGGTACGCCGTGAACACCTGCCCGTACTGCCGGTGTGAGGTGGAAAGCAAATCGGGGTCGTGTGCCCTGTGCGGCAATACCCTCCCGGGCGAAGGTTCCACGGATTTTTCGATCCAGGACATCCTGACTTCGGCTGCCGCGCCGACGTTGGCCCAAACCCCGTTGTTCCCCACCGCCCGGCTATTGGTGCTGCGGGGAGCCCGGGTGGACATCGAGTACAAACTCCTTCCCGGTCCGAACGTCATCGGCCGGGCCGCCATACCGGACGTCGACATCGACCTCGCCGATCAGGAACTCCCCGACATCGCCATGGCCTCCCGCCGCCACGCGATCGTTCGAACGAACCCCGATACGATCACCGTCGAAGACCTGTCCAGCCTCAACGGAACCCTGGTCAACCGCACGAGACTGGTCCCCGGACAGGCGACCGAAATCCACACGGGCGACGTCGTTCAAATCGGTTCGGTCCTGCTCAAACTCGTGTCCGATTCGGGCGTTTGAAACTGCCGGGCAATATCCACACCGACCAATTCGGACCAGGCGGCGACTAGGGCCCGACCCACCTTCCCGGGCCAGGGAATGTCCGCGTCGTCCACCCGGCGGACGCCCGCGAGACCGAAGCCGGTGCCGGTCAACAGGACTTCGCCCGCCGATCGGAGGAGCGTACGCGTAAGCGGCGCTTCCCGGAAAGGGATGCGCAACGAGGAACACAACTCGCGAACGACTCGGACGCTGATTCCGTCGAGTACGAGTGCCGGGTCGGACGCGACTACGCTTCCGTCGACGACGAAGAGCAGGTTTCCGATCGCCGTTTCGGTGAACGTCGCCCCGGCCGGGTCGGTGGTGAGTACCGCGATCGCCCCGTGCGGCACGGTCTGCTCCGCCAGCCACCAAACCAGCCGGCTTCGGTGTTTGACGCGGGGGGAGAGCAGCGAACCGGGAACGGTTGGGTGACAACCGGCCGTCACCAGATGAATGCCCGATTCGAAGAACGGCCGGTAGCGGGCGACGGGGACCGGATAGGTATACATCCCGAGCGTGGGCGGTCCGCCCGCCTGGCCCGGAGTGGCGACCGTAACGAGTTGAAGTTCGTCGGGCGATGTGACGTTCCGCCGAACGAGCTCCGCCGCCGTCGCGGTAAGCTCGTCGTCCGAACGGTCGACCGGAATGTGGCAGGCGGCAGAGTCCCGACGGAACCGGGCGAGGTGGTCCGGCCAGCGGAAGAGTTTCTGCCGATACGTCCGGCAGTTATCCACGACCGTTACGCCGGACGAAACGCCGAAATCGGTGACGGGAAGAACCATCTCCGATCGCGGAATGAATTGCCCATTCAAGTAGGCGGCGGGGGCCATTACCCAGCATGGTACACAATCGTTCCGAGACGCGGAACGGGTCACCCGGCCCTCGGTAATAAGACACTTTCCCCCATCAACCCGTGCAACACGTCGAGCGTCCGTTCCGTCGCCCCTTGTTGCCGGCGGACGAGGTCGCGGGCCGCGGTGCCCATTGCGGTTCGTTCGTCTTTGTCAGTGATGAGTCGGGCGAGCACGCCGTCCAATTCGGTTTCGACCTTTACCATCACGGCCCCGCCGGCCTCGACGAGTCGGGCGGCCGCGTCCCGGAAATTCCAGACGTGCGGCCCGAACACCGTGGGCACGCCGTACCCGGCCGGCTCGATCATGCTCTGCCCGCCCCGCCGGCCGTCGAGCGTGCCGCCGACATACCCAATATCGGCCAGAGCCCACGCCGCCCCGAGCTCGCCGACCGAATCCAGGAGGATAACGGGCGGGCAGTCGACGAGGGCTGCCTCGATCTGAGAACGCCTAACGAATGCAAAGCCAGTGGATTCGACGAGCCGGGCGACCTCCTCGAACCGATCCGGGTGACGGGGAACGAGAATGAGGCGAAGCGCCGGAAATCGGGCGCGAAGTCGACGAAATGTGCGGAGGACGATCGCCTCTTCCGGGGCGTGGGTGCTGCCGGCGACCAGAATTTCGCCCGGCTTCGGCTCGCGACCAAACAGGAGGCCACGGAGTTGCCCGGCCTTCTCCGAATCGCGATTCCCCACCGCACCGTCGTATTTGACCGATCCGGTCGCGACGAGCTTCGAAGCTTCAACGCCCAACGCACGAAACCGATCGGCGTATTCCTCCGATTGAACGGCAATGCGATCGACGTATCGGAACAGAAAGGCACGAGCAAGGGCGGAGACGCGGGCGTACCGCCGAAAACTCCGCGGACTGAGCCGGGCGTTGACCACGGCCACGGCAACCCCCCGACGACGTGCAGCACGAAGCAGGTTCGGCCACATTTCTCCTTCGACCAACACGAGAAGGCTGGGGCGAATGCGGTCGAGGGCGGTTCCCACCGCCCACGAGAAATCGAACGGGAAGGGAACGACCGTCCCGTCCGCAAACCGGGTCCGGGCTTCGGAAAGACCGGTGTCGGTCGTGCTCGATACCACGACAACCCAGGCAGGGTGCCGGCGGCGGAACGCCGCGACCAGTGGCCCGAGAAGGTGAACTTCCCCGACGCTGACCGCGTGGAACCAAACGACTCGTCGCCCGGTGCAATCGGGAACGCTCACGCGGCCGGAAAGTTTTGGCAGAAGGTCTTTCCGATACCGTCCGGTACAGACGGCTCGCCACACGAGCCACGGCGACAGCACGCCGAGGACGAAGAGGTAAGCGAAGTTTAAAAGCCAGGGCATGGGAGTCCGTTCCCGGTTGACACTAGCGATTCTTCCAGAACCGATGAGACCGGTCGTTGTGCGATACTGCAACGATAACCACGTCTTCGAAATACCTTCGGTAAACGACGTAGAAGGGATAGTCGCGGAGCGGCTTGAACCGGTGCCGGTTATCGATCCGTGGCCAAGCGTCTGGATTGCGGGCAATTTCATCGATCGTGCGGTGAGCGTCCGCACGAAAACCGAGAGCCATATCGGTATCCTGGGCCCGATACCAAGCTTCGGACCTCCGGAGGTCAGCCTTCGCACCGCTGAGGAGTCGGAACTCAGCCATCGCTCAGACGGTCCTTTTCGAGAACCGCTTCCACCTCGGCCCACGTAAATAATTTTGCCGTGCCTGCCTCCAATTCGTCCGATCGGCGGTTGATCTCGGCAAGGAATTCCGGATCGAATTCGGATCCTTCGTCCGGCATGGAATCCCGGAGGGAATTGATCAGCCCTTTCTTTTCCTCGGCCGATAACGCGAGGGCGGTCTTCAATACCTCGGCCAAAGTTGGGCTCATTGTCTTCCCTCCCGGTTGACGAATTCTACCGCGCCGGCTCCATCTTCATGTGGCAGTTCTTGAACTTCTTGCCGCTGCCGCAGGGGCAGGGGTCGTTCCGGCCGACCCGCTGGGCCGAGTGCCGGATCGGGTCGACCTTCTTCGCCTCGCCGCCGCTCGCCCGGTTCGAAGACTGTACCTGTTCCTGCTGCGCCGCCGTCGGTTGGGCCCGCATCGCACTTTCCGCCTGTTCGTGCATCGCCTTCGCCCCCGCCCACAACGCCGATTGCACCTGCTCGTCTCCGACGTCTTCCATCCGGAAAACTGCCTCGCTCACCCGGTCGCGAACACCCGCCCACATGTCGTCGAAGATCTTCATCCCCTCCCGTTTGTAGACGATCTTCGGGTCTTCCTGGGCGTACCCCGCGAGGCTCACCGTGCTCCGCAAGTGGTCCATGGTCAGCAGGTGGCTCTTCCAGGCACTGTCGAGCTGGTCGAGGATCAGACTCCGTTCGGTGTCGTGCATTTCCGGACGATACTTCTGGTCGTAGGCGTTGAGCAAAACGGACCGTAGGGCTTCGCGGGACCGGCCGGTGAGCTTCTCGACCGGGATGTCGAGCTGCAACTCGGCTTTGGCCCATTCGGACAGTTCGGCCGCGTCCGCCGGCTCGGCACTCGCCGCCCCGGCCAGGGCCTCGTCCACCTTCGCCCCCATCTCCGGGTAGTCGGCCACGGGCAGGTAGGTCTTGCTGGCCGCCAGAAGCATCTCGCGGATTTTCGACCGGGGCTCGGTGCGGATCACCTCTTCGGAGATCGCCGCCCCGGGGAACCGACCGATGCCGAATCGCAGGAGAGCGTCGCGGTCCGGCCGGCGGTCGGCCCGCATCTTCTCCGGGAGGTACGCCGCCAGACCCACCTGCACCGGAAATTCTTCGTCCTTCGTCCGGTACGCTTCGTGCACCTTGCGGCGGAGCAGCTTGGCGACGTCCGCCGTGTCGAGTTCGATCGCCTCTTCGGTCGGAATTTTCAGGCCGAACTTCTGCCTCGCCCAGTCGCACAACGACGCGGCCCCGTACCCCTTTTCGAGGAACCGGCGGCCGTCGGACAGGTCCACGGCGGCGATGCTCTCCTCGGCCTTGGCCAGAATGTATTCGGACAAGCCGTCCCGGCCGACCTGTTTCAATTCCTTCTCGGACAGCTTCAACCCGTACCGGGCATTGACCACCCGGGTCATTTCCTGCCACTTCCACTCTTTCGGCTCTTCGTCCGGGTTGAGGTTTTCGTCCATCGCCTCGACCACGAACGTGGGGGCCATGTGGCTGGCGCGGTCGCGGGCGGTGTCGCAGGCTTCGTCGAAGGTGCCGCCTTTGAAGTCGGCCGGTTCGAATTCGACGCCGAACCGGCCGGCCGCGTACTCGGCGAAACTGGCCGGGCCGTAGTCGTCCACCAGATAGCGCTCGGCCGCCTCGTCCACCTGCGTGTCGATCATGTCGAGGATGAGGTCGCGGGGGTTTCGGCCGTCGAGGATCGACTGCCGCGTCCCGTACGTCCGCTTCCGCTGATAGTCCATCACCTCGTCGTATTCGAGCAGGTTTTTCCGGGCGTCGAAGTGGTATTCCTCGACGCGGCGCTGGGCCTTTTCGATCTGGCGGGAGAGCATGCCGGACTCGATCGCCTCACCGTCCTTAAGGCCGATCCAGGGGTTGTTCATGACCCGGCGGAGTCGTTCGCCGCCGAAGAGCCGCATGAGTTCGTCTTCGAGGGAGAGGTAGAACCGCGACGACCCGGGGTCGCCCTGCCGGCCGGCCCGACCACGAAGCTGGTTGTCGATCCGCCGGCTCTCGTGCCGCTCCGTCCCGACGATGTGCAGCCCGCCCATCTCCGCCACCTTCCGCCCCTCTTCTTTCATCTTTTCCTTGTTTTCGATGTCGGCGACCGTCTGGGCCCAGATGTCGTTCGGCACTTCGAGCCGGGTGGGGTAGAGCACGGTGCCTTGGGCATCTTTGAGTTGTTTGAGCCGGGCCCACGCCAGCGTTTCCGGGTTCCCGCCGAGGATGATGTCGGTGCCCCGGCCGGCCATGTTCGTGCTGATCGTCACCGCCGACAGCCGACCCGCCTGGGCGACGATCTCGGCTTCCCGGCCGACGTTCTCCGGCTTCGCGTTCAACAGCTCGTGCTGCACACCCCGCCGCTTGAGCAACGCCGACAGCTTCTCGCTCTTGGCCACGTCCGTCGTGCCGATCAGCACCGGCCGGCCCGACTGGTGGTATTCCACAATCTCCCCCACCACCGCGTCCCACTTGTCCTTCTCCGTCTTGTACACCAAGTCGGCGTTGTTGACCCGCCGCAGCGGCACGTTCGTCGGCACCGCCACCACGTCCAGCTTGTAAATCTTCCAGAACTCGTTCGCCTCCGTCATCGCCGTCCCGGTCATGCCGCCCAGCTTCTTATAAAGCTTGAAGAAGTTCTGCAGCGTGACCGTGGCCAGCGTCTGCGTCTCCTGCTTGATCTTCACCCCGTCCCGCTTGTGCTTGGCCTCGACGCTTTGGTGCAGCCCGTCCGACCACTGCCGGCCGAACATCGCCCGCCCCGTGAATTCGTCGATGATGATGATCCCGAGCTGGTTCTCCTCCCGCGGGTCCGGCGCGATCATGTAGTGCCGGTCTTTCTGATACAGGTGGTGCGCCTTCAGCGCGTTATCGATGAGGTGCGGCCACTCCATGTTCCCGACCGTGTAAAAACTCTCCACCCCGGCCAGCTTCTCCGCCTCCCGCACGCCCAGGTCCGTCAGGTGACAGGTCCGCTCCTTTTCCTTGATCTCGAAATACACCCCTTTCGGCGGCGGATTCTGCGGATCGACCTTCGTCCCATCCACCGGCAGCATCACCTGCAAACCGTCCCCTTCGTGCCCCGAAAGCACGATCGAACCCGCCTCCTTCAACTCCTGACGCCCCTTCCGCTCGAGGTCGGTCAGCTTTCGGGCGATGTCGTCCGCCTTCTCGTAATTCTTCACGTCCGAGTACGCGGGGCCGGAGATGATCAGCGGCGTCCGCGCCTCGTCGATCAGAATGTTATCCACCTCGTCGATGACGGCGTAGTTGAGCGGCACCCGCTGCACCTGCCGGTAGTACGGGTGAAACCCCTCGTCGTCGAACCGGGCGGGCTTCATGTTGTCCCGCAGGTAATCGAACCCGAACTCGGAGTTGGTGCCGTAGGTGATGTCGCACTCGTACGCGGCCCGCTTGTCCTGCGGGTCCTGGTCGCTCTGGATGTACGCGGCGGAAACGCCGAGCGCGTTGTAGATGGGCAGCATCCACTCGCAGTCGCGGCGGGCGAGGTAATCGTTCACCGTCACGACGTGAACGCCCTTTCCTTCGAGTGCGTTCAGATACGCGGCCAGCGTGGCGACCAGCGTTTTCCCTTCGCCCGTCACCATCTCGGCGATGTTCCCCTTGTGCAGAACCGCCCCGCCGACAATCTGCACGTCGTAGTGCCGCATGTTCTTGTTCCGGTGGGCCGCCTCCCGGCACGCGGCGAACGACTCGGGCAGAAGGTCGTCCAACGTCTCCCCCGCCTTCAGCCGCTCGCGGAATTTGATCGACAAGCCCTTCAATTCCTCATCGGAAAGGGCCTGCATCGTCGGCTCGAGCCGGTTGACCTTGTCCAGAATCGACCCGGGCAGCACGCTGTGCTGCTCGGCCCCCTTGGCCCGAACGTACCCGATCGACTTGATCGTCCGTTCATTAGCCGACCCGCCCATAATGCGGGAAATGAACCCGACGCTTCCTTCGATGAAGCTGTTGAACGAGTCCCCGAGTCGGTCCAGAAAGCTCGGTTCCAGCTTGGCTTGCGTCGTCATGTGCGAAAGGCCTCGGGCCGGGCGGAGTCCAGACGGTCAATCTAAGGCGGCCCGGAGGGGGGGTCAATACAGACCGCCCCACCGCCAAAGTCCGCGGGGCCTACCGGAATGGGACGGGGAAGGGGGCAAAACTCGCCGAAGACCGAGGAACCACAAAGCCAAATAGGATGCTTGAGGTTGTTTCCGTTGAACCCGTGTTAAAAATGGCGGGCATGCCACCGCTGTTCGTGAGCCGGGACGGGACTGGGAGGTGGCAAAGGCCAGGGAGTCCCGACCCTGTCATTCGTGGCCAACCTGCAGTCTCACTCCCCGCCGCCGGCCTTTCCCTTCCGCCGCTTCGGCTCCTTCACCCCGGCCGTCAGGGGTTGCGTCAGTTTCTCGTACAGGGCGAACAGGAACTCGACCCGCTCCCGGTCCGAGTGGAATGGGGCCTTGCGGTAGCAGGCGTCGACCGCCCGGTCGAGGGCGGCGTGGGCGTCGGCCAGCGGCTTCGGCATCGCAAGCGGATCGTACAGGTCCGCGAGCGACGAATCCGGATACTTCGCCCGGGCGTCGAGGACGGCTTGGGCCTTCTCCTCCACCGCCGCGACCTGCTTCTCGGACGGGGATTCGGGCCAGGGGAAGTTGTTGTAAACGAGTGAATTTGAGTAGCGATAGTCAGATTTAAGTCGCCCACACACATGTCTTACCCATGCCATGTGCATTGACGAAGTCAAAACACCGAAGATAAATCGGTTGGCATCGGGGACGAATTGTATCGTATTGCTACAAATGACCTTGCTTGGGACGAAGGCGATTGGAATAAATGTCCGCCGCTCGGATGACACCTCGGGGATGGCAAGGTAATCACCCTTTGGTTGTGCGATTTGGCGAAAACGGGTCGGATGCTTCGAGTAGGCCCTTGTGGAAGCAGCTTTGCTTTCCGAGCGAAACTGTGCGACGCTCTCAATGCGGGCAAGCACTTTTGGCAGAGCTCGCAACTCTTTAGGCGAGGCTTCAGGCAGCCAAAGGCAGTAACGTTCAATTCCGTTGATGAAGTCGCCGCCTCCAAGATAAGGCCGCACATATTTCTCTGCTTCTGGTTCGGCATTTATCAATTCGAGTCGCTCCGAGGGCGACAGAATAAAATGACCACCGTCAGTCGGCTTGTTCCCCCAAGACATTTTGGGGACAGAACAGATAGGATATGTTCGAGTTGGAAGCGCGAGGTCTGGACCATCGATCAGGTATGGGGAAATATTGGACGCCGTAATTGCCAATGGGGTTTCTTTGCTGTGTTCGTAATCGTAAATGTATTTCTTGCCGTTGCCATCCGTTCTGTACTTTCCGCAACAACCATGCACTCACGCGGCCAGTTGCAGCAGGCGTTCCGTGGCGGCGTGGATTTTCTTCGCGGTCGGTGCCGCGGCCAATACGGCCGATAATTCGTCCCGCAACAGTTCCCGGCGTAACGCGT